>NZ_JALQDT010000081.1:0-18293 GCF_023631085.1 Caballeronia sp. INML1 | reverse complement strand
AACGGCTGCCTCGCGGCGAGGTTGAGGGCGCAGACCGCTATCCAATTTCCAGCAGTGCCCGCGAACTCTCATGCAATTAAAACAGATGGGTTACCAAATCGCCCACACTGTTCAGCGGAACAGTTTGTTCCAGCACCACGCGATTGGCGGCCTCCCTATCCTTCAGATGCTCCGGGACGAACGGGATTGGATAAGCGCGCAGTTGAGACTGGCTGCGGTTGCAGTCGGTCGCACGAATACCGCACTCGGCGCTTTCTACAGGCGCCTTGCAACCAGAATTGGCAAGGCTAAAGCTGTCACAGCGACGGCGCGCAAAATTGCTGTTCTCTTTTACAACACCATGCGCTTCGGCATGCAGTACAAAGACCCTGGTGCCGACCATTACGAAAGCCAGTACCGGGAGCGTGTGATCAAACAGCTTCATCGCCGTGCTGCAGAGTTCGGATACATCCTGCACGAGGCTACGCCGAAAGGTGTTTCTTAGGAAGCGACGGCGTACTTCGTAAAGGGGTCGCGGTGAAGTACGCATGGATCGACGAGCACCGCGACCAGTACAGCGTTACTCGGCTGTGTCACATCTTGATGGTTTCGCGCAGCGGATATTGCCAGTGGCGTAATCGCGGGCCAAGTCAGCGAGCGCAGGCCAACGCCGCGCTTGATCGGGCGGTCGCAGCGATTCACCGCGCCAATCGCGGCAGCTACAGCCGTCCTCGGATCGTGAAGCAATTAAGGATGCAAGGCCAGCCGGCGAGCGCCGAACGTGTACGCCGTAGTCTGCAACGCCTAGGGCTGCGGCCGGTCTATAAACGCCCGTATCGGGTGACGACGGATTCGACACACCGCTCACCGGTAGCGCCCAACCTGCTTGATCGTCGTTTTGACGGCTGGCAGCCCGATCAGGCTTGGGTCAGCGACATCACGTTCATCAGGACCGGCGAAGGTTGGCTATACCTAGCTGCCATTCTGGATTTGGCAAGCCGACGCATCGTAGGCTGGTCAATGTCAGAGCGCATCAACGCGGAACTGGTCTCCCAGGCACTGCGCAGTGCGTGCTGGCACCGTAAGCCCCCGCCAGGGTTGTTGTTACATTCCGATCGCGGAAGTCAATATGCAAGTCGGGCGTACCGAAAACTGGCCGCTGACTTCAAGATGAACGTTTCGATGAGCCGTCGCGCTAGCGCATGGGACAACGCGCCGATGGAAAGCTTCTTCAAAACGCTTAAGGTCGAGAGGATTTATCGGGTTCACTACGAAACGCGCGCTCAGGCCCGTCTGGATATCGTCGACTGGATCGAGGGCTACCACAATCGAGAACGCCTGCACACCTCTATCGATTTCTGCACTCCAGTCGACTACGAGGCTAGGTTGATCGCTGCATGATTTGCTGTACGTGGAAACGAGGCAGGGTCACCGAACCGATGGTGCTGGTAGTGAACCGCGACATCGCCGATAACGACCCGCAGCGCATCTTGCGCGCGCACGGCTTTCTGCGCTTCGACCGGCGCGTGCGCACGGGGCAGGTGGTCGAGCAGGCGCTGGAGAAAGCGGGCTTGATGGTCAACGAGTATCTCGAACTGAATTCGATCGAGACGATTGCCGCGCTGGTGCGCGAGAAAGTAGGCGTCGCGGTGCTGCCGCTGCTGATACGCGACAACTGGCTGAACGACCCGCTGCTGCGCGTGATCCCGATTTCGAGTCCGCCGACGCTGCGCACGGTCGGCATGGTGCAGCGAGCTTCGGATGACAGAAAAGCGCTGATGCGCGAAATCGTCGATACGTTGCAGGCGATGCCGCGCGATCGTTCGTGACGAGGTTGTTGTCGGGCCGTTGCATGCCATCAGCTGACGCGGGGGCGTTGTCACGTTCGCGGGCTGGTTAGATCCCGTAGGCTGAGCTTCTAGCGCAGGTACCAGCGAACATCTCGAGACTCTTCAGCTTGGTCATCGCGGGTCATCAGTCCGTTTTGCTCCGACAACTTTAACCGATTCGCCGACCCTATTTGCACCGGAGCCTCGCTCAGCTGGGTCGGTCACCCTTGATCGCGTCCCATCTGCTGGCTCAATAACCGCGGGTACGATCGACGATATTCGCGAGCGGTTCGCCGCGCAGGAATCGCGCGAAATTGCCAAACCAGAGTTCGAGCACCCGCAGGTTGTAATCGGGCGCGTCGCACGAAATGTGCGGCGTGACGACGAGTCCCGGCACGTCCCACGCCACATGGTCAGCCGGTAACGGTTCGGGATCGAATACGTCGAGCAGCGCGCCGCCGCACTCTCCGGAACGCAATCGCTCGAACAACGCCGCATGGTCGATCAGCGCCGCGCGCGAAAGGTTAACGACGCCCGCACCGGGCCGTATGCGCGCGAGGCGCGCGGCGGAAAGCAACTCGCGTGTCTCCGGTGTGAGCGGCGCCGTAATAACGACGAAGTCGGCCTGAGGCAGCCAGTCGTCGAGTGCGGAGATCGTTGCGAGTACATCGACTGCTTCCACCGCCCGCGCCGGTGCCGCGCCACTCCGATTCAGTGCAATGACTCGCAAGCCGAGCGCGCGCGCCGCGCGGCTCGCTGCCGTGCCCAGATCGCCGAAGCCGATTATCAGCGCCGTCTTGCCTCGAATGGATGTGGTCAGCCGGGCGTCCCAGCGATGCTCCCGCTGCGCCTGCAACACGGCCGGCATTTGCGCATTCAGGATCAGCAACGCCATTTGCGTGTATTCGGCCGCCTTGTCGCTATGAATGCCGCTACTGTTCGTCAGCGTCAGGTCGCGGCGCAGACGATCGAGCGGCATCAACTGATCGACGCCGGCACCTGTCGTGTGAATCCAGCGCAGACGCGGCGCGTCGTTCACCACCTCATGCGGGAATCTCGACGCCAGCAGGAAGTCGACTCCGTCGAGCGGACGCGCGAACCGCTCGCCGTCCCAGCCGAACGTCACGTCGATTTGCTGTGCGAGATCGGGATGCCGCGCGCAGGCGACCTGCCACACGGCTTCGTGAAGATGAAAGGCTGGCGACTGACACCGCTGGCTTTCGAGGTGCAGCCGGTAACGGCGGGCAGGTTCGGTCATCCGGGCAGCATCCTTACAGAGGGAGCGCAACGAGCGTGTCGTAGCGGCACGAATCCGTGACGACCGTGCGCTCACGCAGCAACGCGCGGCCGCCCTCGACAACGATCTGATCGATATAACGTCCGACGCTGAACACAACCATGCCGCCTTCATAGCCGGTTCGCACGACCATGTAGCTGGTTTCGCAACCGATCAGCCCGTCTTCGACGCTGACGACTTCGGTCGGTCCAAGTACATGACGGTAGACATGTGGCTCGAACACATTAACCGACTGGATCGAACTGACTCGATCCAGCAGCATGCCGCGCGTGTTGCAGAACCAGATGCCGAAATCGCGGCCCGCTTCGAAATCGGTGCGCGTGAGAATGCGGTAAGTACAATCTTCGGTGAAGAACTCCGGCCAGCGGTCGAAATCGCCATTGTCGATCGAACTGCAATAGTGAGCCATCAGGCGCGCGATACTCGCGCCCGTCTGGGTGCCGACCTCCAGGTCAGAGTAGCGCGTCGTGCTAGACATCCATCAGTTCTCTATAGAATTTCCAGAAACCGCGTACCGAGGTTTCGGTCGCCCGGGTCGCCATCGGGCCTGTGCCCTTGCCGCCCATCTCGATCACGGCAGCGTCGTCAAGATCGCCGCGAATACCCTTTTCGACGAACGCGCCAATCGTGCCGTCTTCCATCGACACAAGACCCGCGGGCCCGACGAGATTGCTCTGCTTGCGCCGGATGAGCGTCTGCTCCGGCGTGTCTTCCTCGAAGCCGAGCACGGTCCAGATCAGTTCGCATCGATCAACGCCGAGCGGCACCACCTGCCGCACGCCGATGGAATTCATGATCTGATGCAGCACGAAGCCCGGAAAAATGCTCTGGATCGCATTGGTGATCTGATCGGGATACTCCATCCACTGATCGATCAACGAAGGATCCTTCAGGCCGAAATCGTCGCGCATTGCACGAATCACGCCGGAGTCGTATGCCTGATCGCCAATGTCGGTATAGCGCTTCGTAAAGGTGATGTGATGCCGGCTATCTTCATCCTGCAACGTACCGCCTTCCGCGGACAGCCGGTTGATCTTGAAGGTCGAGAAAAACGCATGCAGCAGGCTCGGGTGATAGTTGTCGCGGCTATTCTCGACATAGAGCTTCCAGTTGTTGTGCATCACCTGACTATAGCGGCCAAGTATCTTTACCCGCCTATATAGCGTGCGCTCCATGTGCCGCACCATTGTCGGTCCGAGATAGTCCTTCAATGCAGGGGCTTCTTCGGAAAACGAACCGAACACGAGACCGCGGATGGTCTCCACGCGCAGCTTCGTCAGACGGAACTTCGATTTGTCGAAATCCTCGGGCATACCGCCTTTGCCTTGCACGCCCTTCTCGAACGCGACGCTCGTCAGTTCGCCGTCGAAGTTGTAAACCCAGTTATGGTAAGGGCAAACGAAGTTCGGACGCTTGCGGTGCCCCTGCGCTTCGTAGCAAAGCACCGAGCCCTTGTGCACGCACTTGTTCACGAGCGCACCAATGATGCCGTCCTGCTGGCGCACGACAATTACCGACGTATGGCCGACCTTGGTCGTGATGTAATCACCCGCGTTTGGAATCTCGATGTCGAGGCAGAGGAAACTCCATGTGAGCCCGCGAAACACGGCATCCTGTTCGCGCTCGTAGGTTGCCGCGTCGGAGAATACACGTAGCGGCACACGTGTAATGCCCTCTTCCGGCCAGCGGATCCGGCTAGTGGGAAATCCAATGGTCGCGACCGCACCGTCGCACTTTTCCGTCATAATGCTGCTCCGTTGATGAAGGCCCGTACACCACGGCGGCGGCTGTGGCCACTGGCCGACCCCCGATATCGGCTCATTTGACTGCTTCCGAGTCGAGATATGGCTTCTGATAGAAAAGATCCGCGGGAAGCTCGCCTTTCAGCGTGCCGGCGGCCTTGAAAACTTCGAACGTGCGTTTCAGTGTGCCGATGTCGCCCGATTTGAACGAGACCGTATTCATGGTCGTCCAGTGGTCGCCGTAGAAACGCGCGCCCTCGTCGCTCATGTTGCCGGCCTTCTTGAGTATCGCCACGACAGCGTCGGGATTGGCCGCGCCGAAGGCCAGCGCCTGGCGCATCGCCGCGAGCACCTTCGCAGCATCAGCCGGGTTGTCTTTGAGCCACTCGATGCGCATCACGGCGACACCGATATAGGGCGGTGTGCTCGCTTGCGTCATCTGTTTCCATTGATCGGACAAAGTTGTGATGACGCGGACTTTCTGCGCACTGTCCGGCACCTGCGCCACCGTGGTGGGACGCATGACGGCGGCGTCGACGTTCTTCTGAACGAGGAACTGCGCAAGACGCGGCTCGTCGCCCGCAACCAGGCGATAGTCGGCAAGCTTGAGCCCGTAATTGCCGTCGAGCACGGCGGTGCCGACGCCAGTGGTCGCACTGCCGATGGGCGACATGCCGACTTTCTTGCCGCGCAGTTCACCCGCCGAGTGGATCGGCGAATCCGCGAGCACGACGATTTCCGCATCGACAATCTGCGTAGCGGCCACCATCCTGACCGGCACACCCTGCTGGCTCAAGCTGAATGCTCCCGCGAGGCTGGTGCCGAATGCCAGGTCGATCGCGTTCGAAGCCAGCGCGGTAGTCGGTCCGTTCACGTCCGGAAAATGGAGGAACTGCACCTGCAGTCCCTGTTTCTCGAAGAACTTCTGCGCTTCGAGCACGGCACCGAAACCAAGACTGGTGCCGCTGGTCCAGTAGCCCACGCGCAGCGGCGCCGCATACGCACTGGTAAGGCACGCGCCGGCTATTAAGAGTGCGCATGCTGCCTTTAGAACGGAACGAAATGATTTCATGGTGCTTTGCCTGAAGTAGCAACGCGGCCGGTATCCCCAGCGTCGTCTTTGAAGGATTACTAAATGTCCTTATCAAAACATAAAGCACGGCGCAACGATTCATCGAGAGATTCCGCCTGAAGCAAAGGCGGAATCCTCCGTATTACTTGCCGATCGCTACCAGCGGCGCGTGCTCAAAGTCCCGCTTCATGCTGCGTAGCACACGCTCCATCGTCATGTCGCGAAACTTTTCGATGTGCCGGCGCGTAATGCGCGCGCCCGACTTGCCGTCGCCTGCCGACAGCACCTCAACCAGTTGGCGGTGATCGTCGGCGATTTCCGGGCTGTCGTCTTCGTCGCTGAAACCGAGCGCCACCAGCCGCGCCATTTCGTCGAACAACACCGAGATGCTGCGCACCAGACGGTCGTTGCCCGATGCCATTGCGATCACCAGATGAAACTCCCGGTTCGCATCGAGGAAAAACCCGATCCGATTACCGTGATTCTTCGACGCCGTATTGCCGCGCGCGGCGCGATCGATCCGCATCAACGCCTTTGCGTCCACCTTGCCGGCCGCGAGCCGCGCCGCCTCGGGTTCGAGAATGAGCCGCAGCGCGAACACCTCCTCGACATCCTTCAGCGTGACCGGCACGACGACGTAGCCGTGTCGCGGCACCGAACGCACCAGCCCTTCGTGCGTGAGACGCGCAAGCGCCAGCCGGCACGTCGACTTGCCGACGCCATATTGCTCCATCAGCGCAGCCTCGGTCAGCATGCTGCCAGGTTTCAGCGAGCAGGACAGTATCGCCTGCCGCATAGCCAGATAAGTCGACTCTCCCAGCAACTTGCCCTCGGCCGTGGCGTTGCCCCCAGAAACTAACTTCCCTACCATGTTGCCCCCGTGCGCTCTATCCACGAATGGCTGCGTATTATGCTTACATCATTCTGTAGGCACCTCACCAACCTTAAATCATTCTAGGAGATGCATATAGGGAAGTAAACTGAACACAAAAAATGCACACCCTGTCGCACCATCTATCAGCCAGCAGTGCCGCTCCATCGGCGTACGGATCGTGATTCGATATCGAACAGGTCAAGCACGCGCCCGAGCGTATGATCGACCATCTGCTCGAGCGTTTCCGGCCGCGCGTAGAACGCCGGCACTGGCGGATAGACAATCGCGCCGGCGTCCGTGACGGCAGCGAAACTGCGGATATGACCGGCATGCAACGGCGTTTCGCGCACCATCAGCACAAGACGGCGACGTTCCTTGAGCATCACGTCCGCCGCTCGCGAAAGCAGCGAACTGGTGCATCCAGTGGCAACTTCCGAGAGCGTCTTGATCGAACAGGGCGCAACTATCATGCCGTCGACGCGAAACGAGCCGCTCGAAATCGCTGCACCGATGTCAGTGTTCGGGTAGTTGACGTCCGCGAGCGCCTGAAGATCGGCAATCCGCATCTGCGTCTCCTGCGCCAGCGTCACCTGCGCCGAACGGCTGACCACCAGGTGCGACTCCACCTCCAGGTCGCGTAACAGGCGAAGCAACCGCACACCGTAAATGACGCCCGACGCGCCGCTGATACCGACCACGAGGCGTCGCCGCGCTGCGGATGTGGATTTCATGCGATCCCTCCTTTATCGAGCGCAAACGAGCATGGCCGGCGTGCATGCGTCATCATGGCTTCTGACCCGTGATGATCTTCTTTGCCGCCTCGTACGGTCCGGTAACGAATACGTCGCTGGGAAGCGTTCCTTTAATCGCACCGCTCGCCGCGAAGATCTGCTGCTCGCGCTTGAGCGTGTCGATGTCAATCGGTTCGAAGGAAATGCTATTCAGTTCGGCCCAATGCGCCGCATAAATCCGAGCATCGTCTGCGGGCAGATTCGCGACTTTTTGCAGTATCGCCGCGACCTGGTCCGGATGCGCGTTGCCCCACACGATTGCATTGTGAATCGCGACTATCAGCCTGGCGACGGATTGCGGGTCGCGCTGGATCAACTCCGTGCGTGCTGCGGCCACGCCCAGATACGGCATCGCATTGGATTTCGTCAGTTTGTGCCATTCGTCCACCAGCGTGCCGAGACGCCGGGTCTTCACTTCCGTCAACTGCGCGACCGTAACCGAGCGCAGCGCTGCGGCGTCGACCTGGTGCTGCATGAGAAACTGCGCAAGGCGTGCCTCGTTGCCGGGCACCAGCGAATATTCGCTGGCATTGAAGCCATAATTTGCTTGCAACACCGCAGCCGTCATCAACGCAACCGAACTACCCGACGGCGACATGCCGATTTTCTTCCCACGCAATTGCGCGATCGACTGGATCCGCGAGTCGGCGGGCGTGACGAATGTGACATCGGCCGGCGCTGTCGCACCGAAAATCCTGATCGGCACGCCGCTCGCCGCGATGCTGAACGCGCTAGCGCCGGGCACGCTGAAGCTTATGTCGATCACATTGGCGGCGAGCCCGCTCGCAGGTGCGTTGACCTCGGCGAAGTGCATGAAATGCGCGTCGTCGATACCGGCCTTCTTCAGGAAATCGCCCGTTTCCAGCACGGCGCCGAGGCCGAGGCTCACGCCGCTCGTCCAGTAACCGATGCGCAGCGGCGCGGCCTGCGCAGAAAGTGCGAGCAGGAACATCGCGGCGGCAAACAGCACACGCTTTGCAAGAAGGTAGGGTTGCATCAGATCAGCTCATTAATGGGGTGAAGGGAACGCTGGCGGCCCGTGCAGCGCGTTGAACGATATCGCGGCAATCAGCGCCGCGTCGGCGGCACGGCGTCGAAGCTTGAACCACGTACGCAAAGCTTGCCTTCCGCGGTTTTCCACAACTGCTTGCGTTCATGCAGTTCGCCGAGCGCCCGAGCCAGTGTCCGGAAGTCGTATTTCGACAGCCGTTCGGCAAGCTCGGTGTAGTAAAGCGGCGCGGCGCCGAGGAGCGCGAGCGCTTCGGTTGCGGCGTCTTCCAGTTGTTCCGGCTCCGACACATGCACGGAGTCGGCCTTCCCGTCCACGTAGTCCGCGATCTTCGCCGTATCCGCGTAGGCATATGAAATACGTTCGTAGCGTTCGTGCGGAATGCCTTCCGAGATCGTTGCGTCCACGCCGACCTTGGCACCTGTCGGCACCATGCCCGGCGGCATGACCGGCAAGCTCGGGTCCAGCGGCTTCGCGCGCGCGCCAGGGATGACGATCAGATCGCGGTCGCCCTGCACGCGCGTCGCGATGGCCCATTCGACCTCCTCGCCGTTGAACACGTCGATGTCGTCGTCAACGACCACCACGTGTTTCAGATCCATCACCGAAAGCGCCGCCAGCAGTGCGTTCTTGCCCTCACCCGCCTGCTTTCGAATCGAAATGACCGCGTGCCAGAACGCGCGGCCGCCCAACGTCACGTTGATGTCCTTTACCTGCACGCCGGCCGTGCGCAGCGCGCTACGAATGGCCTGATAGCGCGTCGGCGCCGCCAGCCAGGTGTTTTCCCAAGGCATGTGCAACGAGTAATACATTGCATCGCGCCGATGCATGATCGCCTTGATGCGTACGTCCGGGTTCCAGTGAAGGCCGCCCATCAATGCGGTGAATTCCCCGAAGCGGCCTTCCGGCTGGGTCCATCCCGTCGGCAGAATTTCCGCTTCGATGACGATCTCCGAATCGGCGATGTACGGCAAGTCGACCGTTTCACACGGGGCCAATTCGACGGCTGCGCCGCGGATGCCGCCAGCGATCGCCATTTCGTCGACGCCGATCGGTGCGCGATAGCCGGCGCCCATGATTTCTACCGGATGGTTGCCGATCGAAATGGAGATCGGGCACGGGCGTCCCTGTTCGTAGGCACGCTGCGCGAACATGCGCATATTGTTCGGCGTCACGATGTCGATACCGCTCAGCGCCTTTTCCTTGACCATGAACCGGTAAATACCGCTGTTCAGGCCATGCTCCGGATCGCGCGATATCACGATGCCCGCGGTGATCATCGGGCCACCGTCGAAGATCGACGACATGGGCACAGGCAGGCGGAACAGATCGACATCGTCGCCCTTGTAGATCACTTCTTTCGTGGCCGAGGTGGCGACATATTTGGGCGCAATCGGGTTCTGGATGCCATGCGCCAGCATCTTCTCGATGTCGGAGTAGTTGTCGCAACCCATCGCCATCATCGCGCGTTCCTGCGTGCGGATAATGCCCGACAGCAGCGGCATATCGTAGCCGATCACGTTATGAAACAGCAGCGCCTTGTCGCTCTGGTCGACCAGCGTTCCCACATGGCGGATATCAACAGGCTGCCGGATATCTACCAGTTGCTGTGCCGCGCGCAGCCGTTCCAGGAACTCGCGGAAATTCTCGTTCATACTGAACTCCATGATGTTGAATGTCGTGTCGCTTTCACTTACGCGGTTTCGCTATCCTGTAGCGACGCAAGCGCTGTGGCTTTCAATACTGCGCGATCGATCTTGTTTGTGGACGCAAGCGGCAACGTGTCCACGAACCATACGCGCCGTGGGTGCTGATAAGCGGGGGCGTGCGTCAACGCGAACTGTTTGGCTTCCTCTTCGGTAAGCGACGCGCCTGCGCGCCGCACCACGAATGCCACCGGTTTGGTTCCCTTGATATCGTCAGCGACCGGCACCACGCATGCCTGGACGATATCCGGGTGCGTCTCCAGCATCTGCTCGACTTCACCGGGAAAAATGTTCTCGCCGCCGGACACGAACATGTCGTCCGCACGGCCGACGAACGCATAAAAGCCCTGGTCGTCGCGGTGAAATACGTCGCCCGTTATATAGAAGCTGTCTGCTGTCACCGGCAGAGGCAGGTCGGGCCGGTTGTGGTAACCGAGCATGACGGCGGGGCTTTTCACGGCCAGCACGCCGGTTGCAACACCTGTCGGCGGTGCGTCGAGCAACTTGACGCTGACTTCGGGATGCGGATATCCGACCGACAGCAACGGCGGTTCGATCCCTTGCGGATGTGGTCCGAACACGATCGGCCCGCCCTCGGTCGTGCCATAGACGTTAGTGAGCTTCGCATTCGGCAGTATCTCGCCGATCTGCGCAAGCAGACTCTCGCTGACGGGCGCCGAGCCCATCCGGATGAAGCGCACCGATGAGAGATCCGTGCGCGCAAGCAACTCCTTTTCGCGCAGCATCATCGCGATCATTGGCGGCACTGAGGTGAGCCACGTGACCCGATAGCGCTCGATCGCCGTGATGTACATGCGCGCGGTGAATTGCGGAAGCAGTATGACCGTACCGTGCCCGTACAACGACATCAGCACGAGCGTCAGCGCGTTCATGTGATACATCGGCGCGGCCACCAGAAAGCGATGCGCCGCCGGTGGCTGCGCACGCGCTCGCGTATGCGCCACCCACAGGTGGCTGCCGTGCGAGAGCATCACGCCCTTCGGCTTGCCGGTCGAGCCGGACGTATAAAGAAACATCGCCGGCATGTCGGGCGTGGGCACGAAAGTCTCGAACGGGCCAGGTTCGACGAACGAAGCGAAACTTTCCTCGCCCGTCGAATCGAATACGACTGTTGGCAGATCGTCCGGGCAGTCGGCAAGTCGCGCGGCGTCGCAAAACACCAGACGTGCACCACTATCGCGAATCACAAAAGTGGAGAGCGCGGGTGGAAACCTGAAGTTGACGGGCACAGCGACCATTCCCGCGCGCATGATGCCGAGCAGCGCCGCGACATATTCGGCGCGATTCGCCGCAAGAATGGCAACGCGCTCGCCGACTTTCAGACCGCGCCGCACCAGTGCACGCGCGACGCCGTCAGCCAGCGCGTCGAGTTCGCCGTAGGTCATGCGCGTTTCGTGCCACTCGCAACCCGTATCATCTGGTTCCCCAAGCGCGATCACTGCAAGCTTGCACGGATCGCCGTCGGCGTCGATCAGATCGCCGAGATTCTCAGGCGTGGGCATGTTCAACTGCTCCGATAAATTCAATGACAGTATTGAGTTCGCCTAACAGCACCACAACGGACGACGCGCCGCTCTGCGCATGGGTCGGCGCGATCAGCCGCACCACGCTCTCGTCGTGGGACGTGAGCGCGTCCAGACGTGCGTGCATCGCCGCAAGATCGCTTACCTCGACGACAATGGCGCCAAAATAGCTTTCGCGCCCTGCTGCGTGACATACGAGGTCGCCATAGCGCGTGCGATATGCCGCGCCATCGATAAAGTCCAGATCGAAATCACGCAACGCAATGCGCGAGTGGTGGAAGGACGGCGATGTGAGAACCGACTCGCCGGCAATCAGCGCATAGCGGCGCGCTTCGAGTTGCGGGTCGTCACTCACGATCACACATTCCTTCAGGCGTCGCGCGCCGTTCGGATGCTTCGTCCATTCGGCACGGAAGACCCATTCCGGCGTGAGGTGCTCGCAGAAATAAACGCGCCCGGCGGACAGTTCTTCGGCTGCGAGCCGGGTTGTCCGGAAACGGGCGATCTGCTCGACGCCTTTAATATCCACGGGCCGCGTGAACGACTGCGGTTCACTGGCACGCACGCCGGCGTCGATCAATCGCGCATAGGTTTCCTGCGCGTCGTCCGTCTTGAACACGAGACCGTCTACACCCAGACGGCTTTCGAGAATCTCGCGCCGCAACGTGGTGGCGCCGGGCGGCAGGCCGACCAGTTCGAGATAATGTCCATCGAACATCATCAGGTGATTGACCGAGCCAAGTGAGTGATAGCCGCGCGGGGTCAACGCGAAGCCGAGCAATTCGAAACACGACGCGGCGGCGTCGGTTTCGAACATCGCGTTCACGACGACATGGTCGAGCGTCGATGTCGCCGTGTTCATCATGCCTTCGGCGCGGGTGCGGGCGCGGTGGAATAGACGCCCCGGCCGCTTGCGAGCAGCGCGCCGGACTGGTCGTAAATATGCGCCTCCGCAACCGAAATCCCGCTACCGAACTTCACCACCTTACCGCGCGCGATGAGATCGCCGGGCATCGCCGCGCGGTGATAGTCGACGCGCAGATCGATCGTCGGTACGCCGCGGCCCGTTTTCGACACCAGCGCCCAGTCGGCCGTGAGGTCGACCAGCGCGGCAAGAATGCCGCCGTGCGTGTACCGGCGTTCGGGGTTCACGACCCACTCTTCGCGCCACGTCGCGGCGATTTCGATTGAGCCGTCGCCGACTTCGAGCACACGGAGACCGAGCCACTGGTGGTAAGGACCACGCGTAAGCATTGTCTGAACCTGCTCCGCGGTAAGTTGCTGGTTATCAGCCATTCGAGTCTCCGTACTTTTATGGGGTAACGACGATCTTGCCGAGCACTTCCCGATCGCGAATCATGCGCAGGCCTTCGGCTGCCTGTTCGAGCGGCAACACCTTGTCGATCTGCACGGCAATGTTCTTCGTACGGATCAATTCCATCAGCGCCGCGAGGTTGTCGTCATAAAAACTGTTCGAACCGATCACGCGAATCTCGAAGCTCCAGATGTAGCGAAGGTCTTCCTTGGGATCGTGACCCGCAGTCGCACCGCAGACGAGCAGGCTGCCGCCGCGTTTGATGCATTTGAGCGACGGTGCCCACGTATCGCCGCCGGTGAAATTGATCACGACGTCCGCACCGCCTTCATAGCTGCGGCGTTGCGGCTTGCCGTACTTCTCGATGACCCACTTCGAGAAATCGGTGTCGCGATAGTTGATGACGTGATCGGCGCCCATCGCCTTGAGCCGTTCAGCCTTGTCCGCACTGCCGGCGGCCGCGATCACTTCGGCACCCAGCATCTTGGCAAGCGTCACGCAGCCGGTTCCAACGCCGCCGCTCGCCCCCAGAATGACTACACGATCACCCGGCTTGATGGTGTTGTGCGTAACGAGCATCCGGTGCGCCGTACCGTAGGCGACCGGCAGCGACGCCGCTTCTTCGAACGTCACGCCTTCGGGCATTGCGATCAACTGGTCAGCGCTGACGAGGCAGTATTGCGCCATGCCGCCGTCGAGCATTTCGCCCATCAGGCCTTTCTTTTTGTTGAGCGGATTGACGAGTACCCGCGCGCCGACCGACCAGTTTTCGACGTTGTCTCCTACCTCCGTGATCTCTCCCGCCATATCCAGACCGATGACCACAGGCAGCGGCACCTTGATGCCCGGCATACCCTTCACCGTAAAGACGTCGTGATAGTTGAAAGACGACGCGCGCACGCGGATGACGACGTGACCCGGCACCGCCTTCGGTATCGGCATCTCGCCGACATGGAGTTTGTCGACGTCACCGTGTTCAGAGAGAATCAAAGCCTTCATCGTACTGCTCATATGTACTCCTATTTATGGGAAGCAAACGCGCTACGTCTTTGTAAATGTTCGACTATTTCAGCCACTTCGGCTCGCGGCGCGGCAGCAGTGCGCCGCGAGCCCGTTCCCTATGCCCGCTTCTTCCAGCGGAACAGGTGGTTTTCAAGCGGCTTGAGAATGCCGTACTCGAGCATCACCATCAGGACGACCATAGTGAGTGTCCATGCGAACACCTGATCGGTTTGAACAAGATCCGCCGCCTGACGCAGCCGGTAGCCGACGCCGTTCGAAGACCCGATCGTCTCCGCCACCAGCGACACCCGCCAGCCGAAACCGAACGCGAGGCGCGCACCGGAGAAGAAATGCGGCAGCACGGTGGGCAGATAGATCTTGGTCATCACCTTGCTGCGCGACATCTGAAAGCTGCGGGCAAGCTCCACATATTCGGCGTTGACGCTTTGCGCGCCCTGCCACACGTTCGTGAGAATCAGCGGCATCGCTTCCATGAACACGACGAAGATGGTCGTGCCGTTCGAGATGCCGAACCAGATCAACGCGAAGATGGCCCAGATCGCGGCGGATACCGTGTTGACGACCGACAGCACCGGCTCGCAGAAACTGCCGAGGCGCCGGTTCGCACCAAGCAGGATGCCGAGCGGCGTGCCCACTAGCGCGGCCAGAAGGAAGCCCGCGACGACGCGGTACAGCGTAATGCCAAGATCTTCGGCAAACGTGCCGGTGGCGATCAGGTCAAGCAGCGCGTTCCACGTTTTTCCCGGGCCAGGCAGAATGAAGGCAGGCACGCGTTGCGCCGCCAGCCACCACACCATCAGGAAGATGGCGAGCAGAGAAAGGCGTTGACCGGCGACTTTCGCAAGGCGCGTCAGGCGGCCGAACCGTGCGGGAAAAACAGAACTGGCGGTCGAAACAGAAGACATCGCAACGTCCTTAAATGAGGGCGCGCACGCGGCGCACCGTTTCCGCGACTTCGGCGGCGAGCGGGTCGCGCGGTCGCGGCAGGTCGATCATCAGCGCATCGCGCACGCGTCCCGGCCGTGGACGCAGGACAACCACCTTATCCGCGAGCACGATGGCTTCTTCCACGTCGTGTGTGACGAATACGACGGTCATCTTCAGCTGCTCGCGGATTCGCAGCAGTTCCGCGTGCATCTGCGAGCGCATCTGCGGGTCGAGCTTGGAAAACGGTTCGTCCATCAACAGGATGTACGGCTTCACGACCAGGCTGCGCGCAAGCGCCACCCGGCTGCGCATGCCGCCCGAGAGTTCGTGCGGGTAGGCGTGCTCGAATCCTTCAAGGCCGGTCATCTTCAGCGCGGCCAGCGCGCGTCCTCGCCGCCGTTCGGCGTTGAGCCAACCCGCTTCGAGACCGAATTCCGTGTTCGCCACGATCGTGCGCCAGGGCAGCAGGCGGTCCTCCTGGAACATGTAGCTGACGACGCGGGTATCGTGAGTCGGCTCGCCGGCCACTCCGTCGATCCGCACGTCGCCCTGATCCGCCTGTGCCAGTCCTGCGATGATGTTGAGCAACGTGCTCTTGCCGCATCCGGACGCGCCGACGATCGCCAGCACCGAACCCGAAGGCGCGGTCAGACTGATGTCTTCGAGCACCGCCAGCTTCCCGTAGTGCTTCGAAACGTGCTCCACTTCCACCGCGTTGCGTACCGTGGTTGCCTTCTCGAACATGGCCTGGGTAGTCACTGCGTTCATCGTGCGCCTCGCAGTGGGACGATCGGTGCGCCTGCATGCGCGTCGCGCAGGCTCGCCATTACCTTTTCCATCGTCATGTCGCGGAACGTCGCCACATGCCGGTGCGCGATCTGCTCGGCGCGCTTGCCGTCGCCGCTCGCGAGGGCGCTGATCATCGCGGTGTGGTCATGGCGGATCTCCGGCTTGGTGTTCTGCACGCCGAAGCCGAGCGACACGAGTCGCGCCATATCGTTGAGCAGGCCACCCAGCATGCGAACCAGCCGGCCATTGCCCGAACATTCGGCGATTGCCATGTGGAAAGCCGCATTCGCGTCCATGAAGATGCCAATCCGGCTGCCGATGCCAAGCGACGTATCGTCGTTGCGGCACGCGCGCTCCAGCCGGTTCAACAGGTCGATATCCGCCTTGCCCGCAGCGAGGCGCGCCGATAGCGGCTCAAGTTCAAGGCGAAGCGCAAACACTTCTTCGACATCCTTCAACGTAATCGGCGTTACCAGGTAGCCCTGACGCGGCACGATGCGCACAAAGCCTTCCTGCGCGAGACGCTGCAGCGCCACCCTGCAGGTTGCCTTGCCGATGCCGTAGCGTGCGGTTAGCGCGCTTTCCGTCAGCGTGGTGGCCGGTTCGATTAAGCAGGACAGAATGTCCTGACGGATCGCCGAACACGCCCGCTCACTGAGCAGTTTTGCTTCGTTCGAACAGTCGATCAATTCCACCGTCGGAGCTGCAGGATCTTCCACGACACCTCTCCTTCGTCTCGTAGGCTGCTCACAAGCATCTGCGTGGGCAGGTGATGAGTTAACTTAGAACGGCCATTAAAAAAATGCACGTAAAAAAAACGTGACTTCTGAGCTGTTCAGCGAATGTCACGGCGCTCCCGGTCCTCTCCCGCATGACATATCTGCATGGCGTTCACTGCGCCTTCGTGCCGTCAGAACGAATGCAGTATGCCGAGCTGCGCGCCAGTCACGCCTTCTCCGCGCGTCGGCGTATTCGGCGTGATGGGCCCGTTGGCGATCAGCGCATAGGTCGCGCCGTGGCGGTTCACGAGCCGTTCAAACGTTCCATAGACCAGCGTCCGCTTGCTGAAACTGTAGAACGCGCCAATGCTCACTTCTCCCGCGTTGTTATCCTGGCCTGAACTATCCTTCGCGTAGCCGACGCCGGCCGCGAGCCGTAGCGCCGGTGTGACGTTGTAGGTCGTCGATAGCGAATAGACGCTGTGATATTTGCCTTGGACATTGGTTGAAATATTCGAGCCGAGGTTGTTGCCCCGGTAATAGCCGAAGTAGCCCGTCACACTGCCGAACTGATAACTGCCGCCGGCGAACGTCGTCTTCGTATTGACTTTTCCGTTCGCGCCATTCTGTTCCGCGTGGCTGACGCCGAGATACAGCGGGCCACGCTGATAATCGATCGACCCGACGTAGGCATTCAACGCGTCATGCGGCGACGTCTGACCGCCCAGGCTCGCACCCGCGGAGAACGTGAATCCCGAGATGTTCGGCGACCAGTACGTGATCATGTTGTCGTAGCGGAACACGAACGTCGACGCGTTGTGAAGAAACGAGCCGTATGTACCGCCGGAGAATGCGTCGAACTTGCTGTGCATCAGCAGCAGCACCGAGTTCTGACGGCCGAAACGGAATTCACCATACGGCGTGCCGAGACCCACCCACGCACTGCGGCTGAAAGCGAGCGTGGAATCGGTCGCCGCTCCGGAGTTCGTGAGAATGCCGTTCTCGAGATCGAAGGTTGCACGCAGGCCGTCACCGAGATCTTCGCTTCCTCTGATCCCTACGCGGCTTGCCGACAGACCGCCGCTCTGCATCGCGGTCTGCGCGCCCTTGCCGCCTGCGTTCGTATAACCCAGGTACGTATCGAGAATGCCGTACAGCGTCACCTCGGCCCGGGCCGGCGTCACTGTCACGGTGCCGAGTGCAACGAGTGCTGCAGAACAAGCCAAAGCCATCTTGCGCATTTCAGATTCCCGTTTCGGTAAATGGTTTATGTCGCATTACTAATAATCTCACTGTGAACCGCTTTACCGATTTATTTCCTCGACGAGGTGTGCAACAAATTTTTTGTGAGGTGCTCACGAACAATCAGTAAGCGTTCGACGGTTGACTTTAGATCGACAAAAAAGAGAAGCACAACAAATATTTCTGGGCATCTCAAGCGTGAGATGCTTACGCGCGGGTCTCACATTTGTCTTCCAAAATCCGTTTTTTGCGCGGTGTCGGGAGCGCAGGTTGCTGCTGTGCGTATTTCGGCGAACGTGACCGCCGATTTCGGGAACGTGACCGATTCGGCAAGGTCGGGCGTTGCGCGGTATCGATTGTGAAGCGCACCGGGTTTTCCGGAGACCTTTACTCCTGAGAGAATAGAGTCATGGAAAACCTCGAAAAAGCAAAACG
>NZ_JALQDT010000080.1:0-25181 GCF_023631085.1 Caballeronia sp. INML1 | reverse complement strand
ATAAGAATTCCACTGCGACAGCACCATCATGCCCCACGCGCGCGCGAATCAGGAACTGGCCCAGCCGAGTCGCTTACACGCTTCATGGACAAACCGCGCCTGACTCAGCGACGCGAGGACTTCGGCCTTTGTGGATGTTCGGAGAGCTTCCTTGAAAGCCAGCAATAAGCCGGATTGCCGACTGTGACGCCGCAGTGCAGCGGGGCAACAACTTGCCGCGCCGGCAAGGATTGTGCCTGGCCAGTGTTGCCGCTACCCAACCTTACAGGCAAAAACCGCGTCCAAATGATGCGGGGTGGTGACGGCTCCAAATATCCAGCCCCGCCTGAGTTGGGCACACGAGGTTATCTGTTGTGAAACTTCCGTCTGTCCCGCGCTGCCGTTTTTGGTGGTAATGATTGCGGCGTCAGCCTGGAGAGAAAGTCCTTTGCTTCGAATTTCATATGGTCGTGGCAGTAGTGTTCGACGGCTCGCGGCTCAGAAACGTAGAAGCCGCTGAATTCTCTCGGGCTGACCGGTTGGCGCCGATCTCCCAATGGTGGTTCGTTCGACACCAGTAAATGCTTGCCGTCCCATGCGATCTCGAAAATGGATCGCACGTCGTTCAATAGGAAGTGAACCGTCAGTGCATGGTCGCGTGAAAGTTTGTCGAGAGCGGCCAACGTCGGATCATTTTCTCCAAGTCGATCCGAAATGTATATCGTAATTTGTACGCTTCGTGCGAGGCACGAGCGAATCCTTCTGAGTATATCCCCGTCAATCTTTGAGAGAGACGGATTGGTTGTAGTGATCACGATCGAGGACTCAGCGTTGTCCAAAGCCGAAGCAAGATAGTATTCGCCCTCGTGACATCGGACCGGAACTATTGGGATACGATCAAGCTCCTTCGAAACCTCCTTAAGTTCAGATTCATAGCGAGACTTCTTCTCTAGCAAGGAGTCGCTTCGCTCTTCGCCAAGGCGCATCTCGACGGCGCCCAAGTTGAACAGGAGGACGCTTCTGCGCTGAACAAGCGAAGCCACGTTGGGACCTCCGTCGCTCCCAGTGACCAAGTCGCGATACCGTTTCCGAATCGCTTGGCCTCCTGCCTTGTTTGCAAAGCCTCGCTCGACGCCGATTAGCTTTGCCAGGCCCACCTGAGCACAGGCCGTAGTCAGCTCATTATCAATCGAACCATTTACAGCGAGACGCAAAGACAATTCCCCACTTGATGCTCTGTAGATCAGTGCCAGCGCCGGCCTGAATCGCCCTAAAGACTTGTGGATTTTCGTGACTCGAAGCACCTCGAAACCCGGAGCAGTTGCTTCCTGGGGCGAATTCGTAGTCGTTCGCAGTTTATTAATCTCGCCGACATCCAACTCAGAGAGTCCCGGTGGTCCAAATGCATTTGCGATCGGAGCGGTAATTCCAGACGGATCCGCGCGTTGTTTCGTATAGAAAATGGTTCTCTCAAGCAGACTCTTCTGTACTGGATCCCACAGAAGATACAATCGTCGGTCAGAAGGACTGGACTCCCCATTTTCGCGTAAAGCTTCTTTCCCACGACGTAGCAGCACATGGTGCCCAAAAGCATTCTTTCCTACGTAGTCTCCATCGCAGAGACTTTGTAAAAGACCTTCACCGTAGTTGGCATCCACTCCGAGAAAAGCACATATATCACTGCACTCAGATAGTCCAGAATCGATAACACGCAGACAAAACTCTACCGGCGCGGGAAGGGGCCGACGATCAAGACCAATCACGTCAACAGCGAGGAGTTGTACGGGCAGATGAACCGTAAAGTAGTCGACGAGCGCATGTCCTTCAACTGCATCGAATCTGCGCGCGCTTTCATTCTGATCTCTCATAGGTCTCTCAGCAAGCAAAAATCGGGGTTAGCGCGGATGTAGTCGATCACATCGCGGAACGGGTTCTTGCCTTTGACTCCATGACAAAAGTCAGCATCCCCTACGATCACAAGGGCATCTCGTGCTCTAGAAAGCGCCACGTTGAGCCGCTCCTTCTCTCGCTGAAATCCTATTTTATTGAGGGAGTTCGACCGCGTGACGCTGTATAGACAAATGTCGGCCTCTCTTCCCTGGAACGCATCAACAGTGTTCACTTCAATCTTGAAGCCGGTATGCGCGCCGATCTGTTGCGCGATCTGATCACGTAGTAGAGCGACTTGGGCCGAGTAAGCAGCGACAACCGCGACCTCCACGGGTTTTACAGCTTTTCGGGTCTGACGCGAGATTGATTTGAGTTGTTCAATGATCTCGTGTGCCTCAATCAAATTCGCATAGGTATTTCCCGGAGTTTCGGTCTCCGCGCGCTTCGGCTTCCTCGAAGTCGAAAGCCAAGTCACAGCTTTGGGGTAGACATCCACTATCATGCGATTGCGTTCTTCATCTTCCCTAACGTTAATGAGCTTCCGGTCATAGAATACCTCACTCACCAATGAGCCAATCGTGCTGCACATTCGACGTTGCTCAACAAGCTCTTCGACGTTTTCCGATGGCAAGCGCGACAAAAGGATGGAAAGAAGACTTTCCTTCGCCTCGACTGAAAACGGGGATTCACCGGTACTGCTGCTGTCGGATTCGATATGCGGCGGAAGCTGCTTCGGATCACCGACCAGAATACACCGCCGGCTGCGCGACATCGGGACGAGGGTCTCCGTGGCGGTGGCCTTGGACGCTTCGTCCACGATGCATAGGTCGTACGCATCCTGCTGGAAGGCGGGAGTACTGCCTAGTCCGATACAAGTTCCTGCGACAATTCGAGCTTCTCTAAGGACAGCGCCATGAAACGAGCGCTCAGATCCGAGCCGGTTCAGCCAGTCAAGATGCAATTGCATGAGAGGCAACAGTTCCCTGCGGGCGCTGTTCGTAGTGACGAGGCCATTGAGCAAGCTTTCGAGATCGCAGTCGTCGGCATCGCTGAAAACGGTACCCAATCCATCCAGCTTCTCGAGGCTCTGCCACGTTCGGTTTAAACGCGCCTCAACCGACTCAATATTTCTTCGAAGATCGTCCTCTTCGGTCAGCGTCGCCTCGGTCT
The DNA here is from genome assembly GCF_023631085.1 of Caballeronia sp. INML1. Classification (NCBI taxonomy): domain Bacteria; kingdom Pseudomonadati; phylum Pseudomonadota; class Betaproteobacteria; order Burkholderiales; family Burkholderiaceae; genus Caballeronia; species Caballeronia sp. INML1. Next base: position 22,142 of record NZ_JALQDT010000080.1, on the reverse strand, counting down.
GTCGTAAGACTTCATGTGTATCGGGAACGTGACCATCTGCAATCGTTTTCAGACGTCGGTCGTTAATCGCCAACTCCCTTCCTTTCAGCTTTTTTTCTCGGTCGCGTAACTCCTTAAGCACGCCTCGAGTCTTCATGTAGCTGCGACCAAGCAACTCGACTTTTATTTCATAAGCGCTGATACCCCTGCGCTCAGCGTACGTCTCCATAAACTCTTCAGAACGTGCCTCGGCCTTCAGGCACCAGTCCTTTACCTTTCTCTCAAGCGTCAATCGCTCTACCGACTTATTGACCTTGTGGGAGTTTTCAGATCCGAATGAAACGATGCGCACCACATCTTCGGCCAAGCCTATCTCGTCCAGTTTGGCAATGATATGGTCAAGAGCAACGTGCGTTTGCGATGAGAGAAGAATGCGTCTTGTGGGATACCTTTTTAGATATGCACTGATCAGTTCCGCAATCAGAGTAGTCTTCCCCGTCCCGGGCGGCCCATTCACGACAAGCAGGCTGCTCACTTCCATCGCCTTGTCGAGAACTTGACGCTTGTCGCCGCTCAGGTGTTCAGGGAACTGTAGACCTGCAGGCTCTGGCGGCTCGGCCGAACCTGGATCCGACAGGACATTGGCGATTACGGGACTCACAGCCCTACCTGCCCTGATATCTTCGAGTGCGGCGCGTTGCTTCTGGAGAGACTTTCTCTCGGCCTCGAAATTAGTCTGTAGCAGAGCATTTGCACGCGGTATATCCGCTCTTTTCCCGGAGCGGAGGAAAAGCTTGACCTGATCTGCCTGGACATCAACGACTGTCAAGATTATCGGCTTTCCGCCCGGCGCCTGAAGTACTAAAGACGCCCCAAGCTCCTCTCTGTCGAAGTCGCCGTCGATTGTTGCTACTAGAAATTCTTCATCGTCGTCTATCCGCCTTGCGAGGAAATCTTTCTGCTTCGTTTTATAGAGGCGTTCCTTTTCCCGCAAGAATTCCGACCAACAGTCAAACCAGAATGAACGTTCCTTCTCCTGAAGTTGATTAGCAAGGACATCGTCCATGATCTCGAGTCGGCCTGTGAACGAGCGCAAATCGTCGCGGGCCGCCTTTACATTTCGAACCGACTCGGCTCGGAACGAAACGCCTGGTACCGTGGCCTGTGTTTCGCGGATTTCCCGTGCACGGTCAGGCGTGTGAACAGTCAGTTGGTCGACCGACAGCTCGTGCTCCCCAACTTTGCCCCTAAGTCGTATCGTGGCACCAACAATCTGAATGATCCCGGTCTGAAGATCGTAAGCGGCAGTCCAGCCACAGTTCAGATCGTCAATGACGTACGGCGTGCATTGTCCCTCCTCCAGACCGGAGTACTCCTTTCTCAGCGACGTTATGCATGCTTCGCCGAGGCGAATATAGACTTGCATGGGGATTTGCGCTTTTGCAAGAGCGGCAGCGTGGTATGCGTCGAGATCTGCGAGCAGGACAGTGGCTGCCTCTTGGCGCTGATCAGGCGACGCAGCCAAGGCCCTCTGTAAGAGGCCTTTGGGACCGGAGAGCTCGCGCATTCCATCTAGCGCAAGACGCAAGTCTTCTTTTGAATGGAATACCTGACCCGTGAGGCACGACGTTGCTATTGCTGCCCATGAATATATGTCACGCCTAGCACTGTGGTAACCATCGTCAGCTTCGTCGGGCGTGTACGGCGGCGATCCGGCTTGAAAAAAAGTCAAGCCCAGTTGAGGGCGATCCGTATTACGCGCTATGCCAAAGTCTACGATCTTCGGCACTCCCGCTCCATCAAATAGCACGTTCTGCGGCTTGAGATCGCGATGTGCCCATTGCCGCTGGTGCGCATAGGCCAACGCGCGAAGTAAGGGTCGACCGAGCGTTTCGTAGAAATCGCTCCAGCTCACGGGGCCCTGCTCACGGATGCGTTTAGCTAAGTCACCACCCGGTAACCATTCAAGCACAAGGTAGGTTATGCCCGAAAGGCTGCCGCTGTCGAATTGCTGGACGATGTTTGGATGGCAGAGGTCGGAAAGCGCGCGCTTTTCTCGCTCCACCGAAAGCGCCGACCTTGCGTAGTCCGCTCCTGGTAACGACACTTTTACCGCACGATTAAGCTTGCTTCCCAAGTCGGTCGCACGACAAACTGCGGACATGCCACCGTCGTATCGATCATGGGTGATCTCGTATTTTCCATCTAACACCACGCCGGGTGTAAGGGGAAAGTCGCTGTCTGTCATTTCGGCTCGCTGCGGGTCGTCTCTAAGGTCCATTGGTCTCATCTCACACAAGCTGCAGCGATTAGCGAGAGCCAGCCGCAAGCTCACTTTGCCGCTGATCCTGCGCTCCCGCGCAAAGAAAGCGGATTTTAGTTAATACGACGTCCGCACGACACCTACTCGGTGCGAAGAATCCGCAATTTGCCCCCAACACGTGCAACGCCACATCAATGCGCAAAAAAGCGAAGTAGACTCGCGCGATACCGATCACGTTTCTTTTTCGCGGCTTCACCGACTCCCTCTGTCCGCAGCGGCGGAATCGAGTTCAAGGTAGACATGGGTTGGCTCACGTCTCAAGCCTTCAGCAAGATACGTTCGCACGAGCCGGCGATCGCGAGCCTCATAACTCATTCCATCCACGAGACATGCTTCAGCGACGCGGGGATTGTATTCATGCAGCCATGCATAGTTTTTCTTCGTCCATGCCAAGATCGCTCTCTGAAGGGCTCGACTGTCTCTGTCGTAGTTACCTTGCCTAATTGTGAAGCCCATTACGTTTAGGCAGAAACCAAGGATACGTGCACCCTTGAAATTTGGAAACCCGTTCATGTCCGCGACCTCGTTGTAGAGTAGCCGTCTCACCTTGAACTTAACAATCTTGCCAGCGGCGCCGCTAAGCCGTCCAGCGTGGAATAGTTCGCCCCAAACGGAATTGTGTTGGACCCACCAGCACTGCATGCCCGGCGACGTCACCGCTGAAACCGCAAAGATAACCTCAAAAATCATCTCCGCAAGATGATCATAGAAATCTTCAAGATACGGTCGTCGCTCGCTTTCCTTCCGAATTCGCAGTTGCACGTGGTTTGGAACCGTCTTTTTATCAAGAACCTCAACACAGTCCTTGATGAACTTGACCACGACCCGTAGACGCAACTGTAAGTCGTCGTCCCAAGCTAGGTTGGTAATGCCATCGAGTTTATAAATTTCGGAAACTGAATTCTCGATATAGCCCTTTGCGCGATAGAGAACGAACGAGTGACTCCCAAGCGCATTTTCCGCGTAATCGCGGAACGTCATTAGCACGAGCCGGCAGTAGGCTTGCCACTGAGCAGCGTCCCACTTTGACCTGTCCACGAAGTCCAAATCGAACAGTGTTCCAATGGCCTCGACCATTCTGTAGTTTGAGAACATTGCCTGACTAAGTGGCTGGTGATAGCCGATCAATCCCGATTCGTATCCTTCGGTTTCGTGGTACAGAAAAGAGTCGCGATTCTTCAATGCCTCGCTGACGATGTTGCGAGCAAAGGTCTCGACTTGAATGCCGTAATGCTTCGATTCGCCTATTGCGCGGAAAATGGCAAGGGCAGTGCCCGGAGACGATTCGACTATGGCTCTGCACAACCTTTTGTCCGCGATTAGCAGCAGGAGGTCGTTCGCATAAGCTTCGACCTTCGGGAGAACGCGTTCCTCCTGTTCTCCAAGCTTGCCTCGGTAGTGCTTTAAATGGCCCCTGTCCGTGGCGTGTCGTACAAGAGACGGCACTGAAAAGCCAAGTTCGTCGGCGATGACCGCGAGTTCGGACGAGGATCCTTTCAGGATGAATTGGTAGAGAGTTCGTGCGAAGCGCGCAGCGTTGTACTTGCCGTATCTCGTTGGCCGGATAAAGGCGAACCAGGTCCAAGTAAGGAATGTTAGGAGGAGCAATGCGCCGAGAACCGCCTGCCATATACCGGGTGTCAGCAGGTTACCTTTAGGCACGAGCCACTCCTCAACGCGCCAAAGGTCCGTCAACAGCGTAAGGACACCGACGATCGCGACGACCGAGAACGTAATTCCAAGAAGAGGCACCGGCGCGGTTCGGACGCGGAATCGATAGCGCACATCGCCAATCGTCCATGCCAACACCATGAGCGCGAGGCCTGCGAGAAACTCAGAGAATCCAAAAAACTTCTGCTCGGTCGAATTTAGCGGGATGAAACAAACGTCCCAAAGACATTTTTCTACTACCATGAGAGCCTCGTCCCCTCAGTAATTGCGCTGCATGTTAGCAGGGCGCCTTTCGTTAATATTGATGCCGCTTAGATCGTCAAACTCCTGTTGAGAAGCCGCCCGCGCCAGATTTCAAACCGCTATTATCACTACAAACTCGATCATAGTCGACGCAGCAGGCGCCACCAGGATTAACGTCCTGGTATCACAGAGATGCGGTCCGAGATACCCGACAATCGTCTCACATTGTCGCCAGCGTGGTGGCTGGCTTTAAACGCGACGGCGAGATGGATGACCGATCTCCGACCTTCGGACGAAACCGCTCGCGCGGTATTGGGGCTCCGGCGGGCGTTAGCGGTATCCCGCAGGAAACCCGCGCGGTTCCCATGATGGAGGACGAGGCAATCCGCCTCGTTCCCCGTCAGGAGCACCGCCATGACTCACACCAGCCCGAGCATCAGTCCATTGCGCCAGCGCATGATCGACGACATGCGCATGCGCAAGTTCGCACCCAAGACGCAAGCCGGTTATGTCCGCGTGGTCCGTCAGTTCAGCGCATTTCTCGGGCGTCCGCCGGACACCGCCACGATCGAAGATCTACGGCGCTACCAGTTGCATCTGGTCGATCACGGCACCTCTCCGATCTCGCTGAATGCAGCGATCGCCGGCCTGAAGTTTTTCTTCGGGATCACCCTTGAGAGACCGGAACTGATGGCCCGCATGCAGCCTGTACGGGTGCCTCGCAAGTTGCCCGTCGTGCTCAGCCCTGAGGAAGTCGCCCGCCTGATCGCTGCCGCCGGCAACCTGAAGCATCAGACCGCGCTGTCGGTCGCCTATGGCGCCGGACTGCGCGCCAGCGAAGTTGTGGCGCTGAAGATCGGCGACGTCGACAGCCAGCGCATGACTCTGCGCATTGAGCAGGGCAAGGGCCGCCGCGACCGCTACGCGATGCTCTCGCCGGTCCTGCTCGAGCGCCTGCGCGTCTGGTGGCGCGTGGCGCCCGCGCAGGGTCGCATGCTCGAAGGCGGCTGGCTCTTTCCGGGCCTCGATCCGATCGACCCGCTCAGCACGCGGCAACTGACCCGCGCCATCCATGCCGCCGCCGAGGGCGCGAACATCGACAAGCGCGTATCCATGCATACGCTGCGCCACTGTTTCGCCACTCATCTGCTCGAACAGAAGGAGGATATCCGCGTGATCCAGGTGCTGCTCGGACACAGACAGATCGAGACCACCACCATCTATACTCAGGTCGCCACTGACCTTCTGCGCAAAGTAATCAGTCCGCTGGACCGCCTGCCCGCCGAGTAGCCCGGCACCGCTTGGAGTGCCCCGTGCTCGAGGTCGCGGACATCTTCCGCGCCCACGGACCGGCATGGCGACAGAGCGCCCGCCTGAACCTGGGGCAGTTGAAGGTCATGTCGGCCATCGAACAGTGCCGCACCGCGGCGCTGGGTGGACATGTTTTGCGCTGTTCGGGCTGTGCAAAGATCGAAGTCGCCTTCAACTCCTGCCGCAACCGACATTGCACGAAGTGCCAGGCGAGCGCCGCGCGCCGCTGGCTCGAGGCGCGTCAGGCTGACCTGCTGCCGGTGGAGTATTACCACGTGGTCTTCACGCTGCCCGCGCCAGTCAGCGCGATCGCCTGGTACAACAAGGCCGTGATCTACGGCCTGCTGTTCGACGTCGCCGCCGAGACCCTACGTACCATCGCCGCCGATCCAAAGCATCTCGGTGCCCAGACTGGCGCCACGCTCGTGCTGCATACCTGGGGCTCGGCCCTGACGCACCACCCGCACGTGCACGGCATTGTCCCGGGCGGTGGTTTCTCGCCCGACGGTGAACGATGGGTGGCATGCCGACCCGGTTTCTTCCTGCCGGTGCGCGTGCTCTCACGGCTGTTCCGGCGCCGCTTCCTCGAAGAACTCATGGCGGCGCATCGTCGCGGCCAACTGCGCTTCTTCGGCGACTACGCCGCGCTCGCCGATCCATCCGTCTTCGCTCAATGGCTCGCGCCGCTACGCACGTGTGAGTGGGTCGTCTATGCCAAGCGCCCCTTCGCCGGACCCGAGGCAGTGCTCGCCTATCTGTCACGCTATACGCATCGCGTGGCCATCTCCAACCGGCGCCTGGTTGCCCTCGACGAACGGGGCGTCACCTTCCGCTGGAAGGACTATCGCGCGAAGGGGCGCACCCGCTACAAGGTCATGACTCTCAGTGCCGATGAGTTCATGCGCCGCTTTCTGCTGCATGTGCTGCCCGCTGGCTTCCACCGTATTCGTCACTACGGTCTGCTCGCCAACCCCGTGCGGCGCGAGAATCTCGCGAAGATACGCGCGCTGCTGCACGTCACGACCGCCGCCAGTCCACGAGCGGCTACGGCGGATGAACCACTCGGCAAGCTCCCGCCGCGTTTCACCTGCCGCCACTGCGGCGCGGCGATGGTCATCATCGAACTCGTGCCGCGCAGCGCACCGATCCGCGCACCACCCGCCCAGCGAGCCCCAGCATGAGTGCCCGTGTTTCGAGACGTTCAAACCGACCGTCGGTTCACCGGCAACGGGACCCGATTGCGGACGGTCGCGTCCCTGACATGGATGACGCGACTTCGCGCGCTGCGCGCCATCACAAACGTAGGCTCGACAACTTCGCCAACGTGCGTTCCGTCGATCTCAACCCGTCCCGTCGCGCCTCACCCTCAATCCGACGTCGCGCACGATCGCTCCAATCCCCATAGTGGTAGAACTCTTCCAGCCGCACAGGGACACTCCGCGGTTTCCTCCCTCGGGGTTTGTACGACGCCTGCCCGCATGCGCCTTTGGTGCGGGCCCAGCTGCACGGTGAAGGGCAGGCATCCTACAAACCTAAACTTCAGCAGCCGATCCAGCGTGGCTCGATGAACGTCGGCTATGGCCGAGGACGCGACCATGACGCCGCGCGAACGGATGTTGAGATGAGTTTCAAGAGGTTTTCGCATAGCGGCGGCCGACGATCCCTCGCATATAATCCGAAGTTGAAAAGTCAATGCGCCGCACTGGAGCTTAAGCTATGAGTCAGACCCGCGGGAGAAATGCGGGGTACCGAGAAAAGGCCAACAGCCGCCAGCCTCATCATCTGTCTAAACCCAATTTCTCGTCCCGCAACCGTACGTCCTCCCAGACGCCTTCCAAAGAGCCGGCTGCGACGGCCTCGATCATCAAGACGCGGTCGTTTCAGTTTTTGGTCAATGCGGTCGGCGCTGAGAATATCGCCTTGGCGCTGGATTCCACTCTTTCGCGTGTCGCGGAGCTTTCGAAGGGCGAAAGATTCACGCCCGAGACTGCCTTTCACATGGAGACCACGCTCGGTCTGCCTCATGGTTTTTTCGATCAGCCCTACCCTGCTCTTTCGCCCGAACTCATTGCTCGCTTGAAAGCGCCCCTCGAGTTTGTTCGAACGGACGACGAGCTGGCCGACGAAGCCAAGACGCAGACGGGACCGGCATCGGCGCCGGCATCGGCATCGGCATCGGCAATTCCAGTCACACAAGAACAGTTGTTTGTTGCGGACGGTTCGTCCGAGGATGCACAAATGCCATCTCAGAAAGCGAAGAGCCCGCATAGCACCGCGAAGAACGGTCGAGCCCAACTCGCCAAGCAGTCAACCGGCAAAGCCGCTGCAAAAGCCGCTTCCGGTCGACGCGCGGCAATCGAAGCGACCCCGCCCCAACAACTGAGCCTGCACGATGGCGCGACGGTCGAGAGCATCCGGCGCGCGAACCTTCACGTGCTTACCGGGCGTAACGGATCGAAAGCCAAGCTCGGTCTGGTCATGGGACTGACCGGGTCCAACATGGCGCATCGACTTCACGGCAAGAAGCGCATGGACGAGGCCGAAGCGAACCGCTTTACAGAGCGGCTTGGTTTGCCAGCTGGCTGGTTGGACCAGCCCCGCTCAGAAGCGGAAATACCCGAGTCCGTCTCAGTTTTGCTCGCGCCCGCGTCACGCACTCGCGCAGGTAGTCGAGAGCAAGCGCCTCGCGCTGCCACGCTTGACGCCGGCGCGCTGGATGTATCGCCTCCTACTGCGCGAGCAAGTGAGACGCCGTCCGTTACCTCGGGGAGTGCACAGGCTGCGGTTGTATCCGAGACTCAGCCCCGTAGTGTAAAGAGGGTGGGTGCCTCCCCGACGAACGAGACCGAACAACCCGCGGCAATCGAACCACACGCCGTCGAAGACGACGGTGACCGCGTGCCGACACGTGCACTCGCGAATGCTGACTTTTCACCGGCTTCGGCAACAAGTCTGCAGGGTATGGACGGTATCTCGCCAATAGCGGAAGCGCTGCTCAAGACGCTGGCGGGCAAAGCACGCACGGGTCGACTGGATGAACTGACGGCGCTCGAGCTGCTGCACAAAGCTATATTGCTCTGACTCGGTCGCGCGTCGGTTTCGAGGCTGCCGCCCATTCGTCGCGTCCGCAGTGCCGACGTCAGTCCAGTTTTGTTGCGAGCACCTTCGCGATAATCGAGGAAGGCCCTTCGACGAGTTGTCGCACACGAGCCTGCACGTCCGGCGCCGGAACGCCCGCTGCCGCCGCGGCCCTGACCGTCGCATCGTAGGCGTCAAGCGCATCGATAGGCGCAATCTCATAACCGTACCTCTTGTAACGATTCAAACAGCCGCTCCAACCAGCGCTCCCGCACCGCTCGGGGCGCGCTCAGCTTCACAGTTCGGTTCACAGCTATGGTTCACCCAGCGCGCCGAGTTGCCACTCTGAGCCCCGTCGTTCACGCGCCCGTCATCAAGATCGAAGAAAAGCGTATGGCTGTCTTCCGCCGCCGAGCGTTCATAGCCACGCTGGGCCGCTGCCCACGAAATCAGCTTGCCCTTGTATCAAGGAGTATCTCGACCGCGCTGATTCGGGCCACTGCAAACACGCCACGTCCGTGAATAGGCGAGCGACGAACGAAGAAGCGACGCATAGAGAGAGGGGTACCTAATTGTCCGTGTGCCGGTGTACGTCGACGGATACGCGCGGCAGGCGAAATGCTTGGCATAATCGGAGCGACACATGCTACCGCTCGCTCATGCCCTCATCGACTCGCCGTCGCACGAAGCGAAAACCGTCACGCGGCACGCTGGCGCGTTACCGCGATCGCATCGTCGAGATTTTAGGTGAGGCGCGCGGTCAGCGCGTCATGATCCGCTCAATTCATCCGGATGGGCGCGAGCGACTGACGGCCGTCAAGCTGGCCAATCTACTTCCGCTTGAGAGCCAGTTGTTTTGATTTGGCCGCAGGCATTCGCGCCGGCTGAATTCTCAAGACGTCACGACGCGTTGATCGCGTCCTTGAAGGCCTTACCGGCGGAGAATTTGACCGTCATCGCAGCGCCGATCTCGAGAGTCTCGCCGGTTTGCGGTTTGCGCCCGGTGCGTGCTCCGCGCTCGCCGCGGCCGAAGCTACCGAACCCGACCAACGGCACCGCGCGCCCCCGCACTTACCTCTTTCGTGATCGTCGCCAACACTGCGGTGAGCGTCTCGTCGACCGCCGCCTTGATGTTTCCGGTTTGCGACGCCACCGCTTCGAGGACGTCCTGCTTGTTCATTCCGTTCTCCTCGTTTTGGACTGACCGCCATCTTACCGATAGGAGGCGGCGGCCGAGCGCCGAAGACCGTTTCGAACGATACGCGCGGACGTGATGTCAGGAGGGTGCGCGGCGGCCGGCTCCCGTAGGTAAGTGAACGGCTAGGGTTCTGCGTGGGCCCACTGACACAGATTATGCCCCGCTCATGTCAAGGGCGACGGCTGCTACCCCGGTCCGCAACACTCAAGCATACCAATCGCGCCGATCTTTTCGGCAGGCGCTTAGGAAATTCGCTTCGATGCCGATATGAAGGCATGGAACCTCAACCCTACCCTCCCTCTGCTGCTTATGAGTTGTTGCTGATCGACGCAGATCTTGGGCATCTGCAACGCGCGATCGCGTTGGAAGTCGTCGCCCGGAACCCGGTTCTGCCACTGACTTACTGGCGGCGCCGCGTCACTCGAATTCTCGAAACGCGGCACCTTCTACCCGCGCAGTTGGCCGTCGCCCGCGCGTTGCTGGACTTGATCGAATCAACCAGCCCTAGCGAACGGTTACTCGCCAAGGCCAGTTGATGAGTTTTTCGGTTGTTTGACGCACTCTCCCCTGAGAAGGCGATAAAGCGAGGTAAGAAGTGAGCAAACTCGGGGGCGGCATCAATCGGCGGCCACGTATCTGAATTTGTCGCAGGTCGTAGCCAACGTCGTGTAACGCTAGCGCGCAGATGCCTTGCCGCTGACCGCCATCGTTGCAGCAATTGTCGAGGCTCACGCCGTCCCTTCTCAGGCGTTGGTGCTTCTCCCCTCCGCGCATAGGAATCGCCTCGGCTAACTCATCCCCTGCCGCCTCGTCCGCGAGGCGACCATCGCCAATTATTGTGCTGTTGTTCCGAAGTCGGCGACCACCGTACCACCGGTCGACCGTCCCCTTCCGTCGATCACGCGTCGTCCGTGCCAGTGACTTCCAGGGAAGGACGTGATTCAGGCAGCGATGATTGGGACGTGAAAGCTTACGGCGACGCGGGCGGCGACGCCGGATGCATATATGCAATCAGCATCTTGAACTGCATCTCAGTCACCGCCTCGATAGCCGACGCTTCAGTGGCGTCCCGTCCGACGAACGCTTTCAGGGAGAATACCCATTGCGGCCAGCGTGACATAAAAATCCAACGCGTCCAATCCCGGTGGCTGCCCCGCGCGCCCCCCTTCGTGCAGATTCTCGTTGTTGATGAGATTCAACCACCTCGTTCGCGCGGAAGTAATCCCAGATTGAGCGACGTACAGGCCTTCCTTGCTTTCGAAGTAGTAATAGAGCATCCGCTCGTTGATATCTGCGGCCGTGGGGATCGCGTCGACGCGGGCTCCGGAGAGTCCGTAGGTCGAGAACTGTTGCGTCGCGGCCTCCAGGATGCGCCGACGCGTGCCCTCGGGGTCCCTTTTGGTTCTCGGTTCGGTCATGGTGGTCGCCTCCGCGATGCAGCTGACCGGGATTAGCGCGTAGAGCCTCACGGCTGGTCCCGGTGCGTCCGGCGCGTCACGCGCGTTCGTTTTGCGTCGACGGGGTCGTTTCAATGGTGATAAGTCGTATTATCACGCTTGCGTTTAATGGCGGTGCTGCCATTGACGACAGGCGTCGTCGCAGCGAGTCTCTCGTCCGTCCGGCGGCTCTCTCCTAGTCCAGACCCTCTCAAACCGCATTCAGAGCGCGCGACGGACGTTCGTGCCAAACCGCTTGCAATGCCATCAAAAGTCACGCACGATCGGACTGATTCGCGCTCACCTTGCGGTTTGCCATCGGTGTACTAACGTTTCGTTTGGAACACGTCGATGGAGGTTGCCATGCGCGCGATAACGATTCTTCTGGCCCTGTTGGCCATTCCCGGGCTCGCACTGGCCGACGCCGTGAGCACCTCGAACAACAACTCGACGCTCACCGTAACGCGCGACGATCCCATCTATAACCTGAACCTGCCGAGCGATCCCGTGCAGCTCGTCAGAACGCTCGAATGGAACGTCGACGGCCGGCGAATCCTGATCTATCCATCCGGCCCTTCGACTTTTATCGACCTCGGACACATGCACGCGGACTCTCACGTCACAACGAATCAGATACATGCGCAAGGCCCGATTCTGGGTTACGGCACAGGCCCGCTTGCAGGCACGGTGCTGGGTGGCATCGTCTATACGGTAGAAGGCGACACCGCGGGAACGCTCAAATCCCGCCTGACGGAGAAGGTCGACATTCAGAACAAGAGCGATGCGCCCGTGCAGTTATGGATGAGCGGTCTCGGTTATAAACCGAGTCAGTCGAATCTCGAAGTGCCGGATTACAGCGGGCTCGATATCGTCGGCACCACCGTGGCCGTCCTCACGAATCGCTCGATCACGGAAATTTTGCCGCCGCCGCAGAACATGTTCGGCGAGGTCACGATATTCCCCGTCGTCAGCTTCGTGGGCTTCAATCCGCTGATCAACCAGAGCGTGACGATCCCGCCCGGCGCGACCTTGTCGATGATCAGCGAGATTAAGGTGTCGCGCACGTCGAGCGAGATTCAGCAGTTCCTGCGTGAACGTGCGCCGAGTCGCTTCCAGGACTCGCCGTTGCTGAACAACCCGTTCATACGCGTGCCCTGAGCGGCCACTATCGGGCGATATCGCCGGGCTGCGACGAGGCGCCGCCGCCCGAGCCGTACCCCGATGCTTTCGCCGCAGCCGCCTTCTGCGATGCCAGCCGGAATTTCGCGGCCTGTACTGCGCCATCCGGGAAGTCGGCCCATGCCGTCGGGCTGTAGCCGGATTTTTCCGCCTGAACGAGATCCGCGCGGACTTGCGCGCGCGTAAGGGACTGGCCGTCTGCCCGAGCATACGAAACGACCGGTGCGGCAAAGACCAATGCAACGACTGCTTTGACGAACGCTTTCATGGCAGCGCCTCCCAGTAAACCTTACTAGGCTCCGTTCACATATGCGATCGGCCCAAACGCGCAGGCAAGCGATGCAAACACGAGATAAGTGTCGGCGAGCTTATCGGGTGGAGACACCGCGAAAATGCTTGATGCGATTGAAGAAGCGCTCGACCAGGTTGAGAAGACGATACGCATCGGCGTGATGCCGGGCGTGGAAGCGGCCATCTTCGCGCATGCGCGGAACGTGGCGGCAAAGCAAGGCATGTCGCTGGAACTCGTGATCTTTGACGATGCCGCGCGCATCGATCAAGCACTCGCGAATGGCGTCATCGATGCCGCGAGTTTCGATGACGAAACGAGCCTCAAGACTCGCAGCGAGCGCGGCGGCTATGCGATCCAAAGCGTCGCCGCCACCATGACCTTGCCGATGGCCTTCTATTCGCGCAGGCTCGCATCGATCGCCTCGTTGCCGCACGGCGCGATCATCGCGATTCCCGCCGATGCGCCCGGCACCCCCCGCGCGCTGATCCTGCTGCAGAACTATGCGCTCATCACGCTGAAGGAAGGCGCGGGCCTGCATCCGACGCTCGCGGACATCACGGGCAATCGCTTCAGTTTGAACGTTCGCCGCATCGATCATGCAAAGCTCTACGATGCGCTCGACACGGCGAGCTTCGTCGCGATGAACGCCGGGCCACGCCGCGCGCTTTGGTTTGCGTCCGGGCCGCGACCGCATCGGCGTCGAAGATGCGCGCTCGCCGTGGCAACACGTGCTTGCCGTGCGCTCCGGCGATGCCGACGCGGCATAGGTCGCGCAACTCGTCCGCGTCTATCAGTCCGACGACGTCGCTCGTTTTATCCTCACGCAGTATCAGGACTCGGTACGCCGGCCATGGTGACGCCGGTATGAGCGCGTATTCGTTCGAATGCATCGCCTGCGGGAAGTGCTGCAATAGTCCCCCGCCCTGTCCTTGCGCGAGCTCTTTCGATACCGCGATGTCTTCGTCGGTTGCATCGCGCTCGCGCGGCTCCCGCGTAGTTCCACCCGCGCCACCGCACGCGTTTCCCGTCGATGACATCAACGCGATCGGCATCACGGCGCTCGCCCTCGATTACCCCTCGGCCGGACGCTGTCCCGCCCTCGCGGACGACGGCTTGTGCAGCCTGCATTCGACCGGTAAGCCGGACCAATGCGCGGCGGTGCCGCTTGATCCGCTCGTGCCCGATCATCTCCAGCATGCGGTGCTCGAGCAACGGTCCCGCGGAACCGGTTGGATCGGTGCAGGCTGTATTCAGCCGGAGCAGCACTCGGGGGCGGTGCTCGTGCGCCATGCCGAAATCGTCGATGAGTCGGCGGCGGCGGCCATGCAACGCACGCGCGTCCGTGTTCGACGGACTGATACGCGATTTCGCGGACCCGCGTCAGGCGCTCGCTATGATCCCTCCGGACGGCTACCGCACCATCGCCATCGCGCCCGCGCTCGTGGGTATCGGCCGGCTGTCGGGCCCCCTTGCCCAGCTCTCGCTCGCGCTTATCGATGCGCAAACGGCGCTGATCCAGCGTAACGTGGCAAAAGCCATCCAGCGCGGCCGCCTTGACGACAGGCCAACGACGAACCTGCTTCGCGGGTTCGCCGAGGCGCTCGATCGTGCGCGCGTCCTTCTCGAGTCGCTGCCGGACACAGTCCCGACGTCACGGCTTGCGCAGAAAGCCGAAGCGTGGCTGGCTACTTGACCCCAGATAACCCTATCTCGGCCGAACTTCCAGCATGTTGCGTCGCTAGACAGCGGATAAAGCAAGCGAGGCTGTCCGCTAGCCTGCGAGGCCTCCATCTTGAAAGGGTCTCGCACCGCGTCTAATGGAGGCAGGTCGGCCTTATGGAAAGCTTTGCATGAAGCCGATTACCGCTTAGGTTGTCCGCCGGATCTGGAGAAATGTTGCCGCTCCCTGGCGGAAACCTTGCTCGCCGAACGTCGATCAGCGCCAAAGCCTGCAGCGCAGTTATTCCGGCGCCGTCGTGCTACTCCGCGACGACATTGTGCTCCCACAGTAGCTCAGGTTCGGAGATTTTTCTCGCGGTCTGCCCAGTACCGCAACGGGTCGTGATTGTCCGGATAGCGCGAATCAAGCCACGCTGCACTCTTGGTCCAATCTGGATGATTGATACCCGTGCGCGCCGACCAAATCGAAGAGCGCTCGAGAACTCGGCCGTTTTCGCGATCGCGAATAAGCACACTTCCCAATCCGGTCGAACTATTCGCTTGCGTCTCGATTTGATAACGTGGCAGGATCCTGAGTTCAGCATTCTTTGCCCATCCAAATACTGCTCGGACCACGCCGGACGGATCTCGCAACTCGCTGGGGCCACTTCCTGGACGAACCGCCGTCCAGCCGTCTGGGAACTCCGCGACAACCTCGTCTTTGCCCTCCCTCACCCACTTCACGCGCAAGGCCAGCGCCATCACTTCGCGCATGCGAGAGTCTAGGCAACTCAATCGCCACCGGGAGCCTGATCAGGTTGTCTTTCCAGAGCACGGATTCGTCTTCGACGCGCTTGACAACATCGGACACTTCTGGCCCAAAAGGGTTTTCGGGTCGGCTCGACACCCTTGCGGTTGCTCCCGAGGGCAGGCCTTCGAAAAGGCGCTCAGCGTCTTCACCCGTTAGTTTCGCCTTTGCTTTGTTCATAGTCTCTTCGGGTTCCTAGTTGAAAGCGAGCGGCGTTGAAAAGCAGTCAACCGTGGGAAGGACATGCACTTCGAGGTGCACTGGAGCAAGATTCCGCGCCACCGCTGCGCCCCTTGCAAACGCGTAGGCTGCCTATTTTGCGCGGGAGCGGTTTGTTGAGTCGCGCGATCCGCTCGCTCGGCTATTTGGCCGTACAGCCGAACCCGTATCTTCGCCGATCGTCGAGATTGAGTGCTTGAAGATCATCTGGGATCCCGTGGTGGAATTTAGATAAAGCATGTACGTATCAAATGATTGGATGTGTCCAACTAATCTAATCCCGTTGACCAAATAGATCGACACGCGCTTTCGTTCCTTTCTCAACGCATTGAGAAAGTCGCCTTGTCCAACGGGCTGGTTCTGCGCCATAGAGCTGTGTCTTCTAGAATGATGAAATCAAGCGCATCGGAGTTGTCCGATCTGCCATAGCAGCATCAGACAGCATCGGGGCCGTACTTGGCCTCACGTTCGTGGCGGATCGAAAGCAGGATCACGCGCGTCTCGGAACAGGCATATAGGACGAGGTGTGCGGAGAGTACAGACTCCCGAAACTCAAACAACCGAGCCTGTGCGGCCAACTGCTCAACTTGCCGCAGCCATGTCTGCGATGCGGTTGAAGTCACGGAATAGAAGTCCGCTCGATGACCGATCTTGGGATACCGCTCCAGGCGCGCAATGAGTTCAACTATCTCGCCCTCAAGGTGATCGGAACGTCGTGCGGCCGAGGCTTCGTCCTGAACAAACATGAACGCTTCGATGGCGTCGAGCGACTCACTAAATGAGTCAGCGACGTCAACGATGATCATGTCTCGGCCTTGGTGCGCCGTCTCTCAGCGCGCTCCTTCAATGCGCGCCGGAAATCCTCGGCGGACGAAGTACGTCCGGCAAGGACATCGTGCATCCCCCGCTCCGCGTCCGACAGCATTAACAAGCGCCCCCGCTCGTGGCGTTCAAGCTCATGATAAAAATCTAGCTTCTTCGCGTCGATGATGGCGACGAACGCGGAGCCGTTTTTTGTGAGGACCTTCTCAGCACCGGCGACGACGTCGTCTGCTAGTTCGGTCAGACGCGCCCGCGCTTCGCTGATGGGCACCACGTCCTGAGCACGGATTGTCATTTTAACAAATCCATTAACAAATTCGTTAAAGTAGGCTACGCCACCTCGATTGGCATGTCAAGTCAGTTAAAACTAAACTCGTACGACCCTGATAGCGCGTCGTGTTGAAACTCTTTCTTAAACTTGACATCGCCGCATGGAATACGAGGGTCTGGGTTACCTCAGCAAGTCATGAAGCCGAACAATGGAATTTGGCAGCGGGACGCTAACCTACAGTGAGCTGATCCGCTTGTTCGAAGGACCTCCGAAACGCGGAAGTGATCGACCGGCGCAAGATCGAGCAACTCACAGCATCGCGGCGCGCATTCGTGATCCCTCGGCCAAAAAGATCTGCCGCAGCCACGCGAGCGTCAGGCGCGACGCACACTGCGTCATCGATGCTGCACTTTCCGTGTTGCCATGTAGGCGTCAAACAGGCCCGTATGCAGCCGGCTCAGTTCTTCGCGTAAGGTCACCAATTCGTGCCGGTCGCCTTCATGTTCGCGGCGCAAGATCTCCCCGAGCAAGGCAGTGGCACGCGACGCCGGCACATCTCGCTGGACGCGCGCCTCGCCCAGCCGACTCGCGAGCGCTGGCTTGACGATCAGCAGCCAGGCCATGAACCACGCATAGTCCTCAATTTCGCCTGTACCGGGAAAGTCAGCATCGAAGCGCCGACGCAGCGCATCGAGCGAAGCGTCCCGAAGCCCGGCAATCAATGCGGCGAACCGTGATGGTGCCAGCCACGCCAATTCCGCGAACAGCGGCCACGCCGCATCGAGGCCGGCCGCTCGATAGCGCGCTTCGGTCATCCAAGCGAGTGGCGACGGGATGCGCCACCACGATTCGATCGCGTTGACGGCGTCAGTGGCCGCCGCCCAGTCCCCCGCGCGAAGCCAGAGCGGCGCGGCGTGGCTTTCGGTGTGGGTCCCGCAGAACACCAGTGGTGCAGCACGCTGGGCGAGCGAGCGCCAGCACGGTGTCGACCACGCATGAACGTCCTGTGTGGGCAGCACCCGTTGGGCCGCAGGCATCACCTGATCCTCGAGGTGTCGCCGGACCGCGGCCAGTTCCGCGTGGTCGGTCAGCGGAAGGCTTGACTCGTTCTCGAGTTCGCGAACCAGCACCGTCATCGCACGCAGCGCGGTGTCGTCATGGTATTCGCTGGCGAGCTGCGTCAGTGAGGCTCGCGCGTCCACCGCATGGCGACGCTGCAAGTGCTCCACGACGTCATTGCGCAGTCCCACGTCGCGGCTGTCGGCAAATATATCGAGCTGTTGCATGCTTTGCTGCATCGTCGTCGCACTCAGGAATGTCGTCGATGAAGAGCGATCAGGCTAATTCATTTCAGCGCGTGGAGGAAGCGGCTGCCGGCGCTTTCGACGATGTTTTCATGGATCACCGTGTGCCAGGTACGCCTCATAACAGTACGCTACCGACGCGCATCCAGCATCGTGCCGCGACAGCGGCGAGCGCCGCACCGGCATGCGTAAAGGCGCTTGAGCGCCGCCGTTCGGCGCCCTTCGACGTCGAGCGCGTAGTCGATGAAAATCTCCGCGCCCTCTTCGATCGTGCGTGTTGCCCGGATGAAGACCCGATCGCCTTCCTGTTCAGCTTCACAGTTAGGCGCGCAACTGTGATTAATCCAACGCGCGGAGTTGCCACCTTGTGCGCCGTCGATCATGCGTCCGTCGTCGAGCCCGAAGAAGAAGGTGTGTCCGTCTTCCGCGGTGGACCGCTCATACCGGCGCTGTGCCTCTCTCGCCGAGATGATCTCGCCCTTGTACTCGAGGATTACATCACCGACGGAGATAGTCGCCGCGGCGAACACACCACGACCATGAATCGGCGAGTGACGGACGGCTATGCGGCGCATGATTGACACTCTCGCATGGGAACGAACGAAAAAATCTGCGTTGGTGTGAGGACAGGCGATAATCGCATCATCGCATGTCAGCCTGTCAGGAAATGTCCGCTCTGCCTCGTCGCACGAAACTCAAACGCAAGCCGGCGCGCGGCACCCTGGTGCGCTATGAAGGCCGGATTGCGGAAGTGCTGGGCGAAGCCCGCGGGCAACGCGTCATGATTCGCTCCATTCACCCGGACGGACAGGAGCGCCGCACGGCGGTGAAATGGGTGAACCTCATACCGCTCGAGACTCAGCTTTTCTGATTAGGTCGGGACCCGTCGAACGAGTGATGCGACGGAAAACTACCCGCCTGCGGCCGTCGCGCGCCACCCGGGCGTTGCTGCGCTCACGCCTGATTGACGGCGTCTTTGAAGCCTTTCCCGGCGGTGAACTTTACCGTCTTGGCCGCGGCGATCTTGATCGTCTCACCGGTCTGCGGATTGCGCCCAGTCCGCGCGGCGCGTTCGCCGGTGCCGAACGATCCAAAGCCGATCAGCTGAACGGTCTCTCCCCCGGCCACCGTTTTCGAAATCGTCTCAAATACCGCATTGATTGCATCTTCAGCGGCGATCTTGCTCGTACCCGACGCCGACGCCACAGCGTCAACCAGTTCCTGCTTGTTCATTGAATCCCTTCCTCTCAAAAAAAAGAACGCGATCTTACCGAACCGCTACGACAACGCGGAACCGCGGCTGCTATGAGGCAGCATCGACCGCATCCAGGTCGAACAGATCCGAGGTCGTGCTGTGTGTGGACAGCAGCTCGGGCAAATCGCCCTTTCGAACCTTGGCCAGGGTGTCCGGCGACAGCCAGATTTCTTCCATCGCGTCGAGGCCTTCCTCGATCATCCGCTGCAAGAAGAAGGATTGCTTGCGCCCCGTGGCCTCGGCCAGCACGCGCAACCGCTGTTCGATGACGGGGTCGATGCGCACCGCCACGACCCGCAACTTGTTCTCTGCTGATCTTCTCATCCGTTTGCTCCTTTAGACCGTCGGCGCGACAGACGCACCGGCCGGCCGTGAACTGCTCGCCACTCTCTGGCCCCATCCGGTCATTATCTACGTGCGAGCTTTCGCTCTCGACGTTTTGCCAACGGCGGCCTTTCGGGCCGCTCGCCTGACTGCCGGATCGGAGTCTGCCGCGGGCATGCGCCGCGCCGGGGAGCGCGTCGTTCCGCGCAGCGTCTTCAACTGCTCCTGAAGTGACTTGTGTGCCGCTTCAATCGCGGCGAGCTTGCCTTGCAGCACGCCGGCCTGATGGCGGGCATCGCCCTGCTGCCCCTGCAGCGCCTCGACAGTGCGACGATGCTCGGCGTCTCGCTTGTCGGCTCGTTTGGTCGCCTCGGCCAGTTCATTCTGAGCCCTGGCCACCGCGCTGCGTTCGCGATCGATCTCCAGCAGTGCCCGCTTTTCCGATGCGCGTAAGCGCTCCTCGGCACGGCCGGCGGTCTCACGGAGCTTATCCAAATCACGCGAGAAGGTGTGGCGCACCGTCTCGAGTTCTCGCTCGCGCACGAGCGCCTCTTCGCCGAGACGCTTGATCTGCGCCTCAAGCGCTTTACGCGTGGCCGCCTCCTCGGCCTGCCGCCGCTCCAGCTCCCGGATCTCGACCTGGGCCGCCAGCAACGCCGCGGTGCGCTGCTCGAGCGCCGTCTCGGTCCGACCCAACTCCTCGCGCGCCGCGACCACTTTCTGTTCCGCCTCGGCGCGCTGCGCTTCGACCTCGTCGCGCAGCGACATCAGTTCGGCCTGTGCAGACGTCGTCGCCCGTGTCCACAGCGTCCCGATCAGCTCGCCTGCGGCGTCGCTCAGATCCGTCGGCAGATCCGGATGCTCGATACGCACCCGGCTTTTCTCGCGCAGTTCCGCCCAGAATTCACTTAGCACCGACGCCGGCGTGCTCATGGTGCCGCGGCGCACGAGGTTGTAGAGGCGATTGGCGGTCGGCGCGACGCCGAAGCGAAAGAACAGCAGCGCGCACACCTCGCGATAGAGTTCACGCGTCTTCGGGAATTCGACCTTGAGGCGCTCGATATCGGCCGCGAGGCGGGTTTCGTCGGAGAGAACGTCGGGCATGGCCGCGAAAGGATAAGCAGTGCGCTCATATTACAACGTAATCCGCTAGAGATCCAATTCAGCGCGGCTATCGACTTGACATTAACCGTATAATGTTGAGATTCCTATGCCGAGCTGCCGCCAAAACGAACATTGACCTGAAAGCCCCCTATGCCAACCTCACCGCCCTATGCGTTGCAACCGGCACCGCTCGAAACACTCGTCATCCCAGCGACGCTGAACGGCTCCGCGGGCCTAAATCGGGCTGTGACAGGGCGCCCCCAGATTGCCGCCGATCACGACCTCGATGCGATCCGCGCATGGCTGTCACGCTTTGTCGACACGAAAACCACCTTCGAGAATTACCGCAAGGAAGCCGAACGGCTCCTGCTCTGGTCGGTCGTCGAGATGGGCAAACCGCTCTCTTCCTTGACCCATGAAGACTGCTTGCGCTATCAGCAGTTTCTGGCCGATCCGCGGCCTGCCGGCACGTGGGTGGCCGGGGGCGGGCGCAAGCATCCGCGCAGCGACGCGCGCTGGCGGCCGTTTTATGGGCCGCTATCGTCGTCCAGCCAACGCCAGGCAACCGTCATCCTGAACGTGATGTTCTCGTGGCTGGTGCAGGCCGGCTATCTCGCCGGCAATCCGCTCTCGCTCTCGCGCCAACGCACGCGCCACGCAGCGCCTCGTATCACCCGCTATCTGGAGCCGAGCGTGTGGCAGGCGGTCAAGGACTTCATTGCGACGATGCCCAAGCAAACGGACCGGGAAAAAGCCCATGCGTACCGCGTCCGATGGTTGTTCACCCTGCTCTATCTCGGCGGGCTGCGCATTGCGGAGGTCGGTGCCAACACCATGGGCCAGTTCTTCGTGCGACACGATGCGGATGGCGCGCTGCGCTGGTGGCTGACCGTTCACGGCAAAGGCGACAAGCGACGGCTCGTGCCAGCCACGCGCGAGATGATGATGGAGCTATCCCGCTATCGCCAGCACCTCGGCTTGAGCGCCCTGCCGTCGCCCAACGAAGACACGCCACTCGTTTTGCCGATCGGCGCCACGGCGTCGAGCGAACGCACCAAGACGTGCGCGCCACTCACGCGCGCGGCGCTGCACGCCATCGTAAAGGACGTCTTTGCGGGCGCTGCGGCGCGCTTACGCGAGCGCGACGATACGGCGAGCGCGCGGGCCGATCTGCTTGAGATGGCTTCCGCGCATTGGCTCAGACACAGCGCCGGCTCGCACATGGCTGACCGCAAGGTGGATCTGCGCACGGTGCGCGACAACCTCGGACATGCTTCGCTGACGACAACCAGCATCTACTTGCACGTCGACGACGATCGGCGCCATCAGGAGACCGAAGAGAAGCACCGCGTAGACTGGTGAAACTAAGCGAGGTCACCCAACACACCCCGACGGCGCACCCTGCCGATTCCGTTCGCCAACCGCCACTCTCTCATGAAAGTCCCTGTGCCCGAACCCAAGATCTCTGCAGAGCTCGTTGCGATGCCAGGGGTATGCAAACATAGACGATTAGTTGCATCCACGGACCGGCGAAACTTGCCTGTCCGACCACGGTAAGTCCGCTAAGCGTCAGCGGCAATGCACACTTTCGTTTAGGTTTGTTCGATGCCTGCCCTCGACCATGAGCGCGTGAGGCAAGGACAACGCGTGCGGGCAGGCGTTGAAT
>NZ_JALQDT010000079.1:0-173133 GCF_023631085.1 Caballeronia sp. INML1 | reverse complement strand
ATTCAACGCCTGCCCGCACGCGTTGTCCTTGCCTCACGCGCTCATGGTCGAGGGCAGGCATCGAACAAACCTAAACGATAGGGGTCAATCAGCGGCGTCTTCTGTTGAGCGCGCAGCCCGTAGGCGCCGCCCAAAGCCAGATGCGTTGCCGGATGAAAAGTCGCCGGTCGACAAAGAGAATCCGAGAGAACGATAGCCGGAGTAATGGCTTCCCGCGCGGCAGGCAATTGTCGAAGGCTGCATCGGAACTTCAAGAGCGGACCGAATTGCCAAGGGAGGCCCTGTGCTTCGTCCGAAGACATTTAATCTGAAATACACGCGCCAGCAAGGTCTACAGCGCACGTACGACGTAACGGTCACTGTCGTCCAATATGAATCGGGAATCTTCAGGTACCAGTCGTGGGTGCATTTTGCCCGGGAATTCAAGGGCAACGGTCTCGTGTTTCCATTGTGCGCGAGAACGCCCGAGCTGGCAGCAGCCGAAGCAAAAGCACGAATAGAGAGCCACATCGAGACTCTCGCTGGGCTCCATGAGTAAGCATCCTCCGCCTCGGATCGAATGCCGCGAGCAGCCTTGCAATTGATAATAGAGACGCTATCGCTTCTCTATCTGCATGCATTGCCGCGCGGAAGGCCGGATCAGGACCGTCTCCCCGTGTGATGACGATGTGCGCCCTTCGTGAACACGAAAAGGCTCGCGCCCGCCGCTGCGATTGCGAATCGACTCGGGTTCGCCTTCACTGCATCGAGCACCTTTGCGATCACCGGCAAGCCGGTCCGCGCGACGCGATGCTCGGAGTGCACCGCGGACGCGGATACGATCGCATGTGCGGCAACGGGCGCCGCTTGCGCACGGGTGTTCGCGGGCAGGTTCATCGGCGCAGCGCGAGGCGTGCGCTCCCCGTTCGATGCCTTTCCTTCGCTTTCCCCTGCCTCGCCTTCACGCGCTTCCACTCTCGTTGCAGCAGCTTCGGCGCCGAGCAGCATGACGGCGGCGGCGAAATACAGCCACATCAACAGCACGGCGAGCGAGCCGGCCGCGCCGAACGCGCTCGCCGTGCCGGCGTGTGTGAGATATAGCGCGAAGAGCTTCTTGCCGACGGAAAACAGCACCGCGGAAATGACACCGCCAACGAGGGCATCGCGCCAAGGTACGTGCCCATCAGGCAAATACTTCAATAAAGCGGCGAATGCGCACGAAAGAATCGCGAGGCCGAGCACGAACTGCACGATATCGCCGATGACGACAAGCGGCGAATCACCGAACACCCACTTGCCCGCGGCCTGCACGGCGGTGTCCATCACGAGCGACACGATCAGCAGGAACGCGACGCCCATGACAAGGCCGAACGAAATCAGCCTGACCTTGACGAGCGTCGCGACGCCCGACTTCCGTTCGTTAGGCGTCGGCCAGATGATGGAGAGCGCCGTGTTCAGCGACGAGAACGTCGCGGACGCGCCCACCGCGAGCAGCACGAACGACATCGCGGCCGCGATGCCACTGTCCCCGCTCCGATGCGCATGCGAGACGATCGTCTGCACGCTTTCTGCCGCGTCCTTCCCGAGCATGCCGCTGATCTGGTGAAAAAGCTGCCCGCGGGCGGCCTCCGCACCGAACACGAGGCCGGCGACGGCGATCACCATGACGAGCGTCGGCGCGAGCGAAAAAGCGGAATAGAACGCGATACTCGCGGCCATCGGCGCGCCGCGATCGGCGCCGAAACGTTTGAAGGTGCGTGCGGGCCATGCGAAAACCCGGCCCAAAAGCGATTTGCCGTTCATGAATGTCTCCGGTGATTCATGCGCTGGCCTTGAAGCATTGACGATGCCCGCCGCAGGAAAAAGTCGAATCGCATGGCCCGAAAACGAGTTTTCGTTCACGACAAGCGTCTGCGACACACGTATCGCGTGAAGCTGCGTTGCCTGCTCTGCGCTATCCGATGCTGCGTTCCAAGGGCCGCACCTTCACGCGCTCATCGTCCACCTGGGCGGCGGACTTGTCGCTGGCAATGCCAAATTCCCCTATGTCATTTATCGAAGGATGCCTAATTCATTTCATGCCCTCATAGCGAGCCGCGAAATCGCATCGGCGATGCAGTCTTGAATCCGCCGCGCTGGCAACCTACGATGCTTTAACAGTTGCCCTGGCTGCCGACGACGCCCGGCGCAGAGACCCGCGTGGATGAATATGCTTGCGTTCGCTGGAGGCGGCGGTCACGATAGCTTGGGCAGAAGCAAAGTCAGCGCGCAAGGAGGTTCTAATGAACTCGAGATTGTTCGTAGCCTTGCTTTTCTTCTGTTCGACCCTGTCGTTTGGCGACGATGCGGCGCGCAGCGGGCATCGGCCCGACGATCGACGCGTCCCCAAATTATTCGACGCGCAGGGCAAAGTCGTGGGGCCGATCGAGTCGTTCCGAAGTGAACCGGGAGTGTATCTCTCGATTAACGGCGCCTTGACTTTCGTACCCGTACGCCGCCAGAACACCGCTGATTATCAGCAGTACTCCGCCTCGCAATTCCAATGGTCGGATACGGGATTCGTCCCCTACACCGGTGCGAATTGCAGCGGTTCCCCTATCATTGTTTATTATGATGGACCGCGCCCGTCGATGGCCGTCAGACAGGGCACCGATGTTATCGTGTACGTCGCCGCCGATGCCTATTCCACACCCGCGGTAGCCGCTTCAGTTCGGCAAAACCCGAATTTGAGCGAGTGCACGTCCTACTCCGGGACGATACCTTCGGCGTTCACGCCCGAAAGCAGTTATCCCATCACGCAGTTCTATCCGGAACCGCTCACTATCCGATATTGAGTTATCCAGATGGCACCGTAAATTCGCGAAATCATTCGAGACTACATTCGGCGATCGAATAAACCAAGCCGGTACGCTGACACGCTTCTTCGATGCGTTCACGCGGCAAGCTGCCGATTGTGCCACTCCTGCACTGTCCACTCCGGCGATGGAAGTGGACAGTGATCGATTCGTGCCATACCGTACTGAAAGGCGAAGCGCAGCGCTTCGATTGGACAGGGAAAATCGCCAAGGACGCCGGTCGTATGCTGTATGCCATCGGGCGAGCGAATGACGAGCTTGACGGCATACATGCCGTCGTCTTCCGCGAGGCCGGGCACAAGCACCAGTTCCTTGTATCGCATTTCAGGCCATTCCATGATGCGCTTCCTGACCGAACTGACTCGGCGACTGCCACCTGCTTAATATTAGGCAGCGCGCAGACCGTTCGCCTGGTGTAAATCAAAAGGCAGTCACGGCGTGGGCACCGAGCTGAAAGAACGCTATTACGCTTCGGGCAAGCAACGGTGCCGGGCTTCGACGCATACGGCATCGGGATTGCTGAGACCCTGCATCGCCGCTTCGGAGCCCATCATGAGACCGCTCGTTTGCACCATCCTCGCCGTGAGCCTCGCCGCTTTTGCGCACGCGGGCATCGCACAGGAAACCGCCAGCCGGTCCGAGAGGCACGGCGATGGCACAAAGCTCCAGCTCATCGCGACGTTCGAGCATCAAGTCACCGGCGTCACCGTGACCCCGGACGGCCGCACGTTCGTGAACTTTCCGCGCTGGACGGAAGATGCGCCCATATCGGTCGCCGAACTCGGCAGCGCGGGCGATCTGCGGCCTTATCCCGATGTCGAATGGAATAGCTGGCGCAATGCCCGCCGCGATCAAGTCACGCCGCAGGATCATTGGGTCTGTGTGCAGTCGGTCGTCGCGGACAAGCGCGGCAATCTCTGGGTAATCGACCCGGGTGCGCCGGCCCAATCGCTCATCGTCCCGGGCGCGCCGAAGCTCGTGCAGGTCGATCTGGCGTCGAACCGCGTCGCACATGTCTATTCATTCGATGAAACGATCGCGCCGCAAGGCAGCTATCTCAACGATGTCCGCATGAGCCCAGACGGCCGGTTCGTCTACATAACCGACTCCGGTGTGCGCGGCGCGATTGTCGTGGTCGATACGACGTCCGGCGCGGCGCGGCGCGTGCTCGACGGCGATCCGAGCACGCAGGCCGACAAGAGCGTGACCGTCAAGGTCGACGGCAAGCCGCTGCAGCAGACCGACGGGCGGCGCGTGAGCTTCTCGGCGGACGGCATCGCGCTGACACCCGATGGGCGTTATCTGTACTGGCAGGCGGTAAAGGGCAAGACGCTCTATCGCATCGCGACCGATGCGCTTCAGAACACGCAATTGAGCGCGCAGCAGGTTTCGGCGCGCGTGGAAGCGGTCGGTATCGATGGCCCCGCGGACGGCCTCTGGTTCGACGAACGCGGCCGGCTTTACGTGTCGTCGGTGGAACATCACGCCATTCGCGTGCGCGATGGCGAGCGCTTTTACACCCTATTGCGCGATAAGCAACTTGTATGGCCCGACACGTTCTCGCAAGGCGCGGACGGCACGCTCTACGTCACCGATTCGCGGATCCCGGACATGAACTGGTTCGATCCGCAAAGCCCGATTGCGCTGCCGACTCGACTCTATGCGATCAGGGGGCGTTAGCAGAACGTCAGCGGCACGGCGATTGCGTTGCTGAACATGTCTCTCTTCAAGCGAGCCGCAGAATACCGAACTTCACAATGCCCAAGGAGGCAAACATGGCTGACAACGATAGCTCTCTGCAACCCGTCGACGCGCTCAAGACCGAAAAAGCCGGCAATGCCTACGAGTTTCCGACGAGCGAAAGCGTCGCTGCATCGAACGGCGATAACGAATCATCCGCAAACGGCGGAACTCACACGTTCCGCGAATCGTCGCGCTCATGGGACGCAAGCAGCAATTCCTCGGCGTCCGCGGATCTGCGTTCAGTGGCGAAGAACAAGTTTTCCGACGTGCAGGACGCCATGACCAGGAAGTACAGAGTCGCCGCGGACACGACCGACGATTTCGTGCACGACAATCCGTGGAAGGCCATCACGATGGCGGCGTTGGCCGGGTTGGTGATCGGGATGCTTGCCTCGCGTTAGTACGCATTTATCGCGTAATTAACTGAACGCGGAATTGCAGGCAAGACGGGAACGGAAAACATCGCGATACCGCTTTGACGTTGCGGAGATCGGGCGCGCCCTCGCCTAGCTGACGAAGACGACGTCGCAAGTGATCGAACTGGTGCAAGTGAAATACGCGATCCGCCCGATCCGCAACTGCAGCAAAACCTGCTCGAGCCCGTGGACCTCCCCGCCATCTTTCCGCATGCCGACGACCGTCGCGCGGCATGCTTCCATCACATCGCGCTTGATGGCCATGACGCGCCGGATGGCTCCTTGCTTGTCGGTGAAGTATCGATTCATTCGGCACACTCGCATTGTCCGGCTCTGATCGTAACGCCGCACGCCTTAAGTGAATGTTATGAAGAATACGTTTAGCGCGCGATGCTGCATGGTCCGCTGCGCTTGAACCACGCGTTGATAGGAACCTCATGAATCACTTTTGTTACAGCTCTTACCGAGGTTTATTAATGATGTTACGAAAACCTTTCTGACCTGCGGTTATACTCGGCGCCGTCTAAAACAAAACGTCCGAACAATGTCGAAGCGAATCATTCAGCTTATTGCTATTGCAGCGGTCACGGCCGCGACGTCGATCCCAGCCGTCGCTGGCGACATGAATAATGCGCTAGGCGGTGCGCTCGGCGGAGTAGCCGGGGCCGCGCTGGGCGGCGCCGTAGGAGGCAGCACGGGCGCGGTGCTCGGCGGCGCAGTGGGTGGTGGAGCGGGCGGTGCGGTCACGTCGAATCGTCGCGAACGCACGGGCGCTATCGTCGGCGGCGCGCTGGGCGGCGGTGCGGGCACGGCCGCAGGCAATGCCATGGGCGGTCCCGGCGGCGGCCTGATCGGCGCTGCGCTGGGCGGCGGCGCTGGTGCCGCGCTGGGCGGCAATGTTTCTCGATCGAATTCGTATGGGGACGACTACAGCCGTGGTCATCGCGGCAAGCATCACAAACGTCATCGTCATGATTGAGGAATGAGTCCACGCGGGGCGTGGTGGCCATGATGTCGCGTACATGATCGCCACGTGCTCCGTGCGGTGTCGTATTTCGGACCAAAAGCGGACAGGCTGGCGAGACGGGCTAAAAACTAGCTGGAGCATTGTCGATTTCCGATCATCACATTCGTCGTCACTGAACTCCATCCAAAGGATCTCCGATGAAATACCTCGGCTTGGCCTACTTCGCCCCTGAAAAATTCGCCGCGATGGCTCCAGACGACATCAAGGAATTGGTGAGCCAATGCCCGGCATTGGACGAGAAGATGCGCGCTACCGGCAAGGTTCTGATTTCCGCCTCGCTTGGCGATCTGGACAAGTGGAGAACGCTTCGCCCGCGCGCTGGACAGACGCGCGTCACCGATGGGCCCTACACCGAGTCGAAGGAAGTCGTCGGAGGCCTGTTCATTATCGAGGCGGATAGCCCTGACGAGGCGTTGCGCATCGCGTCCATGCACCCGGCTGCCACACTTGGCGAAGAAGGCGGATGGGCTGTGGAGCTTATCCCCTTGGATTTCTATCTGGCCCAATGAAGATTTGGACGCCTTTCTCCAGAAGGCGTTAGCGTTCTCTTCACCACAGACACCTTCACCGCGGCGGGGGTCATCGCGGCGATGTCCGCTGCTCTCTTTTTTGTCGAGGACCGATGAGCGCAAGCGCTCCGTTCACGAGGCAAATCAAAACCGGTGAAGAGTTTCGCGCAACGGATGCGGCGCAACCACAGGTTACGCCACATGCCGCCGCAGCCTGCGCAATGCGCTCACTCGGTCAGCCGCGATATCTTCGTGCCCTGAAGCGAGGCGTCGGCCATCAGGCCGGCGTTGGTCAGCACGAACACCTGGACCGGCTTGCTTGCGGTGGTCGTGTCGACCATGCCGTTCGCGCCCATTCTGACGAGTGCCACGGACGCGTCCGCACCGGCCGACCAGCCGTCGGAGTTGCGGAATTTGCTGAGCGCGTCCTGCGTCATGAACAAAAAGATGAGCGCCTTCGATTGCGCGCCCGCCTGCAGGCCGAGCGAGCCCGAAGTGGTGCTGTAATAGCCTACGGTACGACCGCCCACGCGCAGTGAGCCTTTGCCATACTGCGCGCCGACGACGAAGCCGGCCTGGAGCACGGACGGGAATACGAGTACGCCGCTCGCTTTAGCGACCAGTTCGCGCGAGCCGCCTACCGTGGAATAGAGACGCTGCAAGGTGCCATCGACGTCGGCATCGATGGAGCGGCGCAGATCAGCGGCGCCCGCAGCCTGTTCGGCTCCTGTGTTTCTGTTCGTCGTGCAGCCGGCGAGCGCGAGGCCGCCCAGCGCCAGGACGGCGGTCGACTTGAGCACGAAGTTCCGTCTTTGCATGGTTGTTCTCCGTCGTGGAATTCGGGAAACCGCATAGATCTGGAGCGAGAGGCACGTTGAGTTATAGCACAGCATAGGGCGATGGGAGTTTCGCAAGGCGAAAGCGAGTTCTCTTCATCCGGACCTTCAGGCTGCCACGGTAATGCTGGTCAGCGCCGCGCCCGACAAAGCTCTTGCCGAGGAATCAACTGAACATTTCCGGTCGCAAATCGCTTACCTCGACGATCACGTCGGCTGGAAGATTCGCTCGGCGTGCCGCGGCGCGGATGGCATCGACACTGGGTGCTTCATATAAGCAATAGGTCTTTTTCTTGTCCGCGCTCAGAAACGAAAAAAGCCACTCGACACCTTCCTCGTCGTTGATTCGCTTTACGGTCGCCGCGCTGTCGTTCGTGACGTCGAGTTGCTCCGCAAAATTACGTTCGATCATGAAACGTGGCATGACATCCTCCTCGGGTATCGACAGCACATCGCACATCATCTTGCGCGTTAGCCTGTGCTAGTTCCTGGTCCTTGCGCAAATCTGCCCTCCTCCGATGCGCTCGATGAGCGCGAACATCTTGAGTCGCCTCGCTTCGGCCGCCGCCATCGAAAGCAGATCTTGCGCTCGTGCTCTGTCTTCAACGCGATTGCGCGCCACCAGCATGAGCGCGTATTCGTACCGGCTATGCGCGAGCCAGGGCCACGCACGCAAGCGTTCGTCCAGGTGAAGGGCGTATTCGAAATGCTGTTCGGCCGCTGCCCAGTTGCCAAGCGCGTGCGCGAGCATCCCGAGAAACCTTGCCGTAGATCCGCAGCAAAGGGTAAAGACAGGAACCGTGACGGCCTGATCCCGAAATGGCAGAAGAAGGGAGTAGATCTGTTCGGCATGCTTGACGTCCCGCAGGCGCGCGGCAACCTCCGCCAGATACGCCAGGGTGACTAGCCGCTTGCTGTCCACGGGAATGCTGTGCTCCGATTCCGCAAGCCGCTCGAGATTGTCGCGGGCCTGGGCTTCGAACCCGAGATCGCTGCAGATCAACATGAATCCCGGCCGCCATGTTGCATCCTCGGAATGCGCGTCGACAAAGCGCTTGAAGATCGGCGCCACCTCGGCGAGTCTGCCCTGCTCGCGGCGAACCGAGAACATCTGCATGCCATAGACGCCCGTTGCGAGATTCGCGTCGGCGCTCTGCGCCATCCGCAGGGAGTCGCGCGTCTTGTGCTCCGCCTCGGCAAAGTCGCCAACGAGTATGGCCCGCATTGCCTGTGCCCCCGTCACGCACCACTTGTCGACGAAATGCTGCCCGCTTGCGGCAATCTGCCGATACCGTTCCAGCGCGCTCTCGAATCGGTCGGCGTCGCCGATCTCCAGGTAGCCAGCCAGACATCGGGCGCACGCGTGACCGATGGTGTGCGCATCGCCGAGTTCTTCCGCGATCTGCCTCAACTCCAGCAACACACTTTCACGCTCCGCAAACCTGTCCGCCGACAGCGGCAGAGCACCGACATGCATCACCTCGCAGGCCAATGCGTCGAAGAGACTCGGCAGATCGTTCAGGCGTCGCGCGAGGGCAACGGCCTTCCGGGAAAATTCGCTGCTCTGCTCCCGAGCGCCTGTCATATGAACAGTGCGGACGAGCCGGCTCAACAGGCGGCAGCGCATGACCGATTCCTCGGTCCCGGTGAGGGCGAGCGCCTCCTCGAGCAATGAAAGCGAAGCATCGCCGGAGCCTTCGAGGAACGTCTCCGCGGTGTCGAATTCCAGCGCTGCCTGCACGAGATACGACGTGGATTTCTGGTCGCGGGCGATTCGCGCGGCCTCGCGGAAAGTCGCGATCGCCTCGCGTTGGGCCAGGCGCAGTTCCGCCCTGCCTCTCGTCAGCAGCATGGGCAGCAGGCGCGCGGCCCGCTCGGGCTCACTATAGTGGCATCGCTCGACCAGTTCGAGTCCGCGCCGCACATGGGCGATGGCCTCCTCGTAGGCGGCGCCTGCGAGCGCGTGTTCGCCGGCACGCTGCCAATAGCCGATCGCGCGTTCCGGCAGGTCGGCCGCAGCGAAGTTCTGCGCAATCAATTCGGGTTGCCGCTCGACGATGTCCGGATAATGTTCCTCCAGGGCGGCGGCGATTCGAGCGTGGAAATGCCGCCGGCGCGCAAGCAGAAGCGATTGATAAGCAATCTCCTGGATCAACGCATGCCGGAACACGTAGGCATCGCCGTCAGCGGGTTTGCCCGGAGCGGGAACGATGATTTCGGCGGCAATCAGGCGATCGAGCGTTCGCTGCAGTTCAATCTCCGACCTGGACGCGATCAGACCCAGCAGCTTCCTGCCGAACTCCCGTCCCACCGTGGCGGCAATCTGGGCGGTCTCCTTGACGCTCGCCTCCAGCCGGTCAAGCCGCGAGAGCAGCGAGCCCTGCAGCGTGTCCGGAATCGCGATCGTCTGCGGCGTGCCCTTCAACTCGTAACTGATGCCGGCATCCCGCAACAGGTCGCCCTGGAGAACGGCCTTGGTCAGTTCTTCCACGAAGAGCGGCACGCCGTCCGTCTTCGAGACGATCTGATCGAGAACGAGATCGGGAAGCCGCTTGCCGCCCGTCAGCCGCTCGATCATCGCCGCGCAGTCGCGGCGCGACAGCCGGTCGAGATTCAGTTGCACGAGATGCGGAAAAGTCCATCCCGCCTCAAATTCGGGCCTCGCCGTGAGCAGCACGAGCAGCCTCGCGGAGATCAGCCGTTCGAGCACGAGCCGGATAAATTCAAGCGATGATGGATCGATCCAGTGCGCGTCCTCGACAACGAGGAGCACTGGCTGCGCGCGCGTCGATGTTTCGAGAATGCCGACAAGAACGTCGAGCGTCCGGCGTTTGAAGGACGGAGAAGAAGTGTCGACTGTCGGATGCGACGCGTCCGTCGGAATTCCGATCAGGCTCGCCAGAACCAGAAGCGTCTCGTCGACATCCGCTCCGAGTTTCAGGATTCCGGCCTTCAGCCGCTCACGATCCGACGCATCCGCCACGCTCAGACCGACGCCAAACGTGCGCTGGAGCCAGCGAAGGACCGGCCAAAAAGGGCTATCGCGATCATACGCAGAGCAGTGAAGCGAGACTGTCGCGTGCGACTCTTCACCGATGCTGTCGCAGACCGCGCGCAGCACGCGGGATTTCCCGATTCCCGGCTCGCCGATCAAAAGCACGCAGCGCATTTCGCCTTCGACGCTCTGCTTCCAGCGCTGCAAGATCAGTTCGAGTTCCGCGGCCCGGCCGATGAGCGGCGTCATGCCGCGGGCCGCCCTGAGTTCAAAACGGTCGATCGCATCGGCCGGCGCCAGAACGCGCTGGACTCGGACCGGACCGGTGACCCCTTTCAAGTCCCGGTAACCGAGGTCTTCGAGCTTGAACGATCCCTCGATCAGATGTTGTGCCCTCGGCCCCACGACGATTGCATCGGGCGGAGCGAGCGCCTGCAGCCGTGCCGCGATGTTGGGCGCCTCGCCGACGATCGCCTGGTGATCCAGCGAAGATCCCGCGCCGATCGCGCCAGCGACGACAAGTCCCGTTTCGATTCCGATCCGCACCCGCAGACGCAGCCCATACTCGGCCTCGACGTTATCGTTCACCTCGCGAAGCGCCGCTACGGCGGCGAGCGCGGCGAGTACTGCGCGCGTGGCGTCGTCTTCGTGCGCGTGGGGATAGCCGAAATAGACGAGCAGGCCATCGCCGATATACAGCGCGATATGGCCTTCGCGAGCTTCGATCGCGCGTGCACAGGCTTGGTGATAGACGCCCAGGAGGCGCCGCATATCCTCTGGATCGAATCGCTCGCCCAGCGATGTCGAGTCGATGAGATCGACGAACATGACCGTGACTTGCCGCCTCTCGGCCTCGGTGGACTCACGTGTGCGCGGCGAAGCTGAGTCCGCTCGTTCCTTCGCCCGCTTCGGCGCATTCGCGTGGGCTTCGCTCAGGCCCGCAAGCCCTATCGCAAACCGCTTGCGGTCACCGAGCCCGAGGCCGAGTTCCTTCAGGTCGCACTCGGAAAGGTCCCCAAGCACATCCCAGTCAATTCCTTGCGAAATGAACTTCGCAGCGTGAGCGCCGAGGCCAATCCGCGTCAACCATGTCGCCAGATCGTCGGTCATCGCAGAATCTCTGCTATTTCTCCAATGTCATCATCCCCGTGGCAGCGCGACTTGTCACGCGCCTTTGCCCATCCCGGTAATGCCGCATCGCCGTGGGGCGGCGGGACTTCTTGAAGTATGTGGATAAACCGCGCACCCGATTCTGCTGTAATCGCGGATATCACCTTGAAACACCGTGCTTGGGGTTCCTCTCATCTCGTTTCGTATGAGTGCCTCGGCCTGCCCTTTGATCCGGCGAACGCGGGCCATTAGCCGCGCCTCATCCTTCGATGTATGCGTGCACGATATTGCGTATAACGTAAGGGGTGAGTGTCACTTCCAGCTGAACCCCTGTTGCATGCCAAGAATAAAAAGCCGACAAAGACCAGGCGTTCTTCACCAGATCCCTCGCAGCGTCTGGGTGCTCGGATGCGTCAGCCTGCTCATGGACGTCTCGTCGGAGATCATCCATAGCCTTCTGCCAATGTTCATGATGGCGAGCCTCGGCGCGAGTGCCACGACGATTGGCGTCATCGAAGGCATCGCGGAGGCAACGGCGCCTGTCGTCAAGGTGTTCTCCGGCGCGCTGAGCGACTATCTCCGGAATCGCAAATGGCTCGCCGTCGCGGGCTATGGGCTCGGGGCACTGAGCAAGCCTCTGTTCGCAGTAGCGCCGACGATCGGCGTCGTCGTGGGCGCGCGCGTCATGGATCGAGTAGGGAAAGGCATCAGAGGGGCGCCACGGGACGCGCTCGTGGCTGACGTGACGCCGCCGCATCTGCGCGGCGCTGCGTACGGTTTGCGTCAGTCTCTCGATACCGTCGGTGCATTCCTCGGCCCGCTGCTCGCCGTCTGGATCATGCTCGCCTGGTCGGACAACTATCGCCTCGCATTCTGGATCGCGGTCATACCGGGAGTGCTTGCGGTCGCACTGCTCGCATTCGGCATCAAGGAGCCCGAGCACGCGCCTGGCACCAAAGGCGCCAAAGCCACCAATCCGATCCGCTGGCAGAAGCTCGTCGAACTAGGCAGCGGCTATTGGTGGGTCGTCGCCATCGGTGCGGTGTTCTCACTGGCGCGCTTCAGCGAGGCGTTTCTGGTTCTCCGTGCGATGGGAAGCGGCGTGCAAGTGGCGCTCGTTCCGCTCGTCATGGTCGCGATGAATGTCGTGTACGCGATTTGTGCCTATCCGTTCGGCAAGCTCGCGGATAGAGTCAGCCATACGCGTCTGCTGATCGGTGGCCTTCTCGTGCTTTGCGCCGCTGACATCATGCTCGCGCAGAGTGCGCATTGGGGCTTCGTGCTTGCGGGCGTCGTCCTATGGGGGATGCATATGGGCATGACACAGGGTCTCCTCGCGACCATGGTTGCACACGCTGCGCCGGCTGACTCGCGCGGCACGGCGTTCGGCTTCTTCAACCTGTTTAGCGGGGGCGTTACCTTGCTGTCCAGCATTCTCGCTGGAGCGATATGGGATCGGGTGAGTGCAGCAGCGACGTTCTATGTCGGTGCGGGGTTTTGCGTCGCGACCATCCTGCTACTTTCTTCAGTTCACCAACGCCGGCGTCGCTGAATCGCTGCGCGACGCCCGCAAGCTCGCAACTTGCGGCACAGTGCGAGCCCGTCTATACGAAGCAGAGGCAGGCACGAACTCGGCGGGCACAAAAAAACGGCCACCGGTGCGAAGACCGATGGCCGCTCGTGTACTTCAGCGAAACCGCGAAGAAACCTTGAACGTTATTCTTCGCTCTTCAACTGCGGCAGCGCCGAAGCTTCTCCCGGCGTCAGCAAACCGACCTCGGAGTAGATTCGCAGCTTGTCGCGCGTATCGGTGATGTCGAGGTTGCGCATGGTCAGCTGGCCGATGCGGTCGCGCGGCGAGAACGTCGAAGCGACCTTTTCCATCGACAGGCGCTCCGGCTGATACGTGAGGTTCGGCGACTTCGTGCTGATGATCGAGTAATCGTTCCCGCGACGCAGTTCGACGGTCACTTCACCCGTGATGGCGCGCGCGACCCAGCGCTGCGCCGTCTCGCGCAGCATGATGGCCTGCGGGTCGAACCAGCGGCCCTGATACAGCAGGCGGCCCAGACGACGCCCGTTCTCGCGATACTGCTCGATGGTGTCTTCGTTATGGATGCCGGTCACGAGCCGCTCGTACGCGATATACAGCAGCGCGAGCCCGGGCGCCTCGTAAATCCCGCGGCTCTTCGCTTCGATGATGCGGTTCTCGATCTGATCGCTCATGCCGAGACCATGACGCCCGCCGATGCGGTTCGCCTCCAGCAGCAGCTCGACCGCGTTCGGGAACGTCTTGCCGTTGAGCGCGACCGGCTGGCCCTCCTCGAAGCGGATCGTGACTTCTTCGCGGTCGACCTTCACGTCGTCACGCCAGAACGCGACGCCCATGATCGGATTCACGATGCGGATGCCGCTTTCCAGGCTTTCGAGGTCCTTCGCTTCGTGCGTCGCGCCGAGCAGGTTCGAATCCGTCGAATAGGCCTTTTCCGCCGACATCTTGTAGGCGAAGCCCGACTGGCGCATGAACTCAGACATCTCCGCGCGGCCGCCGAGTTCGTCGATGAACTGCTGGTCGAGCCACGGCTTGTAGATCTTCAGATCCGGATTCACGAGCAGACCGTAGCGGTAGAAACGCTCGATGTCGTTGCCCTTGTAGGTGCTGCCGTCGCCCCAGATGTTGACGCCGTCTTCCTTCATCGCGGCGACGAGCATCGTGCCCGTGACGGCGCGGCCGAGCGGCGTCGTGTTGAAGTAGGTGACGCCCGCCGTCGATACATGGAACGCGCCGCTTTGCAGCGCGGCAATGCCTTCCGCGACAAGTTGCGCGCGGCAGTCGATCAGGCGCGCGCCCGCTGCGCCGTATTCGGTCGCGCGGCGCGGGATCGAATCGTAGTCGTCCTCGTCGGGCTGGCCGAGGTTCGCGGTGTAGGCGTAGGGCACGGCGCCTTTCTTCTTCATCCAGTGAAGCGCGGCGCTGGTGTCGAGACCGCCGGAGAACGCGATGCCGACCTTCTGGCCGACCGGAAGATTTTCGAGAATTGTGCTCATGAGCAATACCGTCTAATCGATTAATGGAAAACTGGTCGGACTATCGAGTCCGCGATGGCCGGACAAATGACAAGCGTAACCGGAAATGGCGGCACGCTTCGCCCCGGCGTGTCGGGGCGGCTGCCGCCCGGTTCGCGGCTGGAGGAAACCGAGCTTTTCCGAGCGCTTCGCATGCTCGCGCACGCCGGTCCGCGAGGCGCTGCGGCAGCTCGCATCGGAGGCGCCGATCACGCTGCGTCCCCGCCAGCCCGCAATGCGATCTCGCTCTCGAGCGTCGTCAGAATCTCGTCGCTCGCGTGGTCACGTGTATCTCCAGAGCCCATTGCCTGTATTTCTTGCGGGCTCGATTGTCGCATGAATCGATGCGTTCACCGCCGCAGACAGCATGCCGGGCTATCTGACGAAAGTGCGTCCATATCGTCGATGTCATCGCGACCATCACGCTCATTCCGAGCCGAGGGCGCGGAGCTCGAATAGTTCGCGCCCCGCCGTGATCGGCTCCGCTGGCGGAGTCGGCGCGCTATCCCGAACGGCCCGCCGACGCCTCAGGACAACGCCACGACAGCGTCGAGCGCGCCGCCGACCATATCGCGCAAAGTCGGCTGGATCGCTTCGGCTTTTGCCGGCAGGTAATCGAACGGGGGTGCTTCGTCCATGTAGGCGGACTGGCACATCTCCAGTTGCACGGCGTGAATCCCGTCCTGCGGCGCCGCATAGTTCCGCGTGATGAAGCCGCCTTTGAAACGTCCGTTCGCGATCCATGAGTAATCGCTCCGCGCGGCCGCATCCGTCACGGCTTTCATCACCGATGCCGCCGCCGTGCGGCCATCCTGCGTGCCGATGTTCAGGTCCGGCAGCTTGCCGTCGAACAGACGAGGCAACACGCTCGCAATCGAATGCGCTTCCCACAGCAGCACATTGGCGTGCCGCTCGCGAAGGCGCGCAAGCTCGACGACGATCCTGTCGTGATACGGCTTCCAGTACTTCGCGACGCGACGTTGTTTTTCGGCGGCATCGGGTACGCAGCCTTCGCGGTACACCGGCTCGCCACGGAACGTCAGATCGGGGCACAGGCCGGTCGTCGTCTGCCCTGGATAAAGGCTTTCATCGGACGAAGGCCGGTTGAGATCGATCACATAGCGCGACATGCGTGCGCCGAGGATCGTTGCGCCGAGCTGCTGCGCGAACGCATAGAGCCGGTCGAGGTGCCAGTCGGTGTCGGCAACCGTCAGCGCGATATCCGTGTACCGGTCGCGCAGATCGTCGGGGATGATCGTGCCGAGGTGCGGGATCGAGAGCAGCAGCGGCCCATCGCCGCGTTCGAGCGTGTAGAGATCGTCCATTGAATGATGTCGATTGTGAAGTGGTTTGCGACAAGGAAGTCATAACAGCGCATCGTCCGGCAGCGTCGGCACGGCGCGCGTGAGTGCGGGACGAATCAGGTGATCGAGCACGCGGCGCGTGAGCGTGACGGTTTCATCGACGAAATCGTCCCATTCCCCTTGCCGATGCAGCACGAAAAACTCGCGTCGCGCGAGACGTCCTTCGGGCAGCGGCAATACGGCGATCTCGTGGAGATAATGCCGCGCCTGCCAGAGACACAAGGGCGTCGAAACGGCGAAACCGAGTTTCGCGCTGACGAGGCTCAGCAGCGGATCGGTTGCGTCGAATTCGAAACGGCGCGGGCTTTCGATGCCGAGATGCCGCGCGAAGCGATCGACCTGCTGGCCGATGACGGAGCGCGCGGTATAGCGGATCAGCGGCAGCTCATCGGCGAGCGTGCGCCACGCCGACGCATCGTGTCGAAGCGGCTCGCGCTCTTCGAGCCAGCGGCGCGATACCACGGCCACGAACGCCTCCGAAAACAACGGCACTTCGACGATGCGCGCGTCATTCAACGCGGTCTGCGTGCAGACGACGACATCGACTTCGCGCGCGTGCATCTGCGCCGACAGGCCGGGCGTCAAACCCGACCATAACGAGATCTGCCGCGCCGAGCCGGACATCGCGCGGATCAGTTCAGGGCCGACCGTTGCCGCGAAGGAATCGACACAGCCGAGCCGCAACGGCAACGCGCCCTCAAGCGACGCATCGCCGATGCGCGCGCTCACCATCTGCGCGTGATCGAGCAGCGGACCCGCGAGTTCGAGCAGCGCGCGCCCGGCGCGATTCGGACGCGGCGGACGGCTGTCGCGATCGAACAGCGCCGTGCCCTGCTCGCGTTCGAGCGTTGCAATCGACTGGCTCACCGCGCTTTGGCTCAAACCAAGGCGGCGTGCAGCCGCGGTCATCGAGCCGGTCTCGCAAACGGCGACGAAAGCCTGCAGCGCGCGCAGGTCAAGCGGTGATGGGGTGCGTCTCATCGAGACTCCGTGATGCTGCCTGGTGCATTGGATCTGGAAACCGCGGCGCGGCGCGGCGCTCATCATGCGCCTTTCAGGGGATGGCCCTGGCGTCATCAGCAAACCGCCGATGACGACCATCAGTTTGTCTTATGCTAAATATTCGCACGTCACGATCCACGATGCGCGGGCGTCGTGTGCGTTCGCACAGGCCGAGTCGGATTGGTGACAGTAGATGTCGAGTTTGTGTCGGTCCAGCCGATTTTGGCCCGTTACATTCGACCAACGCTGGCATCGGTGCGCGGGAGGGCCGCAGTGGATACACTGGTTTTCATCTGGAATAACGCGGCATCGATCGGGCATATGCTCGTCGATCACATGCTGCTCGTGCTGGCCGGGGTCGGCTGCGCGATCGTGACGGGCGTCGCGCTCGGCATCGTCATCACGCTCGATGAGCGGCTCGCCCGCGTCGTGCTGTACACCGCCGCGATGCTGATGACGATTCCATCCATCGCGCTTTTCGGCCTGCTGATTCCGGTGCTGTCGCTGATCGGCCAGGGCATCGGCTTTCTGCCCGCCGCCATCGCGCTATTTCTCTATTCCCAGTTGCCCATCCTGCGCAACACCTACGCCGCGATCCGCAACCTCGACCCCGCTCTGCGCGAAGCCGCGCTCGGCATGGGGATGACGCCGTGGCAGCGGCTGTATCGCGTCGAAATGCCGATCGCCGTGCCGATCATCATGGCGGGCGTGCGCATGGCCGTGGTGATGAACATCGGCATCGCGGCGATCGCGACGTATATCGGCGCGGGCGGGCTCGGGCGGCTCATCAGCCGCGGCATCTCGCAGTCGGACCCGCGCCAGCTCGTAGCGGGCGCGGTGATCGTCGCGCTGCTCGCGATCCTCGCCGATCTGGGCCTCGCCGCCCTGCAATGGCGTCTCACACCGGAAGGCATGCGCCCGCGCCGGGTGCGCTTCCTCTGGCGGCGCGGTGGGCTGCAGCCGCCGCTCGCGGCGCCTCTCGTCAATGCGGCAGCCACCCCGGCGGAGGGACGATGATCGAGCTTCGAAACCTGACCAAGCGCTTTGCGTTGCGCGGCGCAAAGCCGGTCGTCGACGACATCTCGATGACGGTGGAAGAAGGCGAACTGTGCGTGCTGCTCGGGCCGTCCGGCTGCGGCAAGACCACGACGCTCAAGATGATCAACCGGCTCGTGCAGCCGACGTCGGGCCAGATCCTGATCGGCGGTGTCGATACGGCCGGCTTCGACATCGTCGAGCTGCGGCGGCGCATCGGCTATGCGATCCAGCAGGTCGGCCTCTTCCCGAACATGACGGTGGCGGAAAACATCGCGCTCGTGCCGCAGATGCTCGGCTGGGACAAGGCGCGCATCCGCGAGCGCACGGAAACACTGCTGGCGATGGTATCGCTCGATCCGGCGACCTTCATGCCGTGCTATCCGCGCGATCTGTCAGGCGGACAGCAGCAGCGCGTCGGCGTGGCGCGGGCGCTCGCCGCCGATCCGCCGGTGATGCTGATGGACGAGCCGTTCGGCGCGATCGATCCGATCAACCGCACGTCGATTCAGGACGAATTCCGCCACATCCAGAAGAGCCTGAGAAAGACCGTGATGTTCGTGAGCCACGACATCGACGAGGCGATGAAGATGGGCGACAAGGTGGCCATCTTTCGCGACGGCAAGATAGAGCAGATGGCGAGCCCGGACGAGCTGCTGGCGCGCCCGGCAAGCGCGTTCGTCGCGGATTTCGTCGGCGCCGACCGCGCATTGAAGCGCCTTCGCCTGATGCGCGCAGCCGATGCGGCGCTGGAACCGGCACGCGTCGCGCGTTTAGGCTTTTCGAGCGCGGATGCGCGTGCGCTGCTGCGCGATCACCTGGCCGACACGCTCGTCGTGCTCGATGCGCAAGACAAGCCCGTGGGTCATATCGGTTCGATGGAACTCGCCGCTGGCGGTGCCACGCTCGAAGCCGCGCAACTGCGCCCGCTGCCTGCCCTGGCACGTGCGACCGACGACCTGCGCTCCGTTATGTCGATGCTGCTCGCGCACGGCGCGACGTGGCTGCCGGGCGTCGATGCCGACGGGCGCTTCATCGGTTATGTGACGCACGAACGCATCGCGCTGATGGCGCGCGCGGCGTGCGCGTCGGGCGAGGCGTCGCCGCATGTTCCCGCTGCCACGCCCGATGCGCCCGAACCCGCGCTCGTGCTCGGAGGTGCGCGATGAACGGACGCGCCGCCCGCATCGCTACCGGCTCGCTGACGGCAGTGCTCAGCGCATCGGCGCATGCGGACAACTGGTTCGCGTCGATCGGCCAGTATCGCGCGGACATCGTGTATCAGGCCGGCCAGCAAATGCTGATGGTGCTGATCGCAGGCGTTGCGGCGATCGTCGTCGCGGTGCCGGTCGGCATCTGGCTGAGCCGCCCGGCGAACGGCCGCGCCGCACAGTTGGTGATGTTC
Organism: Caballeronia sp. INML1; assembly: GCF_023631085.1. Lineage (NCBI taxonomy): Bacteria > Pseudomonadati > Pseudomonadota > Betaproteobacteria > Burkholderiales > Burkholderiaceae > Caballeronia > Caballeronia sp. INML1. The sequence continues at coordinate 153,791 of NZ_JALQDT010000079.1, read as the reverse complement.
GCGCTCAACGCAGGTCAGGCAGTGCCGAAACTCGCGATTCTCGCGCTCGCGATGAGCGCGTTCGGCATCGGCGCGAAGCCCGCGATTCTCGCGCTGTGGCTCGCCACGCTGCTGCCCATCGCGATGAACACCTACGAAGGCATCCGCGCCGTGCCGCCCGCGCTGATCGAAGCGGCCAACGGCATCGGCATGACGCAATGGCAGATTCTCCGCAAGGTCGAACTGCCCAACGCGATGTTCGTGATCCTCGCGGGCGTACGCACCGCGCTCGCGATCACCGTGGGCACCGCGCCGCTGGCGTTTCTCGTCGGCGGCGGCGGACTCGGCGAACTTATCTTTACCGGCATCGACCTGAATGATTTTTCGATGTTGCTTGCCGGCGCCATCCCGACCGCCCTGCTCGCGGTCGCCACCGATCTGTTCGTCGCGCAGCTTCAGCACTGGCTGGTGCCGCGCGGCGTCAGTCCTCAACGTTGATCCTTCTCGGGGAACCGAAGCCCATGTTCAAGCCGCTATTGTCACGCAAGCTGTGGTCGCGCCTGCTCGGCGCATCTTTGTTCACGCTCGCCGTCGGCGCGCTGGGCGTCGGTCAGTCCGCGCGGGCTGCATCGACCATAACCGTCGGCGGGAAAAACTTCACCGAGCAGGTGCTGCTCGCGGAGATGACCACGCAACTGCTGCAGGCGAAGGGCTTCACGGTCGTGAAGAAGGACGGCATGGGCAGCACGGTGCTGCGTCAGGCGCAGGAGAACGGACAAGTGGACGTGTACTGGGAATACACCGGCACGTCGCTGATCACCTATAACAAGGTGACCGACAAGCTCGATCCGCAGCAGACCTATGCGCGCGTGAAGGAACTCGACGCGCAGAAGGGTCTCGTCTGGCTCGATCCGTCGAAGGCGAACGATACGTACGGCCTCGCGATGAACCGTGACGTCGCGCAAAAACTCGGCATCGCCACGCTCAGCGATCTCGCGAAGGTGCTCAACGGCGGCAAGGAGCTGACCTTCGCGTGCAATTCCGAGTTCTACGCGCGGCCCGACGGTCTGCGTCCGCTCGAGAAGGAATATGGCTTCCACTTCGGGCCGGCGCAGATCAAGCGGATGGATTCGGGCCTCACGTATCAGGCGCTGAAGGATCGTCAGGTCGATACCGCGCTCGTCTTCACGACCGATGGCCGCGTGCCCGCGTTCGACTTCATCGTGCTGCGCGACGACAAGAACTTCTTCCCGGCGTATGCGCTGACGCCGGTCGCGCGCAAGGCGACACTCGACGCCAACCCGAATCTCGCGGGCGTCCTGAACGCGCTGTCCGCCAAGCTCGACGACGCAACGATGGCGCGCCTGAACGCCGAGGTCGACGTCCAGAAGAAGTCGCTCGGCGACGTATCGAGCGCGTTCCTCAAGTCGGCCGGCCTGCTCTGATCCATGCGCGCGACGGAACCCTTGCTCGTCGCGGCCGCGCAGGTCGAGACGGTCGTCGGCGATCTCGCGGCGAATGCCGCGGCGCATCGGCGGGTGATCGAAGAAGCCGCGGCGCGCGGCGTGCGTTTGCTCGTGTTTCCCGAGTTGTCGCTCGTGGGGCATGGCGCGGGTGAGCACGCGCTGAAGCTCGCCATCACGCGCGACGACGAGACGCTGCTCGAACTCGCGCGCTGCTGTACGTCGCTGTGCGCCGTGGTCGGTTTCATCGAGGAGGCGCCGGGCGCGTCGTTCTACAACAGCGTCGCGACGCTACATGCGGGGCGCGTGGTGCAGGTGCATCGGAAGATCGCGCTGGCGACCTACGGAAAGCTCGACGACGGCAAGTTCTACGGACACGGCGAGTGCCTCGACCAGTTCCCGATGCCGGACGATCCGCGCTGGCGCGTCGCGACGCCGATCTGCGCCGACCTGTGGAGCCCCGCGCTGATGCATCGCCTGGCGCGCGACGGCGCGACCTTGTGCGCCGCGCCGGTCAGTTCGGCCGTCGAAGCCGTCGGCACCGAATTCGACAACCCGCGCGGCTGGGACACCGTGTTGCGGGCTCACGCGCTCGTCTATGGCCTGCCGATCGTGTTCGCCAATCGCGTCGGACGGGAAGGCACGCTGCAATTCTGGGGCGGCTCGCGCATCGTCGGCCCGCGTGGCGAGATCCTCGCGCAGAGCGAGTCGGCACGCGAGGAGCTCGTGATCGCGGCGCTCGACTACGGCGCCGTGCGCAACGCGCGTTTCGACCTGCCGACGGTGCGCGACGCCCGCGCCATCGACACGATTCTGGCGCAGCGCGGGTCCGGAAACGACATCGTGTCGGTTTCGTGATCGGGTTGGTCGTCTGTCTGTGCGCATCGGCGAAATCAGCGACAGACAATCGGTTTAACTGATCGTTTGCACGGAGAGCATGACGATGATCGACCCGACGCGCGTGCGCGCCGCCCTCGCGCAACGCCGCGACAACTTCTCGCTGCCGCAGCCGTTCTATACCGACGAAGCGTTTCATCGACTCGATATCGACGCCGTCTTCAACAACGAGTGGCTGTTCGCGTGCAATAGCTGCGAGTTGCGCGAGCCGGGCGACTATCTGACGCTCGAAATCGGTGCGACTTCGGTCATCGTGTTACGCGACGAGGACGGCGAGATTCGCGCATTTTTCAATACGTGCCGTCATCGCGGCTCGCGCATCTGTCTCGACGAAAAGGGGCATGCGCATCGGCTGACGTGTGCTTATCACCAATGGGTCTATGAGCTCGACGGCTCGCTGCTGCATGCGCGGCAGATGCCCGCAGGCTTCGAGCGCGAAGCGTATGGGCTGCGTCCCGTGCATGTCGGAATCGTGTGCGGCATGGTCTACATCTGCCTCGCGGATACGCCGCCCGACATCGCCCGCTTTCGCGATGCCGTGACGCCGTACATCGCGCCGCATCAGCCGTGGCGTACCAAGGTCGCCGCCGTCTCGACGATGATCGAGGACGCGAACTGGAAGCTCGTCATCGAAAACAATCGCGAGTGCTATCACTGCGCGGGAAATCATCCGGAACTGCTCGCGACGCTGGTCGAATTCGCATTGCCCGACGATCCCGCCGGCTCGCGCGACTTCCGCCTGCTGATGGACGCGCAAGCCGCGAAGTGGGAACGTCACGGCCTGCCGCATCTGCCCGCCGATGGCGGCGACGAGTTCCGCTGCATTCGCTTGCCGTTTCATCGCGGCGCGGTGTCGTTCACGCCGGATGGATCGCCTGCATGCGGCAAGCTGCTCGGCGATCTCACCGAACCGGATCTCGGCTCCGTGCGCATGTTCCGCGTGCCGAACAACTGGAATCACTTTCTCGCGGATCACATCATCCATTTCCGCATCCTGCCGCTGTCGGCGTCGCGCACGGTGCTGCGCACGACCTGGCTCGTGCACGAAGACGCGGTGGAAGGCGTCGATTACGACATCGACAAACTGACCTCCGTGTGGAACGCGACCAACACGCAGGACGCGCGGCTCGCGGCCAACAATCAACTCGGCGTCGGATCGATCGCTTATACGCCGGGGCCGTATGCGCCGTCCGAATTCATGCTGCGCAACTTCACCAACTGGTATGCGAACAAGCTGTCGACTCATCTCGATAGCGCGCATGCGCATCGTTCGTTCGAGCTGAAGGTGTCGAATGGCTGACGTGCTGATCGACGCCGAAAGCGTCAGCGCTTTCGATGAAGCGCAAGCGCGCACGCTCGAATGCATCGGCGTGCGCGACGAAGCGCCGGGCGTCAAGACTTTTCGCCTGCGAGATCCGCATCCCGACGGCGTGCGCCTCTTCGCGCCGGGTCAGGCGATGCTGCTCGCGCTGAACATCGACGGCGTGCGTCATGACCGAATGTTTTCCATCGCATCGTCGTCCGTCGAGCGCGACGTGATCGAACTGACCATCAAGGCGCAGGCGCATGGTGTCGTCACGCGCTGGCTGCACGAGCGCTGCGCGCCGGGAATGCGGATCGACGCGCGCTATCCGCTCGGCCGCTTCACGCTCGATCCATCGAACGCGACGCCGCTTGCGCTCGTGTCGGCGGGATCGGGCGCATCGCCGCTCATGTCGATGCTGCGCACGCTCGCGCTCCGCAGGCCGGATGCCGACGTCGCATGGCTGCATTGCGCGCGCAACGCCGACGACATCCTCTTCGCCAGCGAACTCGCGACGCTTCAGTCGCGCATGCCGAACCTCAAGGTCAGCGTGTGGCTGAGCGCGCCCGCGCCGGGATGGTTCGGCTTGCGCGGGCGCATCTCGCGCGGCACGCTCTGGGCGATGACGCCGGACTTCGGGCGGCGCACGGTGTATTGCTGCGGGCCTGCGGGTTTCATGCAGAGCATCCGGCAGATTCATGCAGCCGAAGGCGCGCGACGCGCGGCGTTTCATATCGAGCATTTCGGGCCTTCGCCTTCGGCGGCACCCGAACACGATGCAACCTCCTTGCCCGAAGAAATGCACGGCGTGGTTCATCACGCCACCCTCGGCGACAAGCGCTTCCAGGTGCGCGCGGGCGAAACGCTGCTCGTCGCGGCGACGCGTCAGCAGGTCGTGATTCCGTGCGGCTGCGCGAGCGGCATGTGCGGCACCTGCAAGGTGCGCCGCGTGTCCGGCGAAGTATCGATGCACCACGCGGGCGGTTTGTCGGCCGCCGAGGAATCGCAAGGCTGGATTCTCGCGTGCTCCAGCCGCCCGTCCACCGACGTCGAAATCGCCTTCCGATGATGACCGCCGCCCTGCCTTTGCTCGACGACGCAAGCCGCTTCACGCACGCGTTGCGCTTCGAGATGCTGCCCGATGCCGTGGTGCGCGATGCGCAACGCCGTCTGCTCGACCTCTTCGGCATCGCGGCGGCGGGCACGTCTACGCGCATGTCGTCGATTGCGCGGGAGCATGCGCTCGATTGCTTCGCCGCAGGCCGCACGCCCGCGCGCATGCTGTTCGACGGACGCATCGCGAGCGCGGCGGGCGCGGCGTTCGCGGGCGCGGCGACCATCGACAGTTTCGATGGTCACGACGGCCACGCGCTCACCAAGGGACATGCGGGCGTCACCGTGCTGCCTGCGCTGCTCGCAATGACCGAGCGCGTGCCCGGCATGAGCGGGCGGGAATTCATCGTGCAGACCGTCCTCGGCTACGAACTCGGCACGCGCGCGGGCATCGCGCTGCACGCGACGAGCCGCGAATATCACACCTCCGGCGCGTGGAATGCGCTCGCGGCGGCGGCCATCGCGAGCCGCGCGCTTAGCTTCGACCTGACGACGACGCGGCATGCGCTCGGCATCGCGGAGTATCACGGGCCGCGCTCGGACATGATGCGCTGCATCGATCATCCGACCATGCTGAAGGACGGCTCGTGCTGGGGCGCGCTCGCGGGCATCAGCGCGGCGCTGCTCGCATCGCGCGGCTTCACCGGCGCACCGGCGACAACCGTGGAGCGCGATGCGCCCGCGATCTGGGCCGATCTCGGCGAGCGCTGGCTGATCCTCGAACAGTATGTAAAGCCATATCCGGTTTGCCGCTGGGCGCATCCGTCGATTGCAGCGGCGCTGGCGGTGCGCGCGCAGGCCGGTTTCGATGCGGCCGACATCGAGCGTGTGGAGATCGAGACCTTCCACGAGGCGAAGCGCCTGTGGTCCGGCGCGCCCCGCACTACCGAAGAAGCGCAATACGGCGTGCTGTTTCCCGTCGCCGCCGCGTTGCTGCATGGTCGCGTGGATGCCGGCACCATCGGCGATGCGGGTCTCGCCGATCCTGCGGTGCGCGCGCTGCTGCCGCGCCTCGTCACGCGCGAGCATGCCGAATTCAACGCGGCGTTTCCCGCCGAGCGCTGGGCGCGCGTGCGAATCGAACTGCGCGATGGACGACGTCTCGATTCCGGCGCGATGCAGGCAAGCGGCGATCCCGCCCGTCCGATGACACCGGGCGCCGAGCGCGAGAAATTCCGCACGCTGACAGGCGCGCGCTTCGGCGCACGTTTCGCGAGCGAACTCGAAGCGGCCGTCGATGCGCTCGCCGAACCCGACACAAGCGCCGCCGCCTTGTGCGAGCTCGTGCTGAACGCGCCGACTGCCATCGGCGAATCGGATGCGCGGCGGGACGACGCGCAAGCCATGACATCCTGACCTCAAAGAGTCGAACCCGTGGAAAACGAAGCCATGCAAACGCCCTTCTACGATCCCGCATCCGTGGCGGGCAAGGCGCCGCCCGTCGATGAATCGACCGATCTGCTCATCGTGGGCGCGGGTCCGGCGGGCATCGCGGCCGCGCTCGAAGCGGCCGGACGCGGCATCGGCGTGACGCTCGTCGATGAGAATCCCGTGCCGCTCGAAACGATGGGCGAGGACGTGCCGCTGCATTTCGGCGCTCGCATGGGCGCGGCGGCCGGCAACGCCAACGCGATGCTCGAAGCCATGCTCGAAGCGCGCCCTGAACTCGGCGATGCGCTCGAAGCAGGCATCGACGTGAAGCTCGGCACGGCAGTCTGGGGCCTCTTTCCGCACGGCCCGGCGAGCGCCTGGATGGACACGCATGTCGCCGGTCTCGCCGATTCATCGCATACGTGGCTCATGAGTTTCAAGCGGGTGATCGTCGCATCCGGTCGGCGCGACATGGGCCTCGCGTTCGACGGCTGGCAGCGTCCCGGCGTGATGGGCGCAAGCGCCGCGTGGCGGCTGGCGGCGCTGTACGGCGCGCTCGATGCGCGTCGCGCGGTGTTGATCGGCAGCGACACGGACGCGCTCAACGTGGGCGTCGAACTGATGACGCGCGGCGTGCAGATCGTCGCGGTGATCGAACAGTCCGATGCGATCCTCGGCGATGCCGCACTCGCGTCGCAACTCGAAGCGGGCGGCGCGCGCATGCTCACGCGTCATGTCGTGCGCCACGCGCACGGGGATGCGTATGGCGTGACGTCGGTCGAAGCGGCATCGCTCGATGCGGGCGCGTCGGCCAGGTTCGATTGCGACACGGTGCTGCTCGGCATCGCCGCGCTGCCCGCGATCGAACTGCTCGAAGCGGCAGGTTGCGCGACTGCGTTCGATGCGGCGCGCGGCGGTCACGTCGTCAGTGTCGATGCAATGCAGCGGACGTCGCTGCCGTTCGCTTACGCAGCAGGCGACTGCGCGGGCGTCTGGGCGGCGAAGAGCCGCGATGAAGCCATCGCGCGCGAAGAAGGCCGTCGCGCGGCGCGTGCGGCGCTCGATGCGTCGAGCGTTGCGGACCTAGCGCAGGTCGTGCAGCCCGAAGCACCCGAGCACGATATCGCCCGATCGCGCGTGGAATGGGTGCGCGCGAGCGTTCTCGGCGCGGCGGGCGAGCCGTTCGTGTGCCAGTGCGAGGAAGTCACCGCGCGCGAAATCCTCGATGTCCGCCCGCCGCGCTACCTCGACTGGCATCCCGCCGATCCGGCGCACGACACGCGCGGCGTCGCCGGCCTCGCACGCAGCGGCCCGCCGAATCCCGATGCGGTCAAGCGTCTCACGCGCGCCTGCATGGGCCCATGCCAGGGCCGCCGATGCCGCGAGCAAGTGGCGGCACTGGTCGCGATCGGCGCCGGCTGTGCCCTGCCGCAGATTCCGCTCGCGACCTTTCGCGCGCCGGTGCGCCCGCTCGCGTTGCGGCAACTCGCCGACGTGGCCGAAGCGTCATCGACCGCGGCGCACTGGGATAGCTGGTTCGGCATGGCCTCGCAATGGGTGCCGTTCTGGCGTGTCGATCCGCTGTATCGCGCGGGCACGCGGCGCGTCGGAGAACCGGTTGCAAGCGAATAGCGGACATCGGCATCGGCTTTTCATCGAAACGAAATCTCGCAATCAAGGCTCGCAAGCATGAACACGTTGGCAGCAGGCAATATCAAGGGCGCATCGGTCGTCATCGTCGGCGGCGGCGTGACGGGCCTCTCCGCGGGATGGTGGCTCGCGCGCGAAGGCATCGACGTGCTGGTGCTCGAAGCGGGCATGATCGGCTGGGGCGCGTCGGGGCGCAACGGCGGCGGCTGCTCGCATCATCACAGCCCGCTCTTCATGGAAGAACAGCGCCTCTGGCCGATGATGGACGAACTGCTCGGCTATCCGACCGAATTTTGCCGCGAGCGCATCCGCATTGCGCTCGACGAGCATCAGTTCCGGCTGTATCGGCGTGCACTGGAGAACGGGGCGCATCACGGCCTGCGCTCCGACGTGCTCGATGCGAAGCAGGTGCGCGAGCTCGTGCCGCTCGCGGGCGACAACGTGCATGCCGGCTATTTCTATCACTTCGGCGGGCATGCGAATCCGCATCGCACCTTGCAGGCTTATGCATGGGCGATGGAGGATCACGGCGCACGCATCCTGCAACATACGCCGGTGACGGGTTTCGTCACGCAAGGCGGACGCGTCAGCGCGGTGAAGACGTCCAGCGGAGACTTTGCCTGCGATCACCTCGTGATCGCGGCCGGACCGCATACGGGCGTGCTTGCCGCGCAACTCGGCATCGACGTGCCGCTCGCGGCGGCGCGCGCGGAGATGATCGTCACCGAACCGCTTCCGCAGATGCCGCTCGGCGGCGTCGACGGCAACGGCCTGTACGGGCGGCAGACGCTGCGCGGCAACCTCGCGTACGGCGGCGGTCCGCACGAATGGATCGGTCTCGACGACGTGCCGAAGGTGCGTCCGCATTCGACGCCGCTTCAATGCAGCATCGCGGCGCGGCTCGCGGCGCTGCTGCCGAAGGCCGCGCATGCGAAGGTCATCCGCAGCTGGGCGGGTTACATCGAGAACACGCCGGATGGACGGCCCGTGATCGATCGCCCCGATGCGAAGGGCAACGTGACGGTCGCGACGTTATCGAGCGTGGGTTTCGGGCTGTCGCCGGCGAGCGGCCACGCGATCCGCGATCTCGTGGTGGACGGGCGATGCGCGTTCGCGGATCTCTCGTCGCTGTCGCTTTCGCGCTTTGCGCACCTGGAACCGAACTGGCGCGAGCTGCAAGGCTGGCTGCCGTTGCCGCTGCGAGCCGCAGCGCCGGAGCTCGAAGCGGCATAAGCCCTTCACGACCTCGGCTGCGCGGCGCGCAACTCCGTCGGGCTGATGCCATACGCCCGACGCACCCAGCGCGCCAGATGCGACGGCGACGCGAAACCCGTCGCCACGGCCACATCGGCCACGGGCACGCTCGAATACGTCAGCATCTCGTGCGCGCGCTCCAGCCGCAACTGCACGTAGTAGCGCGCGGGCGTTGCGTTCAGATGCCGCAAGAATAGCCGCTCCATCTGGCGCGACGTCATGCCGATGGCCGAGCCGATATCGTTGATCTGCAGCGGCGTTTCCACATGCGCGCGCATCATCTCGATGGCCCGGCGGATGCCGCGCGGCAGGCTCGCGTGATTCTGGTCGCGCCAGCCGCGCTGATTATCGGCCGTATCGCGCATGCGTTCGTGGTGGAACTGATTGGCGACGCGCACCGCCAGATCGCTGCCGTGCTGCGTCTTGATGAGATGCAGCATCATGTCCATTGCAGCGATGCCGCCCGAGCACGTCATGCGGTCGCGGTCGATTTCGAACAGCTTGCTGCTGCATAGCAGGTTGGGAAACGCCTCCGTGAACGCCGGCAGATTCTCCCAGTGGATCGTGCAATGGTAGCCGTCGAGCAATCCCGCGAGCGCAAGCAGATACGTCGCGGTCGAGAGCGAACCGATGACCGCATCGGTGCGGGCCGCGCGTTTCAGCGCCGCGACGAAGGCCGGTTCGAGCGCGGGCGCGAGACGAAGGCCGCCGCAGACGAACACGTAATCGGCATTCTTGTAGACGTCGTCGAAGTTGCGCGCCGCCAGCGCGATGCCGCCCGACGAATGCACCGGCTCGCCGTCGAGACTCGCGAGCGTCCAGTCGTACAAGGTGTCGCCCGCGAGGCGGTTGGCCGAGCGCAGCGGCTCGATGGCGGACGACAGGCTCATCATCGACAAGCCGTCCGCGAGGAGGAACACGAACCGGCGCGGCATGGCGTCGGACGAGGAAGTGTGATTGACCAAAGCGCGCGATGTGGGGTTGACCTGCGTGCCCTCGCATCAGCCCATGTCCATGCGAAGGCGCCCGGTTCGATACCTGTGCCCGCTATTATGGCCGCGAAAACCGCCCGATGGACAGGGCGCGACGAGGCTTATGCGGCAGAATAGGCCCGGGAGGAGACCATGCGAAATACATTCGTCGGGGTGGACCTGCGTGCGTTGCAGGCGTTCGTCGCAGTCTGCGAGACGCGTTCGATGACCGAAGCCGCGCGTGTGCTTGGCGTCACGCAGAGCGCGGTGAGCCAGCTCATCGCCGCACTGGAGCGCGAACAGGGCGTGGCGTTATTCGATCGCGAGTTCCGGCCGGTGCGGCCCAACGCGGCAGGCCGTATCCTGCTCGAACAGGCGGGCGGGCTGCTCGAACATGCGCAGGCGGTCTCGCATAAGGTGCGCACAGCAACCAGCGAAGGCGTGCCGAGCCTGCGCATCGGCTGCGTGGATTCGTTCGCCGCCAGCGTCGGGCCGCATCTCGTGCAGCGCCTGTCCGATCGCATGAAGACGCTTTCGATGTGGTCCGGCCTCACGCCGACGCTCAGCGAGCAGCTCGCCAATCGCGAACTCGATCTCGCCATCTGCACGGAAGCCACGCTCGATCCGCGGCGTGTGGAATTGCGCCCGCTGTTCTCGGAGACCTTCATCGCCGTCGCGCCGAAAAAATTCGGCGCGGGCCGCAAGCTGCGCGGCTTCCACGACGTCGCGCGCGAACTGCCGCTGTTGCGCTACACGGGCCGCTCGCTGATCGGGCAACAGGTCGAGCGGCTCGTCAAGCACATGAACTTCCATGCACCGAACCGCTACGAATTCGATGCCACCGATCCGCTGCTCAGTCTCGTCGCGTCCGGCTTCGGCTGCGCGATCACGTCGCCGCTTTGTTTGTGGCAGTCGCGCGCGCATCTGCCGGACGTGACTGTCGTTCCGCTGCCCGCAACGCGCATCGGGCATCGCCACTTCTACATTCTCACGCGCCGCTCCGAATGGTCCGCGATGGCCGATGCGGTGTCGCGCGAGTCCATTGCGGTGGCGCGCGACGTGATCGCGCCGGGATTGCACGCCGCCCTGCCCGGCATGCCCGCCGAACTGTTCGACGCCTATGCGCACGACTTCGACGCGCAAGGCGCAGCATGACATTAGCGAAACTGCTTTAAAACATAAGAGTTTCTGATTTGGTCAGATGGCTTAATGGCCGCGTCACGTTCGCCACTACCATCCATTGCAGACCAGGCTTTGCGGGCAGGCCGCCGCCGTTTTCCACCTCTCATTCAGACAGGCATAACGATGACAAGCAATCGCCGTACATTTCTGAAGCAGGCTTCCTGGATCGGCGCGGCAGCGGCCACGGCGGGCTTCACGACGGCATTCGCGCCGCTCGCGCGCGCGGCGACCGCCGTCAATTACGGCGGTTCGGCATGGCTCGGCCACTACGCGGCGTATGTCGCGATGAAGACCGATATCTTCACGAAACTCGGGATCGACTGCCGCTGGCAATCGTTCTCGACCTCGTCGGCACGCATGGGCGCGGTGATGGCGGGCAACATCGATATCGCGGGCACGGGCGTCGTCTCGGCGCTCGCGCTGATGGCCAACGGCGCGAAACAGTTCCAGCTGATCTCGACGCCCAATAACTTCGGCAAGTCCGAAGGGCTGCTGGTGCGCAGCAACGTGAAGTCGCTCGCGGATCTGAAGGGCAAGAAGATCGGCGTCACGTATGCGTCGAGTTCGCACGTGCTGCTGCTCGACGTGCTGCGTCAGGCCAACATGGACCCCGGCAAGGACGTGAGCATCATCAATCTGCCCGCGAACGAACTGCTCACCGCATACCGCGGCAATCAGATCGATGCCGCCGCCGCATGGACGCCGACCTTCGATCGCATCAAGGCGCTGCCCGACACGAAGCTCCTGCTCGACGATTCGTCGTTCTCGCTCTACAAGCAGTATCAACTGACGCCGGGACCGGACGTGCTGCTGGTGCGCACGGCGTTCGCGAGCGCGCATCCCGAGGTGCCGAAGGCTTTCCTGCAAGGAATCGCGCAGGCCAACGACATGATGACGCAGCATCCGGAGAAAGCCGCGCCCATCCTGATGACGCTCACGAATCTCTCGGAAGACGAGCAGATGGCGGTCCTCAAACAGACCCAGTGGTATTCGCACGCGCAGCAAAAATCGCTCTTCGTGGGCAGCGGCGGCAAGCCGGGACCGTTCGTCGACGGCGTGCAGAAGCTCTCTGACATGCTCGTCGATCTCAAGCAGATCGATCAGTCGCCGAAGGTGGCGGACTGGATCAACGCAAGCTATCTGTGAGCATCGACGAATGGCATCGAATCGCAAATGGAGGGGCGGCCTGCTCGTCGTGAGCGCGTGCTCGCTGATCGGCTTCCTGCTGCTGTGGGAACTCGTATGCCGTGCCGGGCTGGTCGATGCGGTCTTTCTGCCCGCGCCATCGCAGGTGCTGGCGCGCGGCATCCGCATGTGGAATCAGCATGCGCTGCTCGACAACGTGCTCGCGTCCACACGTCGCGTGATGGTCGGCTTCTTCGCGGCCGCGGTCGTTTCGATTCCGCTCGGCATCATGCTCGGCACCTCGCGCGTGGCGCGGGCGGTATTCGATCCGCTGCTGTCGTTTCTGCGCCCGCTGCCGTCGATGAGCTGGATTCCGCTGTCGCTGCTGTGGTTCGGCATCACCGAGACGCAGAAGTACAGCATCGTGTTCATGGGCTCGTTCGCGCCCGCGCTTCTGTATGTGATCGACGCCACGCGCAACATCGATCCGATCTTCATCCGTGCGGCGCGCAATCTCGGCGCGAATCGCTGGCAGGTCATGTTCGAAGTCATTCTGCCCGGCTGCATCCCGCAGATTCTGTCGGGCATGAAGGTGATTCTCGGCCTCTCGTGGACCTGCGTGATCTCGGCGGAACTCGTCGCCGCGCAACAGGGTCTCGGCTTCATGATCATGAACGGACGCGAGTTCTTCCAGACCGATACCGTCGTGCTCGGCATGGTGCTCATCAGCATCACGGTGCTCGTTACGGATGCCGTGTTCCGGCTCATCGAACGCGGAGTGCTGTCATGGCAACGATGAACCATCCGATGATCCGGCTCGAAGGCGTCGCGAAGAGCTACGGCCCGTTGCAGGTACTGAGGGAGGTCGATCTCGACATCGCAAAAGGCGAGTTTCTCGTGCTGCTCGGCGCATCGGGCTGCGGCAAATCGACGATGCTCAACATGATCTCCGGCTTCGAGCAGCCGACGCAGGGCCGCGTGCTCGTCAACAACAAGGTCGTGAAGGATGTCGAGCCGGCATGCGGCATGGTGTTCCAGCAGTACGCGCTGTTTCCGTGGAAAACGGTGAGCGAGAACGTCGCGTTCGGCCTGAAGATGCGCGGCATGGGCAAGGCGCAAAGGCGCGAGGCCGCGCGGCGTCATATCGAAGCGGTGGGTCTGAAGGGCTTCGAGGACAGCTATCCCGGCAAGTTGTCGGGCGGCATGAAGCAGCGCGTGTCGATCGCGCGTGTGCTCGCCAACGACCCGGACGTGATGCTGCTCGACGAGCCTTTCGCCGCGCTCGATGCCATGACGCGGCAAGTGCTTCAGGAACAACTACTTTCGCTCTATGAAAAGAGCGGCAAGACCATCGTCTTCATCACGCATTCCATCGACGAGGCACTGATGCTCTCCACGCGCATGATCGTGATGGGCGCGAAGCCGGGACGCATCGTGCAGGATATCCGCAACGATTTGCCGTTGCCGCGCACGGCCGAAGTGCAGCTTTCGCCTGCGTATCTGGAGATGAAGAAGTCGATCTGGGAAACCGTGCAGGCCGAAGTCATGAAGGGCCTCGAAGGCGCCGCGTGAATCCGCGGTATGCATCGCTGCTTCTGCTCAGCATCGGTTTCTCTTATGACGAGGGCGAAGTGCAACTGGCGCGGCACACTGCGTCCATGATCCGCATGAGAAAGGAAGCGCAACAGTGAATACCTATGACGTGGTGGTGATCGGGGCCGGCGTGATCGGCAGTTCCGTCGCGTTCCATCTTCAGAAGCTGGGCGCGAAAAGCGTGCTCGTGCTGGATCGCGCGACCATCGGCGCGGGCACGACGTCGCAATCGTCGGGCATTCTGCGCACGCATTATTCCGTGAAGGAAAACGTCGAACTGGCGCGCAAGTCATGGGCGGTGTTCAATGACTTCGCGGCCTATCTCGGCGACGACGAAGCATCGTGCGGCCTCGTGAAAAGCGGTTATATGATTGTCGCGGCCGAGGGCGACAAGGTCGAGCCGTTGCGCGCATCGCTCGAACAGCAGAGACAGCAAGGCATTCCGCTTGAATTGCTGAGTGCGCAGCAGGCGCACGAACTCATGCCGATTGCACGCTTTTACGATGCCGCGCTGATCGGCTTCGAACCCGAGGCCGGCTTCGCGGACGCCTATCTCACCGCGACGAGTTTCGCGCGCGCCGCGCGACGCGGCGGCGTGACGATCCGCGAAAACGTTACGGTGAACCGGCTGCTGATCGAACACGGCAAGGTGCGCGGCGTATCGACGAGCGTGGGCGATTTCGCGGCGTCGACGGTCATCAGCACACAGAACATCTGGACGCCCGAACTCGCAGGCTGGACGGGCAAATCGCTGCCGGTCTCGCCCGAGCGTCATGCGGTGCTCGCCCTCGAATGCGAAGGCGCGGCCTACACATACGCGATGCCGGTGTTCAAGGACCTCGCATCGAGGGGCATGCTGTATTACCGCAGCTACGGCGGCAATCAGATGCTGGTGAGCGAAGGCACTGCCGGCGAAAAGCTCGACACCGCCGACACCGAACAAGGCGATATCCCGATGGACTATGTCGTCGAAGTCGGCGCGCAGGTCGCCGAGCGCTTTCCGGCGTATGAGGCGGCGGGCATCGCATCGTCGTGGACGGGTGTGTATGACGTCACGCCCGACTGGAACCCCGTGCTCGGCGCGTTGCCGGGTATCGAAGGGCTCGTGGTCGGCTATGGTTTTTCAGGCCACGGCTTCAAGCTGTCGCCCACCGTGGGCAAGGTGCTGGCGCAGGCCGCGCTCGGCTTGGACACCGATGTATCGCTCGCGCCGTATTCCGTCGAACGTTTTGCGACCGGCGCATTGCTGACCGGGAAATACGGTGTCGGCGCAGTGTCCTGAAGCGCGCGTGCCGGACGGCGTCGAAGTCCGGGCGTTGACGTCGTTCGAGACGCGGCCCTGGCGCAACGGCGGCGGAACGACGCGGCCCCTCGCTTACGACCAGGATGGCGCGTGGCGCATCAGCCTCGCAACGGTCGTGCGTGACGGGCCTTATTCGCGCTTTGCGGGCATGACGCGTTTGTCGCTCGTCATGCAGGGCGCGGGCGTCACGCTACGCCATGGAGATGTGCAATGTCGCCTGAGCAGCGGCGCCGTCGCGGATTACGACGGCGATGTCGCATGGGACGCCACCTTGCACGATGGACCGGTGCTCGCCCTCAATGCGATGGCTGCGCGTGGCGTCTGTCGCGCGAGTATCCGGCCGCTGACTGAAACGATGACCGTGCCATCGGGATGCTTCGTAGTCGCGTTGACGATCGAGGCGGAATGCACGTTCGCCGTCAAAGGCTTCGAGGCCACGCTCGATGCCGCGCATGTCTTATTGCGCGACGAACGAGGACCGCCGCTTCATCTCGCGCCGCATCGCGGCTCGCAGGCTGCGCTCGTCCTCATCGAGTTCATTGACCCTCGCTCTTGAGATTCGAACCAGGGAACGCAACCATGAAGATCATGGCCGCAGTGAAGCGTGTCGTCGACTACAACGTGAACGTCCGCGTGAAAGCGGATCAGAGCGGTGTCGAGACGAGCAACGTGAAGATGTCGATGAATCCGTTCGACGAGATCGCCGTCGAAGCGGCCACGCGCCTGAAGGAAGGCGGTCACGCCAGCGAGGTTATCGCGGTGACATGCGGTCCGGCGCAGAGCTCGGAGACGCTGCGCACGGCGCTTGCCATCGGTGCGGATCGCGGCGTCCACATCCTGACGGACGTCGAATTGCAGCCTCTGGCGGTCGCCAAGTTGCTGAAGGCGGCTGTCGAACGTGAACAGCCGCAACTGGTGATTCTCGGCAAGCAGGCCATCGACGACGATGCGGGCCAGACGGGCCAACTGCTCGCTGCGTTGCTCGACTGGCCGCAGGCGACATTCGCCAGCAACATCCGGATCGGCGCGAATACCGCCACGGTCACGCGTGAAGTGGATGGCGGTCTCGAAGTCCTCGAGCTTACGTTGCCTGCCATCGTCACGACGGATTTGCGCCTGAACGAGCCGCGCTACGTCACGCTGCCCAGCATCATGAAGGCGAAGAAGAAGCCGATCGAGACATGGAGCCCTGCGGATCTGGGCGTCGATGCTTCTGCACGCCTGAAGACGCTCAAGGTCGTCGAGCCTGCGGCGCGCAAGGCGGGGGGCCGCGTGAACGACGTCTCGGCGTTGATCGACAAGCTCAAGAATGAAGCGAAGGTAATCTGAATGACCACTCTCGTCATTGCCGACCACGAAGGCGCGCGGCTCAAGGCGGCCACGCTCAATACCATCAGCGCGGCGCGCCAGTTGAACAACGGTGTGCACGTGCTGGTTGCAGGTCACGATGCGCGCGGTGCGGCGGATGCCGCGCGCATCATCGAAGGCGTGGACCGTGTCGTTCTCGTGGATGCGCCGCATCTTGCGGACGGTCTCGCGGAAAACATCGCAGCACAGGTGCTGATGCTTGCGACGTCCTACACGCATGTGCTTTTTCCGGCCACGGCGGCGGGGAAGAACGTCGCGCCGCGCGTGGCTGCGAATCTCGATGCGTCGCAGATTTCCGATGTGATCGCCATTCACGATGCCGATACGTTCGACCGCCCGATCTATGCTGGCAATGCGATCGCCACCGTGCGATGCGATGACGCGATCAAGATCTTGACGATTCGAACCACTGCCTTCGATGCCGCACCTTCGGCGAGTGCGCCGGCGCCTGTCGACACGAAGGCGGCTGTTGCAGGGACGCAGCGTGCGCGTTTCGTGCGCCGCGAGGTCGCGGTGAGCGAGCGGCCCGAGCTCACGTCGGCGCGCATCGTCGTGTCGGGCGGCCGCGGTATGGGCAGTGCGGAAAATTTCGCGCTTCTCGATTCGCTTGCGCAAAAGCTCGGTGCGGCGGTGGGGGCTTCGCGGGCGGCCGTCGATTCGGGCTTCGCACCGAACGACTGGCAGGTCGGACAGACCGGAAAGATCGTCGCGCCGCAGTTGTATGTCGCGGTCGGCATCTCGGGCGCGATTCAGCATCTGGCTGGCATGAAGGACTCGAAGGTCATCGTTGCCGTCAACAAGGATGCTGAAGCGCCCATTTTTAGTGTCGCGGATTACGGACTGGTCGGCGACTTGTTCGAAGCGATACCGCAGCTCACGCAGGCGTTGTAGAAAACCGCCAACCGTCACGGCCGATTGCGCGAGCTTCGCTTCGGCATGGTCGCGCTTCGACGACTTTGTCGAAGCGCGCATGGAACGACGATTGCTGCCCGAATGACACTGATTCCATGGGGGCGCGATCATGAGCTATCGACCCGAGGAAACCGACAGCTTTACGCCGTTCGCCGCCGGCCTGATCACCGGTCTGGCCGCCGCTGCCGCCGCGTTGATCGCGCGTCGGGCGGCCGCTGTCATGAGCGTGGGCGCCGGTCATTCGGCCAAACATCGCGCGCTGGACTTCGCTGCCGGCGTCATGCAGCCGAAGTATCCGCTTCAGGCGATGAGTACATGGCTGAACGGATTTCACTTCTACGCCGACGACATGGGCCGGCAGGTGGAAGCGCATCACTTCTGCATTCATCTGCGTCACGATCTGCATCAGTGCGTGATCTTCGATTCGAACGCACCGGGCGCGCGGCTCATCGGCATCGAATACATCATTCCGGAAGAGCGCTTTCTGCAGCTCCCCGAGGAAGAGAAGCGGCTGTGGCACAGCCACCACTACGAGGTGAAGTCGGGCGTCCTCGTGGCGCCAGGCATTCCTGAACTGGCCGAACGTGCGTATTTCAAGGACCTCGTCACTACATACGGCAAGACGTTCCACACCTGGCAGATCGACCGGGACGATTTCCCCTACGGCGCGCCGCAACTCATGATGGGTTTCACGCAGGACGGACAGGTCGATGAAGCGGCCGTCGCCGCGCGCGACAAGCGCCTCAAGGTGTCGCACGAGAACAGAAAACGCAAACGCTACGACATCCCCGTGGGCGATATCGCGCCGGGCGCGAACGCGTGGGAATCCGGCACCTCGCTCCAGACGAGGCTGGAGGAAGTGCCGTTCGATCCACGGCGATAAGCGAAGCGCGTGCTCAAACGCCGGCGTCACCGCTTTCGCGGCTGGTCGGGCCCTCGCCCGGCTTCGTTTCCGTCAGATCGCCCTCGCGCACTTCGGCCTCGCGTATCGTCGTGCCTTCATCGTCGGTCTCGGAGATATCGGTGGTAAAGGTTTCATCGCCACCTTTGGGCTTTTCCTGCTCGGGATTCTGTGCAGACGTGCTCATGACGCGCTCCTAATAAGATGTTGATGATCGGCTCGATGCCGATTCATCTGTCCTCCCAGTCAGCAATTGGAGTGCCGAGCTTCGCGCGCTGAACAGGGAGGCCCTGCTCGATCGCCCCGCCTTGTATCGCAACGTGTCCCCTGCGCAGACGGATAAGGACGCATACACAACGCCTCGTTTTCGACACGTGCGGGATACGTTCGCAGGCTTCAATACGCTCATCGCGCGCGCCCTTGAGCGTCGCCGGGAAGAGGGCACGACCGTCCTCCCGTAACGGGTGCTGCAGGCGCCGCGGCGCAGCATCGGCTGAAGTCTCACAGCCCTGCTGCTTGCGAACGGATACCCGGTGCGGGCGCTCGCGACACACGCGAAGTCACTTTTGCCGCTGAAGGCGCAGCCCCTATCTTTCTCCCGGAGTTCTCATGTCGGATAACACAAGCCTCCCCCAGTCACCCGCGCGCCGTCGTTTCGTGGAAGCCGCGGCCGCCGGCGTTGCTGCCGCATCGCTGAGTCAGCTCGCTTTTGCCTCGACCACTTCATCAATCACTTCACTCGGAAGTTCAGCGACCGACGACAAGGAAGCGATTCGCCCACTTCGCGTGCACGTGCCCGAAGCGCATCTCACCGATTTGCGCCGACGCATCCGGTCGGCACGCTGGCCGGAACGCGAGACGGTCTCCGACGACTCGCAAGGCGTGCCGCTCGCATTGATGCAGGAACTCGCGCGTCACTGGTCGACGGATTACGACTGGCGCAGGTGCGAGGCGCGAATCAACGCGTACCCCAACTTCGTGACCGAGATCGATGGACTGGACATTCACTTCATCCACGTTCGCTCGAAGCATGAGAACGCCATGCCGCTGATCGTCACGCACGGCTGGCCCGGTTCGGTCATCGAGCAGTTCAAGATCATCGATCCGTTGACCAACCCTGTGGCTCACGGCGCGAGTGCATCGGATGCCTTTCATCTCGTCATTCCTTCTTTGCCCGGCTATGGATTCTCGGGCAAGCCGACGCAAACCGGCTGGGGCCCCGAACGGACCGCGCGCGCCTGGGTGACGCTCATGAGACGGCTGGGATACGACAAGTTCGCGGCGCAGGGTGGCGATCTGGGCGGTGTCGTCGCGAACGTGATGGGCAAACAGGCGCCGCCCGAGTTGCTCGGCATCCATGTGAATTTTCCGGCGACGGTGCCCGCGGACATCGTCAAGGCGCTCGCCGCAGGCGATCCCGCGCCCGCCGGCCTCTCGGATGACGAGCGTCACGCGTACGAACAGTTGAGCAGCGGCGCCAAGAAGCGGCGCGCCTACGCGCTCGAACAAGGTACACGTCCGCAAACGCTTTATGGATTGTCGGATTCGCCCATTGGCCTCGCGGGATGGCTGCTCGATCACGGCGACGGGTACACACAGCCGGCGGCGGCGCTGACGTCCGCCGTCTATGGGCGCGCGATCAACGGTGAATCGTCCGGAGCGATGACGCGCGATGACGTCCTCGACGACATCACGCTCTACTGGCTGACCAACACAGGAATCTCCGCTGCGCGGTTCTATTGGGAGTCGCACATCAACTTCACTGCCGCGGCGGATGTGTCGGTGCCCGCTGCCGTGAGCGTCTTTCCCCGCGAGAACTATCAGGCGCCGCGGAGCTGGACGGAACGCGCCTATCACAACCTCATCTGGTACAACCGGCTCGACAAGGGTGGACACTTCGCCGCGTGGGAACAGCCGGACTTGTTCGCCGAGGAAGTCCGGGCGGGATTGAGGCCGCTGCGCAAGTAGACCGTTTCGGGTGACTCCGTCGCCCACAAGTCGATACGGCGAAGCGCAAGCGGTCTTCCTGTCGAGCCCGAACGATCCGGCCACGCGTGTGCAAGCCATCGAGGCTTGCGCGCGCACATCCGATTCCTTGCTTCTGCTTCGCGTCCGGCGGAGCGCCAGCCCTACTTCCCGTCTCGAACAAGGACGGCCACGCCTTTCGCAGCGGGCCGAAGGTCGATGCTTTGGTTCAGGCTCATCCCTTGCCGAGCGGCGGCCGACCGGGGAACCCGGCCAGGTTGCTCAATTGGGCCAGTTCGTTAGCCGCCTCGCGCAAGAGCACCGAATATTCGTGGATCTTCTCGACCGTGAGCCGCACACGCGGACCGGCCAGGCTGATGACGCCGACGCAGCGTGTGCCGCTGACCACGGGCGCCGCCACCGCTGACATGCGCGGGGCAAACACCTCGTCGATCATCGCGTAGCCGCGCACGCGCGCAGCGTGCAGGAAACCGAGCAGTGCCTTTAGCGTCGTCGGCGCACTGGGCCCGAACTCGTTCGGCTGTCCAAAGCCCTGCTTCAACACCAGCGCTGCCGCCTGTTCGTCGGTCATCGTCATGAGCCATGCGTGGCCGGTCGACGTGCACGATAGACGCGCCGCCTGCCCCATGTCCGGATCGTAGCGAAAGCCGGTGCGCTGGCCATCCGCCTTCCCCACCCAGATGATCGCTTCGCCGTCGACGAGCGACAGTCGCGCCAGTTCGCCGGTCCGCGCAGCGACGCGCTCGATGATCGGCTGGGCGATATCGGCGATGCCGGTCAGGCTCAGGAATTCCAGTCCGTTCGAGGTCATGCGCATCGTCAGGATGTAGCGGCCGTGCTCGACGAGCTGCCTGACGTATCCGCATTCGACGAGATCCACAAGCAGGCGGTGGCACGTGCTGCGCGGCAGGCCCAGGGCATCCGCAATGGCAAGGAGCCCGGCCCCTTCGCCTTGCGACGCAAGGAAATCGAGAATTCGCAAGCCGTTCTTAAGCGACATTTCCGCGTGCTCTCATGATATGAAATGTAGTTCCGGTGCGGAACGCCCCCCTTCTATAGCGCAAACAATAACACTTGTTCGTGACAGAAACGAACGCTTCACATATCGAAAATGGGGGGAGACGAAATGTCAGTTCTTGCTGACTCAGACATCGCGGCGAGCGAACGAACCGCACAGACTCAAATGATGGCGCGTCGCGCGGTGGCGGGCGCGACCGTCGGTACGGCGCTGGAATGGTTCGACTTCGCGTTGTATGGCGTGGTCGCAGCCACGATTTTTCCGAAGCTGTTTTTTCCGTCGCTCGACCCGACGGCTTCGCTGCTCGCGTCGTTGGCGAGCTTCTGGGCCGGGCTGGCCGCGCGCCCGCTCGGCGCGGTGATCTGCGGCGTGCTCGGCGACCGCTGGGGACGCCGCAACCTGATGCTGCTCACGGTCTCGGTGATGGGCGCGTCGTCGTTTCTGATGGGGCTGCTGCCCACTTACCAGCAAGTCGGCATCCTTGCGCCGACATTGCTCGTCTCGTTGCGCATCGTTCAGGGTTTCGCGCTCGGCGGGGAATCGACGGGTGCGCAACTGATGGCAGTCGAACATGCGTCTGCCGAACGGCGCGGGCTGTATTCCGGCCTGCTGGGCATCTGCTCGCCGCTCAGCCAGATCCTCGCCAATCTCTCCTTGTTCACGCTGTCAGGCCTGCTTTCGCTCGAGGACTTCGAATCGTTCGGATGGAGAATCCCGTTCCTCGCGAGCTTCGTGCTCGTGTTGCTGGGCATCTATATCCGCATGAAGGTCAGCGAGACGCCCGCCTTCGAAGCGCTCAGGAAGAGTGGACAACGCCCGCGCGCTGCCAATCCGCTCGGCATCGTTCTCAAATTCCATTGGCGCACGGCGCTGCGCCTGACGCTGTTCTTCTGCGGCCCGGCTGCGCTGTTTTATCTGATCGTCGTGTTCTCGCTGAGTTACCTGACGAAGAATCTCGGCGTACCGAAGCAGACCGGCTTCATGCTGTTGATGATCGCCAATGTCTGCGCCATCGTCGGCGCGCTCGCGGGCGGCTATCTGAGCGACCGGATCGGACGCAAGCGTGCGCTCCTGATCGGCTCGTTCTGCACGCTGGTGTGCTGCCTCATCTACTTTCCGATCCTCAACCACAATTCGATCGCCATGACGGCGGCCGTGATGGGTGCCTTTCTGGGCTTCACACAGTTCCAGAGCGGCATCCAGCCGGTGTGGTTCGCCGAATCCTTTCCGACCGAAGCGCGCTATACGGGCTCCGCACTGTCGTACTCGGGAGCCAACCTGCTCACTGGCGGGCCGATGCCTATCGTCGCCGTGGCGCTGCTCAATGCCTTTCACGGATCGCCGTGGGCGATCGTCGCGGTCTGCGGCTCGTTGAACCTGCTCTCTTTCCTCATGATCGCGGCGTCCCGGGAAACCAAAGGCACCGCCCTCGAACGCTGCGCTACACACTGAAACCATGACTCGCAAGCTCTATATCCTCAACGGCTCCAACCTGAACATGCTCGGCGTACGGGAGCCTCAGCTTTACGGCAGTACCACTCTCAAGGACATCGAACGGAACTGCCTTGCGTTGGCCGACGCGCTCAAGTTTGACTGCGTCTTTCGCCAGACCAACAGCGAAAGCGACCTGATCGACTGGATTCAGGAAGCGTTCACGCAGGACGCTGCGTTGATCATCAACCCGGCCGGTTTTTCGTTCGGGCGGATTCCGGTGCTCGACGCGGTCAAGCTGATCGGCCGGCCGGTGGTGGAAGTCCACATCACGAACATCCACCGGCGCACCGAAGAGTACCGTCACTCGACGATATCCGTGGCGGCCACCGCTGTGATATGCGGAGCGGGCGCGAACGGCTACCTGCTGGCGATCCGCGCGGTCGACGATCTCTGGGCCAATCAGGGTTGAACCTGTCGCTCAGTCCAGGGCGCACGCGGACTCTGCGAGGAGTCCGCGTTCACTGACATGCGTGGGCTGAGCATCGGGTGAATTTCGGACCCGAACGTCTGAAACCGGGCCGGCAAGCGCCGGTCCGCGCCTAGCGCAACGCCATGACGGCCCGCAGCGAACGTCTCGCCGTCACGGCCAGATACACATATCGGCGTGCAAGCCAAGTACGGATGCCGGGCATGGACCGGCGCCGCATCATCTTCCTCCCGACGTACTCTCCAGGTCATCCCCTCCCGCCGCGAGAGGTGCGTGTCGTAACCACGTCGCTCTATGATCGGGTTCGATGCGTGTCGAATGCGAGAAGCCTCGTGACATCGAGCCTCGTCATCGTCGGCCACGCCGACGTCGCGTCCCCCGGAACGTCCGCCAGAAGTACATCCCGGCCATAACGGCTCAGGGGTCTCACATCGGCCGCGACCTCCAGTCGTCTTGCGATACGGCACCCGCATTCGACAAATACTTCAACGCTACCGTAGCGCTCGGACATATTCATTCGGAGAGACAAATTGAGCTACACCGCGCCGCTGAAAGACATGTTGTTCGTGATGGATGAACTCGCCGACATAACGCGCATTTCCACGCTGCCCGGTTTCGAAGACGCCACGCTCGAAACCGCACAGGCCGTGCTCGACGAAGCCGCGAAGTTCAACGGCGAGGTTCTGGCTCCGCTCAACGCCGAGGGCGACAAATACCCGAGCACCTGGCATGACGGCCAGGTCACGACGACGCCCGGCTTCAAGGAAGCATTCCGCCAGTACGGCGAAGGCGGCTGGCAAAGCGTCATGCATCCGACGGAGTTCGGCGGACAAGGGCTGCCAAAACTTATCGCCACGCCCTGCATCGAGATGCTGAACGCCGCGAACATGTCGTTTGCGCTCTGCCCTCTCCTGACCGACGGCGCGATCGAAGCGCTGCTCACCGCAGGTTCCGACGAGCTGAAACAGCGTTATCTGCCCAAGCTCATTTCGGGGGAATGGACTGGCACCATGAACCTCACCGAGCCGCAGGCGGGCTCCGACCTCGCAATGGTGCGCGCACGCGCCGAACCGCAGGGCGACGGCACATACAAGGTCTTCGGCACGAAGATCTTCATCACATACGGCGAGCATGACATGGCGGACAACATCGTCCATCTCGTGCTCGCGCGCACGCCGGGCGCGCCCGAGGGCGTCAAGGGCATCTCGCTCTTCCTCGTGCCGAAGTTCATGGTGAATGCGGACGGCTCGCTCGGCGAGCGCAACGACGTGCATTGCGTATCGATCGAACACAAGCTCGGCATCAAGGCGAGCCCGACTGCCGTGCTGCAATACGGCGATCATGGCGGCGCAGCAGGCTATCTGATCGGTGAGGAAAATCGCGGCGTCGAATACATGTTCATCATGATGAACGCCGCGCGATTCGCGGTCGGCGTGCAGGGTATCGCGGTCTCCGATCGCGCCTGCCAGCAGGCGGCCGCCTATGCGAAGGATCGCGTGCAGAGCCGTCCCGTCGACGGTTCCGCGAAACATGCCGTCGCCATCATCCATCATCCGGATGTGCGCCGCATGCTCGCGACGATGCGCGCACTGACCGAAGGCGCCCGCGCGCTTGCCTATGTCGCGGCGGCGCACTCGGACATCGCACATCACGCGATCGACGCCGAAACGCGCGCGCGGCATTCCGCCATCTACGAATACCTCGTGCCCGTCGTGAAGGGATGGAGCACGGAGATGTCGATCGACGTCACGAGCCTCGGCGTGCAGGTGCACGGAGGCATGGGTTTCATCGAGGAGACGGGCGCGGCGCAGCATTACCGCGATGCGCGCATCCTGACGATCTACGAAGGCACGACCGCGATCCAGGCGAATGACCTGATCGGCCGCAAGACGATTCGCGACGGCGGCGCGACGGCCCGCATGATCCTCGCTCAGGTCGACGAGACGCTTGCCGCGCTCGGACGGCATGACGGCGCGGCATTCGATGCGATGCAACGGCGCCTCGCGGCCGGACGCGCTGCACTTGCGAGCACCATCGAGTTCATCCTGCGTAGCGCGAAAGACGACCCTAGAGCGGTGTTCGCCGGCGGCGTGTCGTATCTGAAGCTCGCAGGTATCGTGCTGTCGGGCTGGCAGATGGCGCGCGCACTGCTCGTGGCGCATTCGAAACACGCCGACGATCCCGCGTTTTACGGCGCAAAGATCGCGACGGCGCATTTCTTCGCCGACCATCTGCTGCCGCAGGCCGTTGCGCTCGAAGCGTCGATCGTCAGCACGAAGAGCGATCAAGGCGTGTTCGCGCTCGACGAGGACCAGTTCTGAACGAGCGGCTACATCGTGACGATCCGGGCGCGGTCCCCCGACGCAGAACATCGCGCGGGTCAACGCCCGAAGCTACCGCCAACCGGGCTATATGAACATGCGGATCGCATGCGGGCCCGGACCGAACGCGGCCTCCCGATGCGTCAGGCCGACTGCCTTCGATCCCGAACCGAACGAAGCATTGCGTCGAGCAGCGTTTCGGCCGATGCCGCGCCGGACACCGCAAACGACTCGTCGAACACAAACAACGGCACACCGCCGATCGGGTGAGACGGCTTCTGCGATCGCCGGTCCATCGCCCGATGGAACCGGCCGTACCAGCCTGCCAGATGCTCGCGCACGCTACCACGCTCCATGCCGCATTCGACTGCGCGCTCCTCCAGCACGGCCAGGTCGCCGATATCCTCGCCCTCCATGAAATAGGCGGTGAACAGGCTTTCGATCAGATCCGCCTGCAACGCCCCGGTGCCCGCGTCCCCCGCGAAAGCAACAAGAGCATGTGCGACCGCGGTATTCGGCAACACGCCGATGCGCTCGAAGCGGAAGTCGATACCTGCCGACTTGCCCGCCTCCCTGACCTGCCGCCGCCGGGCGGCGACATTCTCCGCGCTGCCGAGGCGCGCAAGATAGAACGCCTGGTAATCGACGCCGCCCGCAGGCGTCTCGGGCAAAAGCTCGCATGAACGCCATCTCACGCCGACCTTGACGTCGGCGCGCAAATCGGCGAACCGGCTCATCGCGGCCTTCAGTTGGCGGCTGCCGATCAGGCACCACGGGCAAACGAAATCGAAAAAGACGTCGATCGACAAAGCAGGTGCGGCGCCGTTGGAGTTGCGCTCCATCGACGCCGGAATCGTACTGACACGTTTCATGGGCAGCCCTTCGGCTTGTGGATTTTCGCAGGCTTCAAATCGTTCCTACTGCTGCATGAGAAAGTCACGCACCAGAGGGCCGACTTCGCTCGTTCGCGTGATGAGAAACAGATGACCGTCCTCGATAACATGCAGCCTCGCCCGACGGATGCAGCGCGCAAGAATCTTCGCGTTGACGAGAGGAACGATGGGATCGTCGTCACCGTGCATGACGAGTGTCGGCTGGCGCAGCGAACCGAGCCAGAGCAGGCTGCTCCATCCGCATGTGGCCAGTAACTGATACACGTAGCCGCGCCCGCCCGGCGCCTGGATGTGACGCCCATGTTCGGCCAAGAGTTCGGGGTCGCGCCGGTACGCGCCGCCGTAGATCTCCGCGCCGATCTCGCGCAGATAATCCGGGTCCCGGTAACGGCGCGCGCCGATCAGCTTGGAAAGCACCGAGAGCCTCCCCGGCACCATGATGACGCCCGGCGATGTGGCGGCAAGCACGAGCCGCCGGCAACGGTACGGATACAGATACGCGAACTGCTGCGCGAGCGCACCGCCCCAGGACACGCCGAGGACATCGACCGGTCCGGCATAGCCGAGCTTCGCGAGCAGCTTGTCGGCCAGCACGGCCAGCGTGGAGAAGCGATACGGCGCGAGCGGCGTGGACGATCCGCCCACACCGGGAACATCGAAGATCACGACTTCCACGTCGCCGAGCGCGTCGGCGAATGGCTGGACCAGTTCCAGATTGGCGCCGATGCCATTGAAGATGAGGAGCGGCGGCGAGGCGTTACTGCCCCGCCAGATGCCGACGCGAAGCAGTTGACCGTCGAGCGCGACGGTCTGTATATCCATTGTGCGCACACTTTTCATCGTTCTTGTCCATGTGAATGTCGGCGTAAGGCCGCGCCAACGCGCGGCACTTTTTTCGATCCGCCTTTCTGCGATCACAACTTTGCGTCTGACGAGACCGTGATTCACATCGATTGAAGCCCCGTGTATCAAGCCTCGATGACATACGTTCCCGGCGCATCGGCAAGGCGTTTATGCCGCTTGTTGCCAAGTGTTTTGGGCGCCGCGCGCAATTCGCCCGAGCGCTCTGCGAGCCACTCGCGCCAGTCGTTCCACCACGAACCCGTCTCGGGCTGGGCACCGGCAAGCCATGCGTCGGCGTCCTCCGGCAGTTCGGCATTACGGAAGAACCTTGCCTTCGCATTGCCCGGCGGATTGATCAGGCTCTGGATATGGCCGCTCGAACTCAGCACATAGCGCGTGTTGCCGCCGAACGCGCGCGCCGTGTTGTAGACGCCTTTCCACGGCGTGATGTGATCGGTCATGCCCGCCATGACGTAGGTGTCGCACGTGACCGCTGACAAGTCGATCGGCGTGCCGAGGACGTCCAGCGCCCCCGGCGTGCTCAGCATATTGCGCGTGAAGATGTCGAGCAGTTGGCCGTGCAGCTTTGCCGGCAGACGCGTCGCGTCGTTGTTCCAGTAGAGAACGTCGAAGGCGGGCGGCGCCTCGCCGAGCAGATAGTTGTTGATCCAGAAATTCCATACCAGATCGTTGGGCCGCATCCATGCGAACACGCGACCCATGTCCTCGCCGGCCAGCACGCCCTTCGCCTTGCTGTTCTGCTTGGCGATTTCGACGGTCTCGGGCGTGGTGAAGAGCCCGAGTTGCGACGGCGAGCTACTGTCGAGCACGGCCACCATCAGCGTGGCCGCATGCACCGTCTTGTCGCCGCGGCTCGCCAGATGGCCGAGCAGCGCCGAGATCGTCATCGCGCCGGAACATGCGCCGTGCAGGTTCACGTCCGGGTTGCCGGTGATGTCGCGCACCGCCTCGATGGCCTCGATGAGCGCGGCGACATATGTGTTCATGTCCCAGTCGCGATGTTTCCCGGCCGGATTACGCCAGCTCACGGCGAATACCTGAAACTCGCTCTTCACCAGATACTCGACGATGCTCTTGTTCGCCGACAGATCGAAGATGTAGAACTTGTTGATCTGCGGCGGCACGATCAGTTGCGCGCGCGCATGGACGTTCGGCGTCGCCGGCGTGTATTGGATGAGTTCGAGTACTTCGTTGCGAAACACGACGGCGCCGGCGGAAGTGGCGAGATTCTTGCCGACCTGAAACGCGCGCTTGTCGACCTGGGACGGCATGCCGTTGTTGCCGAGCGTATCGGCCAGCATGTTCTTCAGGCCGGCGACGACGCTCGCGCCGCCCGACTCCACGAACTTGCGAAGCGCCGCGGGATTGCCCGGCAGCGTGTTGGTCGGCGCAAGCGCGTCCGTCACGAGCGACGCGACGAACTGCGCGCGCTCCTTGCTCCGGTCGTCCAGCGCCGAACGCTCGACGAATCCCGCAAGCGCATTGCGCCAGGCCAGATAACCCTGGAGCGTCGTGCGGTAGAGCGACTGCTCGCGCCATGCCGGATCGGCGAAGCGTTTGTCGCCCGGCGGTGGCGAGGGGGTGCCGTTGCCGCTCGCCGCCGACGTCAGATCGCGCGCGAGCGCCGCGGTCTGCTCCAGCAGCAGTGCGGGATGAAGCATCGCCTGCGTGCAGATCTGCCCGGCGGCTTCGAACATATCCGTGGCGCGCAGCCCGACGAACGGGTTGGGCCCGAGCATGCCGTCGGTTGCGCGAGCCGTGATGTCGTTGTCGTCGCTGCTCATGTTTGCTGCCATGTCCGTCTCCGTACTCTCTTTCTTGTCACGCTTCACGCCACGATCATCGCGAGCGTCTGCGCGATCAGCGCGGGCTTGTCCTCGCCTTCCACCTGCAACTCGTTGTCCGCCTTGACGACGATGCGCCCGCCGCCCTTCCTTTCGACTCCGATCAGCACGACGCGGCTTCTGACGCGGCTGCCGGACCGTACCGGTGTCATGAAGCGCACTTTGTCCAGCCCGTAATTCAGCGCAGCCGAGGCGTCCGCCGGGATGAGGCCCACTTCGATCGCGAGCGTCGCCAGCAGCGAAAGCGTCAGATAGCCGTGCGCAATCGTGCCGCCGAACGGGCCCTCGCGTTTCGCGCGCTCCTCGTTCATGTGAATCCACTGCGTGTCGCCGGTGCAGTGTGCGAATGCTTCGATGCGTGCCTGGTCGACGACGACCCACTCCGACACGCCAAGCTCCCGGCCGACGAAGTTTTCGATCGTCGCCATGTTGTATCCGGTCATGCTCATGCTTTTTCTTTCCTTCGAACGATCACGCGAACGCTTCGCGCAGCCGCTTCTTGTTCAATTTGCCGACGCTCGTCTTTTCGAGGCATTCGACGATCCGCACGACTTGCGGCACGGCGTACTTCGAAATCCGCCCTGTTTCGCTGAACGTCAGCACGTGATTCCTGATCTCCGCCTCCGTCACAGCCGGCGTGAACTCCGGCTTGGGGACCACCAGCGCCACGGGCCGCTCGCCCCACTTCTCGTCCTTCACGCCGATCACGGCCACTTCGGAGACGCCCGGATGCAGCGAGATCAGGCTCTCGATTTCGAGCGATGACACCCACTCTCCGCCGGACTTGATCACGTCCTTGATGCGGTCGGTGATCTGCAGATATCCGTTCGGATCGATGTTCGCGATGTCCTGCGTATGCAGATAGCCGCCCTCCCAAAGCTGGGCCGACGCGGCGGCATCCTTCAGATAGCCTTGCGTGAGCCACGGCGCGCGCACGACGACCTCGCCGCTCGCGCGCCCGTCGTGCGCGACGTCGATCCCTTCCTCGTTCACGATGCGCAGGTCGACGAGCGGCAGCGGCAGACCCGTCTTGCAGCGCAGCGGCACCTGCTCGTCGAGGCCGAGCGTCTCGCTGCCGGGCTGCAACTGCGCGAGGCTCATCAAAGGGCAGCTCTCGGACATGCCATAGCCCGCGAAGACATCGATGCCGCGATCGAGCGCGGCGCGCGCAAGGCCGTGAGGCAGTGCGCCCCCGCCGATGACCACTTTCCATCTGCTCAGATCGACGGTCTTCGCCTCTTCGCAATTGAGCAGCATGTGCAGGATGGTGCCGACGCAATGCGAGAACGTGACGCCCTCGTCGCGCACCAGCCCGACGAGCCGCTCCGGCACATAGCGGCCGGGATAGACCTGCTTCACGCCCAGCACGGTGGCGATGTAGGGCATGCCCCACGCGTGGACGTGGAACATCGGCGTGATCGGCATGTACACGTCGCCGCGATGAAAGCGCTGTCCCGAAACCGGGCTCGCGAGCGCCGCCATGCCTGTGATCGTGTGCAGCACGAGCTGGCGGTGCGAGAAGTAGACGCCCTTGGGCAAGCCCGTCGTGCCCGTCGTATAGAACGTGGTGGCACGCGTGTTCTCGTCGAAGTCCGGGAAGTCGTATGCCGGCTCGCTTCTGGCGAGCATGTTTTCGTACTCGTCCGCGAACGGGATCGCGTGCGCGCTGGCTGCGCTAACTTCGTCGTCGATCAGAATGAAGGTGCGCACCGATTCGAGCTGATCCCTGATCGATTCGACGACGGGCAGGAAGTCCGAATGGACGAGCAGGATCTGCGCGCCCGCATGATTGATCGTGTAGGCGATCTCCGCCGGCGAGAGCCGCACGTTGACCGTCTGCAGCACGGCGCCCATCATCGGAATGGCGAAGTAGCATTCGAGGTAGCGATGGCTGTCCCAGTCCATCACCGCGACGGTGCTGCCCATGACCGCGCCGTGCCGGCCAAGCCCGTTGGCGAGGCGCGCGATGCGCTCCTGCATCGCGCGGTAAGTCAGGCGTGTCTCGCCGCGATACACGATCTCCTGATCCGGCGCGTGGGCGAGCGGTGTGTGCAGGAGATGCTTGATGAGCAGCGGGTACGCATACGCCGACTGAGAAGGTTCGAACATGTCGTGATTCACTTGAGTTTCCTTGATGCCAGGCGGCGCGCAACGGCACCGCCCTGCTCTGCACGCTGCATGGACTACTGCGCGAAATTCCGTCTGATGGTCAATTTGTTCGTCACCGATACGACGCCGGGAACACCCTTCGTCAGCGCGGCGACCTTCTCGCTCTGCGCGGCGTCGCTGACCGTGCCGGTCAGCGTCACGGCGCCGCTCTTCACGCCGACGCCGATATCGCCGGCGTCGATGCTTTTGTCTTTCGCGAATTCCGCGTAGACGAGCTTGCGCAGCGCGCGATTGTCCTTGCGCGTGGCGACAGGCGCGCTCGCGCTCGACGCAACCGCAGGCGCGCTCGCCGCCGCGACGCTGTCGCCGGCGTGAAAGATGCCTGCGATGGACGCGAGGACGACCAACGCTGCACAACCTGAACGGAGTGACTTGATGCTCTTCATGGACTGTTCCATTTATTGTTCAAGGGATGTTCGGCCGCGAGTCAGAAGTTATGGCGAACGCCGATCATCGCTGCCGTGGTCGATTCGCCGGGCGCGACAGGCTGTCCATATACGATCGTCTGATTCATCGTTCCGTGGTTGTCGACATGACCGACCTGCGCATAAGCGAGCGTGCGCTTGGACAAGTTGTATTCCGCGCCCACCGCAAACTCGCTCGAATGATTCGTCGAGTTGTTGTTGTCCTTCAGGTAATAGAAACCGGACGTCACTTTGAAAGCGGGGGTGAATCGATAGCCGAGACCAGCTGAATACATATCGATATCGGCACGGCTGCTGTTTGCCGGATTCTTGCCATGGCCGTATGAGCCGGACACCGAGAAACCGTAAAACGTGTATTGGGCGCCAGCGTAGAAAAATCGGTTGTTCGCTTGCCCTGTCGCCGGAATCGCCGGGGTGGCGGGATACGTGGCGGGAAACGGGTTGGCGTCATGCCCGTTGTAATACGCCATGGCGAGGTTCAGTCCGTAGTTCGAATACTTGAGCACGGCCGACTCGCGCGTGCCGCCCTGGAAATGCCCGGGCACACCGCCAGGCGCGTACTCCAGCGCGAGGGACGCGCCATAGAACTTCGGCGATTCGTAGACGAGCGCGTTGCTGTCGTACAGCGCGCCGATCGCGCCATTCGTGCTCGTGCCGGGCCAGCCCGCGGCCTGGTTCATGCCGAGCCACGCGGTCAGGATGCTGCCGAAGTACTGCGCGCCACGCACGTCCGTGTCGTACATCGCCCAGATCATCGGGACGATCTGGCGGCCCGCGTCGAGCTTGCCGAAAGGCCCGGATACGCCGAGCGTCGCGTACTGGTTGAACTGGGCGGTCACGCCCGGTGTGTCGCTCAGGCCGAATCTGCCCGTGCCGCTGTCGAATGAACTCTGCAGCTTGTAGTTGACGCGATAGCCGCCGCCGATGTCCTCGGTGCCCTTGAGGCCCCAGCCGCTCGAATAGATGCCGCCGTCCTTGAACCGATACACCTTGCCGAGATTGGGGGCATTCGGGGCGAACGATGCCGCCGCCGTGCTTTGGTAAAGCAGCCCGGAATCGACCACGCCGTACAGCGTCATCGAGCCTTGCGCGTTTGCGGCGCCGGAAAAAGCCAGCAGCACGGCCGCACTGGTTGCACATCGCTTCATAAGGTATCCATATTTTTTTCGCTTGCACGTGCCGATGGGCGGAAGAATGTGGGCCAGGGCCGGGCAATCGGTTAAGGGGCCCCTTCACAGACGCATCGTTCGACTGGCTGCCGATGCAGCGTTGCGGGCCAACCCGACGGCATCGGGACAGTGTGTGAAGGATTGCAGCAAGAATACGAAACGAACGCGATTCAAGCCCCTCTCGCGGTGGGAGGGGCCACGGCGTTCGACAAACCTGGCAGCGCGTCGCTCTATTCGACGAGGCGCGGGCCGCCTATCGAATAGAGCGTGAAAAGCGCTTCAGAAGGCTCCGTAGCGCTTTGGGGGGCGACCCCTCCCTACGCGAGAGGGTTGCAGAAAATCACCCTGCACTACGATGCGTATCAGTTCACACACCCACCGAATTTGCGTAAAGCGCCGTGCATCGGCTCTTTATCCACTGCGAGCCGGTTAGCTCGCGTGCATGAATGGAGAAACAAATGGCACATGCGATCCGCTTTCACGAAACGGGCGGCCCCGAAGTCCTGCGATGGGAAGAAGTCCCGGTCGAAACGCCCGGCCCCGGCCAGGTCAGGCTGCGTCACGAGGCCGTCGGCCTGAACTTCGCCGATACGTACTTCCGCAGCGGCCTGTATCCGGTCCCCCTGCCCGCCGGCATGGGCGTGGAAGCGGCGGGCGTGGTGGAGGCCGTCGGAGCGGGCGTCGATCAGGTGCGCGTGGGCGACCGCGTGACCTACACCGGTTTCATCAACACGCTCGGCGCCTACAGCACCGAACGCCTCGTGCCCGCGGCGGCCCTCATCCGCTTGCCGGACGGAATCGAATGCGCGACGGCCGCCGCGATGACCATGCGCGGCCTGACCGCGTCGTACCTGATGCGCCGCATCCACGCGTTCAAACCGGGCGATTCGATCCTGCTGCATGCCGCGGCCGGCGGTGTCGGCCTGATCGTGTCGCAGTGGGCGCGTCTCCTGGGGATTACGGTCATCGGCACGGTGTCGAGCGACGAAAAGGCGCAGATCGCCCGCGCGCACGGTTGTGAGCACGTCATCAACTACAGCCATGAGGATGTCGCGAAACGCGTGCGTGAACTGACGGACGGCGTCGGCGTGAATGTCGTGTTCGACAGCGTCGGGAAGAGCACATTCGAATCGTCGCTCGACTCGCTGCGCCGCCGGGGGCTCATGGTCTGCGTCGGCACCGCGTCGGGTCCGATTCCTCCGTTCAATCCGCAATTGCTCGCGATGAAAGGCTCGCTCTATCTGACGCGCCCGGCGCTCGCCGACTACATCGCCGATCCGGCCGAGAAAAGCGCGCTCGCAGGCGAGCTTTTCGACCACGTGGCGAGCGGGCGCATCCGCATCGAGATCAACCAGCGCTATGCGTTGCAGGATGCGGCCCAGGCGCATCGCGATCTCGAGTCGCGCAAGACCACCGGTTCATCCATTTTCGTCGTGTAAGGAGAAAACTATGCGCGTCGACCAAATCACCTGCGCCATCGGGGCGGAACTGAGCGGCGTCAGCATCGCCGATGCGGTGCACGACGACGGCCTGTTCGCGGAAATCCGCGCGACGCTGCTCAAGCATCGCGTGCTGTTCCTGCGGGATCAGGACATTACCCGTGCCGAGCACGTCGCGTTCGCACGCCGCTTCGGCGAACTGGAAGATCACCCCGTCGCCGGCAGCGATCCGGAGCATCCGGGTCTGGTGCGAATCTACAAGAACCCCGACCAGCCCAACGATCGCTACGAAAACGCCTGGCACACGGACGCCACATGGCGTGCCGCGCCGCCGTTCGGCTGCGTGCTGCGTTGCGTCGAGACGCCTCCAGTCGGCGGCGACACGATCTGGGCCAACATGGTCCTCGCCTATGAGAACCTGCCCGAGCACGTCAAGGCGCAAATCGCCGATTTGCGGGCGCGCCACAGCATCGAAGCCAGCTTCGGGGCCGCCATGCCGATCGAAAAGCGGCTCGCCCTGAAAGCCCAGTTCCCGGACGCGGAGCATCCCGTCGTGCGTACGCATCCCGATACGCAGGAGAAAACGCTGTTCGTGAACGCCTTCACCACGCACTTCACGAACTATCACACGCCGGCGCGCGTGCGCTTCGGGCAGGACGCCAATCCCGGCGCGGGTCAGTTGCTGAGCTACCTGATCAGCCAGGCATACATCCCCGAATACCAGGTTCGCTGGCGCTGGAAGAAGAACAGCGTCGCGATCTGGGACAACCGCAGCACGCAGCATTACGCGGTCATGGACTACCCGCCTTGCCATCGAAAGATGGAACGTGCCGGAATCATCGGCGACGTGCCGTATTGATACCGCGCGGCGCACACCTCTAATCGAATTCAATTTCAAGCTGGAGCAAAACATGCAATTCCTCGACGATTCGCTTCACCCCGAAAACCAGGACAAGGTCGTCATCACGGTCGCGCCCTACGGCCCCGAATGGATGCCCGCCGACTTCCCGGAAGACATTCCGGTGACGATGGACGAACAGGTCCAGAAAGCCGTCGACTGCTATAACGCCGGCGCCACCGTCCTGCATCTGCACGTGCGCGAGCTGGACGGCAAGGGCTCCAAGCGCCTGTCGAAGTTCAACGAGCTGATCGCGGGCGTGCGCGCCGCCGTGCCGGACATGATCATTCAGGTCGGCGGCTCCATCTCGTTCGCGCCGGAAGACGACGGTCAGGCCGCCAAGTGGCTGTCCGACGATACGCGCCACATGCTCGCCGAGCTCGATCCCAAGCCCGACCAGGTGACCGTCGCGATCAACACGACGCAGATGAACATCATGGAGCTGCTGTATCCGGAGTATCTGGAAGGCACCTCGCTGTCGAATCCCGCGTTCATGGCCGCCTACAGCGAAATGACCGTTCCCGCCGGCCCGGCATGGGTCGAGGAGCATCTGCGCCGCCTGCAGGCCGCGAACATCCAGCCGCACTTCCAGCTCACCGGCATCCACGCGCTGGAAACGCTCGAACGCCTCGTGCGCAAGGGCGTCTACAAGGGGCCGCTGAATCTGACGTGGATCGGCATCGGCGGCGGCTTCGACGGCCCGAACCCGTTCAACTTCTTCAACTTCGTCCATCGTGCGCCGGACGGCTGCACGCTCACGGCCGAGTCGTTGCTGAAGAACGTCCTGCCGTTCAACATGATGGCGATGTCGATGGGCCTGCATCCGCGCTGCGGCATCGAGGACACGATCATCGATCAGCACGGCAACCGCTTCACGTCGGTGCAGCAGATCGAGCAGTGCGTGCGCGTGGCGCGCGAACTGGGACGCGAGATCGCGAGCGGCAAGGAAGCGCGCGAGATCTACCGTATCGGCGTGCAGTACGAGACCGCCGACGAGACGCTTGCCGCGAACGGCATGGCGCCGAACCGCAAGCCGGGCCAGGTCAACATGCCGCTGCGCGCGGCCTGACATACGGCGCGCGGGCGCGGCGCTGGCCGCCGCGCCTTCACACTTACACTGAAACGCCACGGCGCAGGCCGGGAAGTACGTCTTCCCGGTCACAACGAACAAAGGCACGCCGCGCACGCATGCGCATGACGATGCCCACGGCGTACATTGGAGGAGACAATCTTGGAAATCGACTGCATCGAGCCGGGCGCGCGCAACATCGACGCCACCCGCGCCGTATCGCGCAAATACGCATGGATCGTATTCGCGCTCACGTTCGGACTTCTGTTGTCGGACTACATGTCCCGACAGGTCCTCAAC
The DNA here is from genome assembly GCF_023631085.1 of Caballeronia sp. INML1. Taxonomy (NCBI): domain Bacteria; kingdom Pseudomonadati; phylum Pseudomonadota; class Betaproteobacteria; order Burkholderiales; family Burkholderiaceae; genus Caballeronia; species Caballeronia sp. INML1. The sequence continues at coordinate 117,090 of NZ_JALQDT010000079.1, read as the reverse complement.
GCGGTATTCCCTCTGCTGAAACAAGCGTGGGGCCTCTCCGACACGCAGCTGGGCTCGCTGAGCGGCGTCGTCGCGCTGATGGTGGGTCTTCTGACCTTCCCGCTCTCCGTTCTCGCGGACCGCTGGGGCCGCGTGCGCAGCCTCGTTCTGATGGCGGCGCTCTGGAGCGTCGCGACGCTCGGCTGCGCCGTCGCCACGAACTATGGCGAAATGCTGATCGCCCGCGCCTGCGTCGGACTCGGCGAAGCTGCCTACGGCAGCGTGGGTATCGCGCTCATCCTCAGTATTTTTCCGTCGCATCTGCGCTCCACGCTCACTGGCGCGTTCATGGCCGGCGGCGCGTTCGGCTCGGTGCTCGGCATGGCGCTGGGCGGATTCGTCGCCGTGCACTTCGGATGGCGAGCGTCTTTCGGAGCGATGGCAGCCTTCGGCCTCTTGCTCGTGATCGCCTACCGGCTGGTGGTGTCGGACAAACGCATCGCCGCACGGTTTCCCGATGTCCCGGCTGCGAAACGGCGCGCGGACGGTGTGCGCACGAGCCTGCGCACGCTGCTGGCAGGTCTGTTCTCGACGGTCTCGGTGGTCTGCGCGTATATCGGCAGCGGCTTGCAACTCTTCATCATGGGCGCCGTGATCGCGTGGATGCCCAGCTTCCTGAATCGCTACTATGCGATGCCCGCCGACAAGGCAGCCGCGGGCGCAGCCGTCTTCGTGCTGCTGGGCGGCGTCGGCATGGTCGCGTGCGGCGTGCTCACGGACCGCATCTGCAGAAACGCGCCGTCGCGCAAGTGGATCACCGCGCTCGCCTATTGTCTGTTCTCGCTCGTGTTTCTCTCCATCGGCTTCAGGCTCGATGCCGGCCCGCTGCAACTCGTCCTGCTCGGCGCGGGGATTCTCATCGTGGCGGGCACATCGGGACCGGCGGGCGCGATGGTCGCGAACCTGACTCCGGCGGCGATCCATGCATCCGCATTCGCGACGCTGACGCTAGCCAACAACCTGATCGGCCTCGCGCCCGGTCCGCTCGTCACCGGCGCGATCGCCGACCGTATCGGTCTGCTGGGCGCCCTGCAGCTGATTCCGCTCGTAAGCGTCGCGGCGATGATCGCCTTCGCGATCGGCAGATCGAGATATGCGCGTGACCTGAGCCGCATCGACACGCTGCGTGGGGAAGCGGCGAACGATGAGCCTTTGCAGAAGCCGCTTGCGTAGCCTCTGCTATTCATCTGGAGGCGAAGGCTGTGCCATTGCAGGTTGCAAAAAGCCGCGTACCGGCCGTGCAGACGTGGTCGTGGGGAAAACAGCACGACCCGTACGACTGGATGGATGCGCATACGCCCTGCCATGATTTGAGCGCGTGGCATTGAGTATCGTTTCAGCGACGCCCGATTCGTCGGCATGCGCGCAGCCCTCTCTCACGGAGAGGGTTGCACGAAGCGTCGCTGCACCAGGATGCAGACACGTTCACCTAGGCACCACACAAATGACGCGAAACACATCGATATCGATCGCCGGCGGCAACGCGCCGGAGCCGGGCTCACGCGTGCTCCGGTTCGTCGAAGGGCGTAGCGTCGTGCTTTTCAATGTCGAAGGCGTCATTCACGCCATCGACAATTCATGCCCGCACAATGGCGCATCGCTCGCGAACGGCCGTCTCGACGGTCACATACTGCAGTGCCCCGCGCACGGACTGCGCTTCGATCTCAGGTCGGGCTGTGTCGTCGGCGCGAAGGGCTTGTGTCTCACGAAGCTCCACGTCGAAACGATCGATGGCGAAGTCGAGATGCGAACCGGCGATTGACATGAAAATCCGTCGCACGCGTCTGCGAACGGTTGACGTGTGTCAATCGGACACCGGTGCGTGAGTGTAACTTGACAGTACGGCTCCGCGTCTCACAACTGCCAGACCTGCAAGGCAAACGCCATGGGAATCCTGTTGTTGGCCGCAATTTTCCTCACATCGGCTGGCGTCCTCGTCCGTGCGGCGGTAACGCCGCCCCCCTCGGAGGAAATCGCACCAGCGGCAACAGTATCCGTATCAGAAGGCGAGCGCGCGAACCTTCAGCAGAGTCCCTGGCTGTTCTCGGCCGGAACGAATGATGTGGTGCGTCGATAAGACTGATCACGCATGTGTTCGCCGCATGCGGCGGCTTCGATCGCCACGCGAGCGTGACGTTTCCGCAACCTGAGCGCTGTCGTCTGCTTCGCGATGCCGATGGCTGGCGCGACCGATGTTATCCATACGGCCGCCGCCAACGCGCCCGTTGAAAGCGACCGCGCAGACTTTCCCCTCGCCTCACTGAACCGTCGTCTTCTCCTGCTTCGCTGGCGCGGACGGCGGACACGTCACGCCGGCCCCTTTGGATACATCCACGTTCTTCAGCGAAACGAGCAGCCTGCTTCCCGTATTCGCCGTGATGATGTGCCCGTAACTGACTGTCGGGATGAACTTGATATCGGGCGCGACGGCGACGGGCGGGCTTTGCGCTCCGTCGACAGTCAGGTCGAGTTCGACGGTGATCGAGTCGATCGCAACACCGTAATCCTGTTTGCGTTCGGCTTGAGCCTTCTTGAAGTTGCACACTCCGTCCAGGACATTCTGGAGCGCCGTCGGGATATCCACCGACTTTCCCGGCGGAATGGGTGGCGTGTTGCACCCGGCGAGAGGAATCAGAAGTGCAAGAACCGGCAGCGAGACGTAAGCGCGCATCGAAACCTCCCGGCCTTTGGGGAGGGCACAGTATCTGGCAGACGAGCCGGTCCTTCCGTGCGCTTTCGCACTACAGCAGCGAAGATCGACGCGACGCGCTTCATGCCATTGCCTCGAATACGGGGAAACAACCGCTTGAACTGGACCAGTTTTCGTCTACAACCTAATCTGACACGTGTCCCGTCGGACCGGGCAGAGACAGGAAACAGCAGACGCTCTGCCGCTACGAGCACGAACCACGTGACAAGACGCCGTGAACGGGAGTCTTCATATCGAGAAGACGATGCGCAACTCTGCGGTGACATTCATCGCGATCGTAGGCGCCGCGCTGCTCGCGCTGCTGACATCGTCGGTCCCCGCCTTCGCGGCGGGATCGGTCACGCTCGCGCAGGTCGAGGCGCGAGGCGTACTGCGATGCGGCGTCAGCGACGGCATCGCAGGCTTTTCTCAACAGGATGCGTCCGGGCACTGGTCCGGCATCGACGCGGATTTCTGCCGGGCGGTGGCCGCCGCGACGCTCGGCGATGCGAACAAGGTCGCCTTCGTCCCGCTCAGGACGTCCGCCCGCTTTCCGGCACTCCGAACAGGCCGCATCGATGTGCTCGCGCGCAACACGACATGGACCCTGCTGCGCGAAGGCACGCTCGGCGTTCAATTCGCGGGCGTGCTGTTTTACGACGCGCAGGCCTTCATGGTGCCGACGGCGAGCGGCATTCGCACGCTCGCATCGCTCAAAGGGGCGACCATCTGCGTTCAGCGCGAGACGACCAGCGAAACCAATCTCGTCATCTACTCGAATGCGAACGCGCTCGATCTGAAGCCGCTGGTAGTCGGCTCTGCGGCGGAACTCGAGCAGGCCTTCACCGCCGGGCGTTGTCGCGCCGTGACGGCCGACGTCTCCTTGCTGGCCACGCTGCGCAGCCGCGCGCCCGGCGGTGCGTCGGCGTTGACGATCCTGTCGGAACGAATCTCGAAGCAGCCGCACGCGCCGGCCGTGCGCCGCGACGATGAGGCGTGGCTCGTCATCGTGCGCTGGGTGCTCTTCACGCTGATCGCCGCGGAAGAACTCGGCGTGACGCGTCAGAACCAGGCCGAGCGCGTCCGCGATCCGCTCGTCGCGCGCGCGCTCGTTCCGGACGCGAGCGTGACCGCAACGCTGGGCATCGCACCTGGCTGGACGCTTCGCGCGCTGAAGAGCGCTGGCAACTACGGAGAAATGTTCGACCGCAATCTCGGCACCGGAAGCCCGATCAAACTCGAGCGCGGTCCGAACGAAATTTTCCGGCGCGGCGGCCTGATGTACGCGCCGCCGATGCAATGACGCCTGCGCGAGCCCATCATGAGCGACTGGCAAATCTACCTCGTCGTCGGCGTGTTTTCGGTGGTCATACTCGTGATCGCCTTCGATCTGATCGACATGGCCGTCGCCGCGCTCGTCGGCACGAGTGTGCTGATCGCGCTCGGCATCATCGGCGAGCAGGATCTGCTTGCGACCGCCCGAACCGCGGCGGGACCGATAAGCCTGCTGTTCGGCGGCATGATCGTCGCGCGAATCCTGGCGACCACGGGCCTGTTCGATCTCGTCGGCGACTACTATCTCAGGGCCACGGGCGGTAGCGGCAAGCGCTTTCTGCTCCTGCTGATCGTGATCGTCGCGCCGCTGTGCGCGCTGCTTCCCAATGCGACGACGGTGATCCTCCTCGCTCCGATCATCATTCGCGTTGCCCGCGCGCTCGACATCGACATCGTGCCGCCGATGATCCTGACCGCCCTCCTCAGCAATGCCGCCGGTCTGCTGACGCTCGTCGGCGATCCGGCGACCTTCCTCGTCGGCAGTTCGATCGAGTATCTGCGGCGCGCGAGCCTCGGCGGCGTGCTTGCGATCGCCGTGGTCATTCCGTTGCTGCCCGTGCTGATGCGCGGGATCTGGCGAACCGTCGCGCCCCTGCCGCCCCGCGTCGCGCGGGCGAAACTGAAGCGGCCGGTCTACGCCGCGCTGGCGGTCGCGGTGCTCGCGCTCATGATGGTGCTCTTCGTGTTCGGCGAGGAACTGCCCACGCGCATCGTGCCGCCCGTCGTCGCGGTGATCGCGAGCGCGCTCGCGCTGCTCGTCGCGTATGCGTTCAAGGTCGAGCCCACCGATCGCGTGCTGCGCGATGTCGACTGGAAGACGCTGCTCTTTCTCACCTGCATCTTCTGTCTCGTGCAGGGCATGGCGAAGACGGGGCTGCTGCAGGTGATGTCGCTCAAGCTGTACGAGGTGTTCGGCACGCGCCTCACGCTCGTCGCGCTCGCGATGATCTGCGGCATCGGCCTGCTTTCCTCGCTGCTCGCCAATGTGCCGGTCGCGGCCGCGTCCATCCTGATGGTCAAGGGCTATCTCGTCACGGCCGAGTTCGTTCCGGAGTCAGCCATGTCGGACCAGTTCACGCAGTGGCCCGCGCCTGTCATTCCCGTTTTCATCGCCATGATGTACGGCGCGACGCTCGGGGGTAACGCGACGCTCGTCGGTTCGGCGGCGAATGTCGTGGCTGCGGGCATCTGCACGCAGGAAGGCGCGCCGATCAGCTTCGGCCGGTTCCTGCGCTATGGCCTTCCGCTCACGGTGTGCCAGCTCGCGGTCACGGCGGCGTATGTCGTCGTGCTCACGCGCTTTCTTCATTGAACGCTTCACGATGCCGATCCATGCCAACTGATCACACGGTCCGGTCGCGGCGGGGCGCCCCCGACGCAGTGCGGCGCTGGACGCGCCATCTGCCGGTCGTCGCGATGTTGAGGGACTATCGCGCAGCGTGGCTGAAGAACGACATCGTCGCCGGTCTCGTGTTGACGACGATGCTCGTGCCCGTCGGCATCGCGTACGCGGAGGCGTCGGGCGTGCCCGGCGTGTGCGGCCTCTACGCGACGATCGTTCCGCTGCTCGCCTACGCGATCTTCGGTCCGAGCCGGATTCTCGTGCTCGGCCCCGATTCGGCGCTCGCCGCGCCCGTCCTCGCGGTCGTCGTGATCGGCAGCGCGGGCGATCCGTCACGCGCCATCGCCGTCGCGGGCATGATGGCGGTCGTCTCGGGCGTCGTGTGCATCGTCTTCGGCTTGCTGAAGCTCGGCTTCGTCACCGAGTTGCTGTCCAAGCCGATTCGCTACGGTTACATGAACGGCATCGCGCTGACGGTGCTGATCAGCCAGTTGCCGAAGCTCTTCGCCATTTCCATCGACGATCAGGGGCCGCTGCGCGATCTGCTGACACTCTCCGAAGCCATCGCCGCCGGGCAAGCCAACTGGACGAGCTTCGCCGTGGGCGCGGGCAGTCTCGTGCTCATTCTGCTGCTCAAGCGCTTCGACAAGGTGCCGGGCATTCTGGTCGCCGTCGTGCTGGCGACCGTGTGCGTCACGGTGTTGCATCTCGACCGCGAAGGCGTGAAGGTGCTCGGCACGATTCCGCAGGGATTGCCCGCGTTTTCGCTGCCGTGGGCGAGCGGCGCCGATTTCTTCCGCATCGTGCTGGGCGGCTGCGCCGTGGCGCTGATCGCGTTTGCGGACACCAGCGTGCTGTCGCGCACCTTCGCGGCGCGCGCCAACATGCGCGTCGATCCGAATCAGGAAATGATCGGGCTGGGCGTTGCCAATCTCGCGACCGGGCTATTCCAGGGCTTTCCGATCAGCAGCAGTTCGTCGCGCACGCCGGTCGCCGAAGCAGCGGGCGCGCGCACGCAAGTGACGGGCATCGTCGGCGCGCTCGCCGTCGCGGCCGTCCTGCTCGCGGCGCCGAATTTGCTGCGGCATCTGCCCAACAGTGCGCTCGCGGCCGTCGTGATCGCGGCGGCGATCGGCCTCTTCGAGTTCGGCGATCTCAAACGCATTTATCGCATCCAGCAGTGGGAGTTCTGGCTTTCCATCTGCTGCTTCGTCGGCGTCGCCGTGTTCGGCGCGATACCGGGCATCTGCATCGCCGTGGCGATCGCGGTGATCGAGTTCCTGTGGGACGGCTGGCGCCCGCACTTCGCGGTGCTCGGCCGGGTGGAAGGATTGCGCGGCTATCACGACCTGAAGCGCTACCCGAACGCGGAACAGATTCCCGGACTGCTGCTGTTTCGCTGGGATGCGCCGCTCTTCTTTGCGAATGCGGAGTTGTTTCAGCAGCGCGTGATCGAGGCGGTGGATCACGCGCCGACGCCCGTGAAGCGCGTCGTCGTCACCGCCGAGCCCGTGACGAGCGTCGACGTGACGTCCGCCGACATGCTGCGCGAGTTGAATCGCGCGTTGAGAGAACGCGGCATCGACCTGCATTTCGCCGAGATGAAAGACCCCGTGCGCGACAAGCTCAGACGCTTCGAGTTGACGTCGGTCTTTCCCGCCGAGCGCTTTCATCCAACCATCGGCAGCGCGGTCGATGCGTATCGCGAGGCCGCGCGTGCGGATCAGGCGTCTTCCTTCTGAGGGTCGTCGAAGCGAATTCCGGGCGTCCGGGGTGCAAGCCGGATGCCTCGGATCGAGACGGTTAAGGATCTAGACGAGACCCGCCGTTCGGCACCGGTGACTGCAGCGCAATGCTGCTTGTCGCCGTCTCGATCGATCTCCGTTCGAACCATTCAATTTCGGACAATTCGTGTTTGCCCATAGCGATCGGTAAGCTAAATTTCCGGCGCGTCGCCGCAGGATTGGGCAACAGCCTGCGCTCACGCGATCAGGTTGCACAACGTCAAACGCACTCAACGTCCACCTGACCGCCGAGCATGCCCATCCTCCCCCGTAGTCGGTTGTACAGCCTTTTGCTGCCCGTACTCTTTCTCGTCGTTACGCCCTCGGTTGTTTATGCGCAGGTTGCATCGCCGGACCGCACGGTCGTCGGCGCCAACGTCAGGAAGTACGCGAATGGCGTGCTTGCGATCATGTCCTATACCGCGGTGCCCGACGTCACGACGAGTTCGCTTTCCATCAACAACGGCACGAGCGGCAATCCGGGCTTCGGCCAGACGCAGTTCGGCGGCGGCTTCACCCTCAGCCGCTCGCTCCCGCTCTATCTCGAAGGCACCGTCGCATACAGCCGGTACGATCCGATCTTCATCGCAACCAGCGGCAATCAGCAACGCCCGGTGCCCGTGAAATGGAACACGGCCAGTTCGACCATCGGCATCGGCTGGGATTTCCCGATCACCGACGAGTTGCGCCTGCGGCCGATCGTCAACGGCATGGTCGGCCGAGTGGCGAGCGATCTGCACGTCGCCGAGACCGTGTTCAACCATGTCGCCAACACCAACCTCCAGTTCCTCGAAGACGGCGCGCTCAATGCGTATGGCGTGGGCGGCTCGCTGATGCTCGACCTGGAGCATTACCGCGAGCACTACGAGGTCGATCTCGAACTTCGCGCGACCGATATCTATTTACGCAGTTTCGGCGGATCGTCGGAAGCCGTGCGGGGATCGGCGACGGCGCAGCAGTTCAGCCTGTGGGGGCGCTGGCGCGCGCCCACAGGCCTTTCCGCGCTCGACCGCCCCGTGCGCTATGTGCTCGAAACCGCGTATTCGCATTACTTCGGCGACAGCGCCGGCGTGCTCGGCTTCAACGATCTGACTTCGCTCGGCGTGGGTCTCGAACTCGACAGCAGCAAGTATCCGGTCGTCATCACGCGCACGCGCGCGATGGCGCGTTACGTCTTCGGCCATAACGTGCGCGGCGTGTCGTTCGGCTTCGCCGTCAGCTTTTGAACGCGCTGTCACTGCCGTTTGATTTTCCATTGGCCGCCGCCTTTCCTGCACGCGGTCGGCGTCCACGATTGCGTCTGCCCTTTTGCGACCGCAACGAGCGTGACCTTACGGCACGTCTCGCTCCCGCTCTTCGCAGTATCGCGAGGCGTGACTGTGCCTTCGATGTGCACCGTATTGCCGGTGCCCGCGTTACTCCACTTGAGCGATTCGCCGTCCTTCTTCGTGTCTAGCGCTTCCTGTGCCGCGCGGTTGAGCGCCTGGCGGTCGGCCGGTCGCATATAGGTGATGGGCGTGTCCTTGAGGAAATTGAGATTCCCGGCGCAGGCGAGGGAGCACGACATCGCCAGTGCAGAAATCGCGGTCCGCCGTGCGAGGCCGCGAACAATACAAGGCAAGCGCGCGCTCATGCTGACTCCTTCCTCGTAAATCGATCCGTTGACGGAGCGGCCTTTGCGTTCGCTTCCTGCGCGCCCCGAACATCGAAATAACGTTGAAAGAGCATACGGTCGATGTTGGACTCTTCGCGTCACCCCGCAACGCCGTTCCGATTCGATCCAGGCTCACTGCTCCGCGTTTTCCCACCCCTGCGAGCTATTGACCCGATCGCTTGGACCGTTCTCGAGGAAATCGTCCTCGAAGCTTCGGCCGATTAATTCGTCGTACTTCGCTGATTCAGTGTCGACGATTGCCCGGAACATTTGTATCAATGCGTTGCCGTCGTGCAGATGCGCCACGATCACGCGCGCGGTACGCAGGGAAACCGATTCCCGCACGGGCGGCGCTTCGCTTCCGTCCTGAAGTTCAAACGCAAAGCGATGAATCTCCTCATGGCCGTCTGGCAACAGGCTATGGCCCCAAATAGTCGCTTTCATCATGCTCCGTCCATAGTTCTCTCGTGCGCAAAGCAAACGGAGTGCCACGCTTAAGCCTGCAATGACAAAGTGGCGCATCGTCAATTAAGAACGGTCGTTCGCAAACCTGCAAAAGCCGTCGGCACCGTATATCAGATGGCTCGCGCACAACGTCTCAGTGCTGCATCGACTGCCACTGCAATACAGGATACGTCGCGTCGGCCGGCATTGCCCACACACCGGACCGGTCGAAGCGATGGAGCCGCTTCCATCTGTCCGGCCCCACCACGGAAAGCGCGCTGCCCGACATCGCAATCGAGCCTCACACGCGAGCGCCTCTTTTATTCCTTCATCCCCCCGAAAATAAATTGTCGATCGCACGCGGAAGAAACGCGCGCACCCCGTTGTTCTGATATCACGGTCGCCGCAACCCGTGGCGATCCGAACGGCGCGTTTTCATCCGCCGAACCGCACGAACAGGGGGAATCATGCACCGCGCAATCTTTATCCTGGACCAGAGCTTTTTCAGTTTCGGCTGCTTCTACCGGGTGGACCTGCGCAGTCGCAGCGGCCGCCTGATCGAAACCCACTACGTGAAGCTCAACGATATCGCGTGGTGCTAGGGCGGCGCGGCGCAGCCAACGATCACATCCGGTTCCGAGGAGACCCATCCATGCCCTACGCTTACGCCAGTTTGCCCGACATCGTTCGCCACGATGAATGGCTGAGAGGAACGTCGTCGCTGCTTCAGGTGCGCAGTGCAGCGTTGAAAGATCTGGACGAGCAGATCCTTCTGTACCAGAGAATCCGAACCGTTCACCGGTTCCACAGCCTTGTGCGCGCCTTCGAGCGCTGGCAGCAGTCGGTCGGTCCCGGCGATGCCTGGAAAACAATCTCCCGCAATGGCGCGAAGTGCTTCACGCTGCTCGACCAGCAACTGCACGGCCAGGGCGACTCCGATGCCGCAGGCGGCGCGCTCGACTTCATGGCGCCCGCGCTCATCAATTCGCGGCTCGGCGTCCTCTATCTCTTCGGCAACATGGAAGTCGAGGACGACACGTTCCAGGTGCTTCTCGAAGGCGCTTTCGAAGTCACCAATGTCGGTCTCGGCTTCGCGCCGGAGGCCAATGTCGCGGCGTCGCGCGCCGCCGAGGTACTGGACAACAGTCTCGTGCAGAAGTCGGCATCGCTCGCACTCGAGCATGTTCAGAAGAAGATAAAGAAGCACAAGGAACCCACGCTCGTGAGTTCGAATCAGCTCACGCTATCCACTGTCACGCTGCCTGCGTTGAGCAGTGCGGCGCGCCGTCTCTACGATGCCATTCGCGCCAAGGTCGAGGAAGGCGCGAAAAAACTCTGGGACATGATCCGCGAGAAAGTCACGGATATTCGCAATGATCCCGGCGGCTTCGCGCTCGATACGATGCCCGCGCTCTTGCGCAAGCTGGTGGACGTGCTGTGCGGCAAGCTGCTCGCCACGCTCGCACCGTTCATCGGCGCGGGCCTCGACATCGCCAAGGGCATCGCGAATACCGTCGACAGCAGCATCACCAAGTATCGCGAATGGGTGCAGGGCCGCGATGTGCAATTGCTCGCGGGACACCCCGGTACCATCGTGGAAGCGATCAGACGCGCGATGAAGCTGAGCATCGGCTCCGGCGTGTACGACCTCGTGAAAGGCGGCGCGAGCCTCGGCTTGCAGTTCGCGAGTCAGGGTGCATCGACCATCGTCGACGCGGTCGTCTCCATCATGGAAACGCTCGCGAAGGTCATCTGGAAGATCGTCGAAATCAAGCGCATCAAGCGGTTCTGCGAGCAGGCGAAGGAGTACTGGGACGCCCGCATGCAGCGCGATGCACTGCATACCCGGCCGATCGCGTTCAACAACTGGTTCAAGCGCTACGCGGTATCGATTCCGGCGCTGTCGGTGCTCGCCCTCAACTCGGGCATTTGCGGCGACAAGATGCACTTTCTCGCGATGTTCAAGGACGACGAGACCATCATCACGCAGGCGGCCTACACGGCGGGCTGCAAATACGTGGATAGCCTCAAGGTCTGGGGATCGAGCTATCTCGGGGATGCGGGTTTCGCGTTCAAGTCGGACGATGCGATGATCAGCGGCCTGCTCACGCTCGCCGCGAACCACGCGCAAGAGCAGACCTGGGACCTGAAACTGCGCAAGGCCGTTCTCGGTTTCCTGAACGCGTAACACCCCGCGATCTTCGACACATCGGACGCCCTCGCGCTCGCGAAGGCGTCCGCCGTTCAGCCGCTCATCTTTGCGGCTCGAGCATCACCGCGAAGCTCACAGGCGCGGAGCCCGCGAGCACATCGAGGTTCATCAGCGCGCGCAGCGCCTCGACCTCGTCTTGCAGGCCATAGTCCTTCAGGTTCACCACGATCGGCAGACGAGTACCGACATAAAGCGCGCCGTTCGCGAGCTTCACGACGCGCAAGCTCGCGCTCAGCGGTCGTGCCACGCCGCTGATCGCGAGCGCGCCGCTCACGTCGATGTCCATGCTCGCGCCCGTATGGAGCGCCTGCACGCGCCGCATATCGACGGCACCGTTGAACACGGCCTTCGGATGATCCGCGACCTTGAACAGCATGTCCTTCAGCCGCTGATTGCGCAGGTCGATGTTCGTTTCGACGCTTGCGAGATCGACATCGAAGACGAGCTTGCCGTCATCGCCGATCGAGCCGTCGATCTGCCTGAACGTCTGCACTTCCGCGAGCGCCGCCGCGCCCGGACGGGCGGCCTTCGTGGTCGTGAAGGAGAACGTGGACTGGCCGCTGTCGACGCGCCACGCCGCCTGGCTCGTTGCGCATGTCAGCGAGGCGGCGAGCGCGAGCGCGCCGGCCACGGCTTGTGAAGCAAGTTTGCTCATCATGGAGATTGCCCTGGTTGAGTGGTTCGAGTGTGCGAAAGCGACGCGCGATCACGAACGGCATCGCGCGGCGGTCTCGTCCTGCCGACAACACCGGGCGGCGCCGATTTGTTCCATCGGCCATAGGGGAAATTCTCTGGAATAGAAGCGGTGTCCCGGCTGTTTTCGTCGCAATCCCTCCATGCTTCGAGGCATCGACAGCGATGAACGTCCGAACCCTTTCTCACGCTCTGCGCTCAGGCTTCGCCGTTGCGTCTCTATGCGCGCTCCAGTGCGCATACGCGGGCCAGCCCGTCCTGCTGCCCGACGGCGCGGTCACGCTGGTCCGCGGCAAGACGGTCGTAAGCGTCGATGCACCCTTCGCTGTGGAGCCCGGCGATCTGCTCGCCACCGATGCCCACGGCGGCGCGCAAATCGAAGACGACGACGGCACGATCGTCGCCCTCGGTGCCGATACGCGCCTCGCCATCGATGCGGCGCCGCACGCCGTTGCGCTCGCGCTGCTGTCGGGCTGGATCAAGATCGCGCGCATTCACGCCGCAGCCGAACCCCTGTCGATCGAGACCGCGGCGCTTCGCGTTGCCCTGCGCGAAGGTTCCGCCGTCCTGCACGCAAGCCGCGATGCGACCTCGCTCTTCATCGAAACCGGAAGCGTGACGCTCGCCCTGCCCGAGCACGCCGAAGCGCGCCAGCCATTCGACGGCGAGCGCTACATCGAGCGTGCGGCCGGCAAGCCGCTCGACGTGCACCCGCGCGCGGCTCAATCGTTCATCGCCGCGATGCCGGTTTCGTTCCGCGATCCGCTCGCGTTCGTCGCCTTCGCGAAAACGAAACCCGACGCGCCGGTGCAAGGCCGTCCGGCGACGTATGCCGACCTCGCCGGCTGGCTCACCGCACCGCTCGATATCCGGCGCACCTTCGTCGCGCGTTTTCGGCCGCTCGCACAGGGCGAGCCGTTTCGCACGCAAGTGCGCCAGAACCTGCGCGATCTTCCCGAATGGCGGCGCGTGCTGTGCCCGCCGCCCGCCATGCCGCGCCGGCGCGCGGTCGCGCCCGTCAACGCGCAATCAACCGAGGTGGAGTCATGAGACTGTCGCTCGCCGTCAAGTTCAATCTGGTGTTTCTCGCGGTGTTCGTCATCGGTTTCGCGTCGGCCGGGTTTGCCGCGCGTGAACTGCTGCGGCGCGCGGCCATCGAGGAAACCGTGCAGAATGCGCGCGTCCTGATGGAAGCCGCGAGCGCGGCGCAGAACTACACCGCGACGCAGGTCACGCCGCTCCTGCAGACGCAGCTCAAATACAGCTTCGTGCCGCAATCGGTGCCGGCGTTCTCGGCGGTCGAAACCCTGATGACGCTGGAGAAGCGTCTCGCGGGATACTCGTATCGTTCGACGATGCTCAATCCGACCAATCCGCGCGACCGTCCTTCGGACTGGGAAGCGGACGTCATCCGGCATCTGCACGACAAGCCCGAGCTGAAGGAAGTCGTCGGTCTGCGCGACACGCCTTCCGGGCAGAACCTGTATATCGCGCGCCCCAACCGCATCAACGATGCCGCGTGCATGGAATGCCACAGCGTGCCCTCGCGCGCGCCGAAGACGCTCATCGACAAATACGGCCCGAACAACGGCTTCAACTGGGCGATGCATGAAGTCATCGGCGCGGACTTCGTGTCGGTGCCGATGGCGCTGCCGGTCGCGCGCAGCGATGCGGTGCTGCGCACCTTTCTCGCCTCGCTGCTCGCGGTGTTCGTGCTGCTGCTGATCGCGCTGAACGTGATGGTGCATCTGCTCGTGACAAGGCGCATCCGGGCGCTCTCGCAAGCCGCCGATCAGGCGAGCCTCGGGCAACTCGACGGCGCGGACTTCACCGAGCGCGGCCGCGACGAGATCGCTTCGCTCGCCGCGTCGTTCGCGCGCATGAAGACGAGCCTCGTCGAAGCATTCAAGATGATCGAGGCATGAGATGACGGGTGCCGCGATGGACCCGCCGCGCATCACGCACCTGGGCAAGTACCGCATCGAGGCGATGCTGGGCGCGGGCGCGATGGGCGTCGTGTATCGCGCGTTCGATCCGCACATCGAGCGGCATGTCGCGCTGAAAACGGTCCGTCACGATCTCTTCGACGGCGGCGAACGCGCGAGCCTCTTGGCGCGCCTGCGCAACGAAGCCCAGGCCGGCGGACGGCTCGCGCATCCGAATATCGTCGGCGTGTACGACTACGGCGAGACCGCGGACACCGCCTTCATCGCCATGGAGCTGGTGAACGGGCAAGGCCTCAAGCAGTTGCTCGACGCGGGCCGTCCGCTCGCACTCGCGACCGCGGTCGACTGGTTCGGCCAGTTGCTCGCCGCGCTCGGCTTCGCGCACGCGCACGGCGTCGTGCATCGCGACATCAAGCCCGCGAACCTGCTCGTCAGCGAGCAAGGGCGGCTCAAGGTCGCGGACTTCGGCGTCGCACACGTCGAATCGTCCACGCTGACGCTGGCGGGCGCGATGATCGGCACGCCATGCTACATGTCGCCTGAGCAGTTCACGGGCGAGTCCGTCGACGGACGCTCCGATCTCTTTTCCGCCGCGATCGTGCTGTATCAGATGCTCACTGGATGCCGGCCTTTCACGGGCGCATCGCAGGCCGAGGTGATGCGGCAGGTCATGCACGAAACGCCGCGCGCGCCGTCCGCCTGCAATCCGGCGCTCACCCCCGCGCTCGACGACGTGCTGATGCGCGCGCTGGCACGACGCCCTGACGCGCGTTTTCAGACCGCCGCCGATTTTCAGCGTGCGCTGGATCACGCGCCCGTCCCGGCCGACGACCGCACGATTCTGGAAGCACGCACGGTGAGTCCCGACGGGCCGCTCGCCTCCGGTTCGGGCGCCTGGCGCGGCGACTCGCTGCCCTCGCTCACGATGTGGCCCGCCGCCATGCTCGCCTCGGTCGAGATGCAACTCGCCGGGCAGATCGGGCCGGTGGCCCGTCTGCTCGTGCGGCGCGCGGCAGCGCCCATCGCCGGCGCGCCGGACCTGCCCGCGCTGGTCGCGCTGCTCGCCCCGCACGTGCCGTCCGACAAGGGCCGCGCGCTGTTCGTCGCGGCCTTCGAGGAAGGCTCCCGCGCGGGCACGACGCATGGCGCCGCGACGTCTTTGGACGCATCGCGCTTTCCGTCGCTCGGCGTGGAAGAGGTACAGGCCGCCGCGTCGAAGCTCGCGGTCTATCTCGGCCCGATCGCGAACATCGTCGCGAAACGCGAGGCCTCGCGCTCAGGCAGCCTCGAAGCGCTGCACGAGCGGCTCGCGGCGGCGATCTCCAACGAACACGACCGCTCGCGCTTCAGGCGCGACGTCGGACTGTAAGCACGCATCCGAAGGAGCTTTCACCGATGGATTCCGACACGTTGACGCGCCGCGCTCCGCTGCGCCTTGCCGCCTGCTCGGCGTTCGGCCACACCGATGCCGGGCGCGTGCGCCGCGACAATCAGGACCGCTTTCTGATCCACGCCGGGCTCAATCTCGTCGCGGTGGCGGACGGCATGGGCGGTCACGCATTCGGTGCGCGCGCGAGTGCGACCGCGCTCGAGTGCATCGCCGCCGAACTCGCCGCCCGGCCCGCCACGCATGCGAGCGCCGACGATCCCGACGCCACCCTGCACGACGCGCCGGCGTGTGCGATGCGCGCCGCCGCCGACGCACTCGATCACGCGAATGCGACGCTCCACGCGATGAACCAGCGCGAGCGTCTCACGCCGCAACGATCGATGGGCACGACGTTGACCGGCATCTGGCAGCCGCCCGGCTCGTTGCAGTTGATCTCGTTTCACGTCGGCGACAGCCGGCTCTATCGCTTTCGCGACGGCGCGCTGTCGCAACTGTCTCGCGACCAGACGCTCTATCAGCAAGCGCTGGAGCGCGGCGCCATCGAACATCTGCCGCCGCGCAACGTGCTGCTGCAGGCGCTCGGCCCGCTGCCGTCCATCGCGCCCGTCGTCCAAGCGCACAACTGGCTTCCCGGCGACCGCTATCTGCTGTGCAGCGACGGGCTGCACGGCGAGGTGTCGCATCGCGAGATCGAGGCCGTGCTGAAAGGCGTGAAGCCGCACGGAATCGACGCGGCGTGCAGGCATCTCATCGCCCTCGCTCTCGATGCAGGCGGCAAGGACAACATCACGGCCGTCATCGTCTGCTTCGACGGCATCTAGCCTGCACGATCGAATAGCGCCGCGACGAACGCGGCATCGGGCAATCCGGCGCTCGCGCGCACCGATCCCGCATGCCACCAATGGCTCACTCCCCGCTCGCCCGCCCCGGACGGCACCGGGACGCCCGCCGCATCATCCGCGTGCGCGTGCGCGTGCGGGAGCGCGAGCAATGCGGCGTCGAAGTCGGCGAGACGTGCGTCCCGATCCAGCGTCGCGAGCGCGAGCGCGGCGCAGCGCGAAAACCAGCCGTCCATCTGAAAGCGCCACGCGAATGACTCGACGGGCGCAGCGATCGTGAGCGGAAAATGACGGCCCGCGCAATCGACGCTCGGCATCAGCACGCCCGCCCATCCGGTCTCGCCGATGACACCGTCGCCGAGCGCGAAGCACCACAGCGGCGCGGTCAGATACGCATCGAGCCACGCACGCCCGAGCGTTGCGCGGCTCGCGAGCACACCGGCCTGCAACATCGCATCCCACTGCTCGACGAAACACGGCGGCAAGCGCCGCGAGACGAAGTCGCCGTTGCTTCGCAGCTTGCCGAAGCATCCGGCGATGCCCGGTCCCGTCATCACAGATGCTCCGGGCAGCGGAACTGCTCGAGCGGCGCGCGCCGCAACGGATTGACGACGCTCGTCGCATCCAGTTCGAGCACGGCCCGGCGACCGGCGGACGCGAGCGTGAGTGTGTAGCGGTCCGGCTGCGCGGTCGGCTCGAGTCTGCCCGCGTCGAGAAGATGCAGCAGCGCCCACGGTCCGCTCGCGTCGAGCGCCGCGCCCTGCGCGGTCGCGGGCGGATCGAACTGCGCGCTCGCGCGGCCCGTGTTCCTGCTCCCCGGCCATTGCAACAGCATCGACTGAACGCCGTCCGCTTTCAGCGCGAGCTGCTGTCCGTCGATGTCGAGATTCACCTGCGCCACCGCCGGATCGAGCGAGAGCGCCTTCACGCGAAAACGGATCGACATGTCGTGGCCGCCGTCGCGGAAGAACGCGTCGCGGATCTGCGCGGCGCGCTGGAACTGCGCGAGCGCATCGCGCGGCATGCCCGCCGGCGGCGTGCCGGCGCGCCATTGCCAGACCGGCGCGCTCGTGTCCACCAGCGCGGCGAGGTTCTTCTGGAAAAAATCGTCGATGAGACCGCCCGGCGCGAAGAGCTTGCCGAAGTCGTCGGCGGCGACATCGCGGGTCGAGCCGTGCACGAACGGATAGCGGCCATCGAGCGCGCGGTGGCACAACGGGCCGGCGCTCGCGTTCCACAACGCGTTGAGGCGCGCGCGCTCGCCGCCCTCCATGAGCGCCGTGCCCGCGGCGGCGAGCGACGCGGCCACGGGCGTGAGCGGCGCCGGGCTCGTCTGGCTCGCGAGCCTCAGCTTGCCGAGCGCATCGCCGGCGGGCGCGGGCTGACCCGTTCTGCGCGCGGCGTCGGCTGCATCGAGATAGACGGCGGCGTCCTTGAGCGGCGCGAATTCGCGATCGAGCGACGCGGCATCGCCCGGCTTGCCCGCGAGTTGATGCAGCGCCTGAAAGTGCTCGTCGACGGGCGTCGTCGCGTTCTGTTTGCCCGATGCGTTCGACGCGAGCGTCGTCTCGCGCGCCGCCGCGACGATCAGCTTCCTGAGCGGCGAATCCGGCGCCGACAGTTCGTTCGCGACGCGCGCGCCATCGGCGAGCGCGGTGACGGGCACGGCGGTCACATCGTCGAGCAGGGCGTCCCACGCGTGGACGTAGGCGTCGAAATAGCGCGCGTCGAGCGCGGTGCGCAGCGCGGTGACGCCTTCGGGCGTGGGCGCGACGTCGTCGCGGCCGAGCACCCACGCATCCTTCGCGACATCGGCGAGCGCGGCGTCGCGCAGCCGGGCGTAGCGAGCGTAGCCGTTCAAGGTGTACGCGCCCGCCACGCCGCCCGTGAGCGGCGCGCCGCTCGCGCGCCTGAGCAGCAGCGGCGCATTGGGACCGGCCGCGGCGCTCACGCTGAACGCGGGCACGTTCGCCTGCGCGAGTTCGCCATCGACCCGGTTGCCGATGCGCTGCGACAGCGGCAGTTCGGCCAGCCGCGCGCGCGCCGACTCGATGAGCGCCTCGTCGAGCGGCAGCGACGGATCGAAGTGCGTCCGGTCGAACAGCGCGGCGAGGTGCGCATCGAGCGCGCTTCGTTGCGCCGGGCTCGCGTCGCGTGCCAGTGCCGGGACCAGATGCGCGCGCAGCGCGGCGGGATCGAAATGGCGCGCGTCGCCGAGCATCAGGTAGGCGCGCAAGGCTTCATAGCGATACGCCTCGGTGGTCGAATCATTTCCCGCGCCGCCGTCTTGCAACTCCTGCGTGAGTTTGCCGACCGCGAGCGGCAGCAAGGTCTGGTCGAGCAGACGGCGGTACGTCACGCGCGCCTCCTGGCCGAGCTTGTCGCCCTGATAGAGCCAGAGCCGGGTGAGCCACGGCACCGGCTTGCCGGCGTCCGCGTAACCGCCGGGCAGCGCGCGCGCCGCGTCGAGCAGCGGCAGCACCGCGAGCGGATCGGCGGCCGCATTCGCGTCGCGCGCCAGTTGGCGCACGTGCTGCGTCTGCCGGTCGAACTCCGCGACATACGCGCGGTTGCGCTGATAGCTCACCGCCATGCCCGCGAGCGCGAGCATGAGCGCCACGCCGACCGCCGCCAGCGCCGCGCGCCGCAGCCACGCGCTGCATCGCTCGAAGCGCGCGTTCGCGCCCACCAGCCCGGCCTCGGCAATCACCACGTCCCTGAGCAGACCGTTGATGAAGTACGCGCGCCCCGAAGCGTCGCGGTTATAGGCGATGTCGCGCTGCAATCCGAGCGATTGCGCGATGGCGCTGATCGCGCGGTCGATCGGCCTGCCGTGCTGCGTGCCGCTCGTGAAATACACGCCGCGCAGGAGCGGCGACGCTTCGAAGCGCGTGCCGCGAAACACGCCGTCGAGGAAGCGCCCGAGCGCCGGCTGAAGGCCCGCGAACTGCTGCGCGAAGCCGTAGATGCGCGCACGCCGCGCTACGTCCGTTTCCCGCTGCATGCGATGCAGCACGCGCGCCTGCAAGCGCGCGCCGAGCGCATCGAATTCGGCCGGGAACGCCGAGAGCGCCGGACCCGCGCCCGGGGATTCATCGAGCGCGAAGGTGATGCCCCAGACCTGCTTGCGCTCCGCTTCGCCGAGATCGTCGAAGAACTCCGTGAAGCCCGCGAGCAGGTCGCACTTCGTCACGACGACGTAGACCGGAAAGCGCACCCCGAGCCGCTCGCTCAGCTCGGTCAGGCGGCTGCGGATCGTGCGGATGTGCGCCTCGCGGGCGGCGTCGTCCTGGCGCACGAGATCGGCCGCCGACAGCGTGACGATGAGCCCGTTCAACGGCCGGCGCGGACGGTATTTGCGCAGCAGTTGCAGGAAGCCGGTCCAGGCGGATTCGTCGGCCTGCGCGTCGCTGTCCTGCGTCGTGAAGCGGCCCGCCGTATCGACGAGCACGGCGTCGTCCGTGAACCACCAGTCGCAATGACGCGTGCCGCCGACACCGCCGATCGCCTCGTCGCCGAGCTTCTCGCGCAGCGGAAAGCGCAGCCCCGAGTTCGAGAGCGCCGTGCTCTTGCCCGTACCGGGCGCACCGATGAACATGTACCACGGCAACTGATACACCCACTGACGCCCGTTGACGCCTTTCATGCGCGCCTGCCGCAGGATCGCGAGCGCCTGCTCGAAGCGCTCGCGCAACACGGCGAGCTCCGCGCTGCCCGCCGATGCCCCCGCCCCCTGCCCCGCGACGCCGCTCATGAAGCGCAGGTTGACGAGACGCGCGGCGCCGAGGCGCACGCCCCACGCGAGCGCCCAGGCGGCGACGAGCAGGGTCATCGCGATCCAGCGGGCGCGCGGCGATTCGAGCGGCGCGTGGCCGTCGAACGCGAAGAGCGGTCCTTCGAACCACACCACGACGAGCAGCGCGAGCACGCCCGCGAACGTGATCCATTGCGGTGTCCTGAGCGTTCCTGCGATCTTTTTCATCGATGTCTCCATGCCTGTTCTGCTAAACGAATGAGCCGCGCCTCAGGACGACGCGCCCGGGGCGAGCAGCGTGATCTCCACGCGACGATTCTTGGCGCGGCCGGCGGGCGTGTCGTTCGGCGCGAGCGGTTCGGCGTCTCCGCGGCCTTCGGCGGAAAAGCGCGCGGGCACGCCGGTGAGCGACGCGAGCATCGCCCGCACGCTTTCGGCGCGCGCCTGCGACAGATGCCAGTTGGACGGAAAGCGCGCGGACAGGAGGCGCTGGTCATCCGTGTGGCCTGTCACGACGACTCTGCCGGGCACCTGCTTCAGCGCGTTGGCGATGCGGCCGATCAGCGCATCGTAGGCCGGGTCGAGCGTCGCGCTGCCGGAGGTGAAGAGGTTGTCGCCGTTGATCGTGACGATGGAGCGATCCGCCGCCTCGCGAACCGAAACCAGGCCCTGGCGGATTTCCGGCGCGAGGAACGTCGAGAGCGTCGCGGCGGCGGCGGGCATCGCGGCGGGCGCGATCATGGCCGGCTGCGCCGCGGGCCGCTCGCTCACGCGGATGCGGTTGAGCGCGTCGAACACGGGGTCCGACGTGCGGTTCAGGCTCACGGCCAGCGCGATATGCGTCGCCACGAGCACGACGCCCGCGAGCGCGGCGCAGACCCACGGCGGCATGCGCTGCCCGAGCGGCCTGCGCGCGCGCTCGGCGGGCCGCCAGTGCACCGACAGTTCGGCCTCGAAGGGGCCGCGCTGGTTGCGGATGATGCGTTCGAGCCGCTCGCGCACGGAGTCGAGCTGGCTGCGCCCGCCGTCGATCAGCCGATAGCGCCCTTCGAAGCCGAGCGACAGGATCACGTAAAGCAGCTCCAGCACGTCGATATGGCGCGCCGGGTCCTGCGCGAGCCGCTGCAGGATCAGAAAGAAGCGCTCGCCGCCCGACGCCTCGTTATGGAAGGTGACGAGCAGGCTGCGGCTCGCCCACACGCCGCTGCCCCACGGCGTGCCCGAGATCGACTCGTCGATGCAGGTACACAGGCAATAGCGCGCCGCCGCGAGCGTTTCGGTGTCGATGCCGCTCGCGCGGGCGTCGTGCTCGAAGGCCCGCACCATCCGCACGAGCTCGGCGCGCAAACCTTCGATATCGGCGATGGCCGCACGATGGCGCAGCGGCAGCGCGAGTTCGAGCATCGGGTTCGCCGCACGCACGAGCGGGCTCAGGCCGCTCGCGACCGGCAGGACCGACGCGCGCGGCGCGGCTTCCGGCCGCTCCTGCGCGCTCTCTTCCTGGCGCTCCTGGCGCGGGCGTGCCGCAACGGACCCGCCCGGTTGCGGAATCAGGATGGTGTCGTCCGGGTCGAAGCCGGCTGGCGGAAAGATCGGGGCATTCACGATGAGGTCCTTCTTCGAAGAGGGCGCGGCGCTCACGGGCGGATCGCCCAGAATTCGAGTTCGAGGCCCGGAAAGTCACCCGCGACATGCAGCGCGACGCCGGCCGAGGTCGCGAACTGTCGCCACAGATCGCCGCTGCGCTCCAGCTCGAAATAGGTGTAGCCGGCATGGAACGGCAACTGGCGCGGCGCGACCGGCAGCGCGCGCAGCGCGATCCCGGGCAACTGGAGATTCACGAGATCGCGGATGCGCTCCACCGGTCCGAGCTTGGCCTGCTGCGGGAAGCTGTTCAGAAGCGCGGCCGGCGCGAGATCGGCCTTCGCCGCGAGCACGAAGCTCGCCGAGCGGAACAGGTCGCGATCCGGCACGATCGCCACGCGCAATCCGTACTTGCGCTCCTCGAGCGCGATCGGCACCGCATGCGGATCCATCACCGCGTTCAGCGCGACGCGCAGCGCATCGACGAGCGGCGTGAAGGTTTCATCCAGCCGCTCGTGGCGATATCCGGGAAACGCGGCGGGACGCTTGCCGGGCTGGCTGAAGGTCGCGAGCTCGCCCGCCAGTTGCAGCGCATGCTGATGCAGATCGTGCGGATGCAGCCCGGTCGTCGAGGCGATGCCCGCGAACAGCGGCTCCGCCCGATTGAGCACCTGCAGCAGCAGGAAGTCGGCGATCTCCGCCGCGCCGGTCGCCGCGGGGCGGGCGAGGCGCGCGGCGAGCGCATCGGCGCGCTGGTGCATGAGGCCCGTGAGTTCGTCGACGAACCCGCACAGCCGGCGCGACACGCGATAGTCGAGACAGGGCGGCGCGTAAGCGGCATCGAGCACGATGCTGTTGTCCGCGCGGCGCTCGACGATGCGCGCGATCCCGAGCGAGGTATGCGCATGGGCCACGTCCCGCTCGAAGGCGAGCCGCAATTGCAGCTTGCCGACCTGCACGAGCGCCGCACCGACCGCGCCTTCGTTGCTGTCGGGCACTTCGGTTTCCGCGATGCGGTGACGCACGAAACCATCGTGGCCGGCCTGCGCCGCATACGCGGCCTCGGGCACGCCATGACGCGCGACGGGCAGCGCGAGCACGACCGTCAGGTCGCGCGCGTCCTCGGGCACGGCGAGCGGCAGCGGAAGTTCGTCATCCGAAGGAAGTCGGAACGGACTGCCGTCGGGCAGCACGCCCGCGCACGAAACCAGCGCGATGCGGCCGAGCTTCAGTTGCGCGGCGTCGATCTCCAGTTCCGAGAAGCCGAACGCATAGGGCCGCAGCGCCGCGCAGCGCGTCTCGATCTGCGCGCGCAGGTAGCGGTCGTGTTGTTGCAGATGCTGCGGCTGAAGCAGCATGCCTTCGGACCAGATCACCTTGTTGTTCCAGGACATCGATGCCTCGCTCTCAGTGGAAGGAAGTCTGCTTCGTATCGGCGAAGCTGTTCGCGTGCTGCTCGTATGCGTCGTTGAACGCGCTGCCGCACAGCGCCTGAAGGTCGTCGGCGCTCGCGCGGGTGAGCTCGGCATGCAGCGCGACGAGACGGTCCCACTGCCGCGCCTTGCGGCATGCGGGTAGCCAGTCGAGCCAGCCGCGCCGCGTATCGGCGCGCGTGAGCGCCTGCGGATCGAAGCGGCCGAGCAGATGCTGCATGGCGGCGCGCGTGCCCGCGAGGACCGCGAGCTCGTGTCGGCGGATGTCGTCGAACGCGCCTTCGAGCGCGGTCTGCGCGGGCAGATATCCCGTGCTCGCGCCACGCAGCATCTGCGCGAGCGCGCCGTCGCCGTCGGGGAAGAACTTGAGCGGGTTGTTGTCGCGCTGGACGAGCATCGTCGTGTCGAGGCTGATTTCGCGCTTGAGGACCGAGCGCGACAGCAGCACGTCGACTACGCCGCGCACCGCCGTGCGCAGCATCGCGCCGGCGAGACGCGCGATTTCGGCGGCGTTGCGCGTGCCGAGCGTGCCGGCATCGACGCCCATGCCGTCGAGCAGCGCGGCAAAGGCCGATTCGGCAATGGCTTCGTTGGCCGCTTCGGGTCTTTCTTCGGGTCTTTCTTCGGGCCTTATCGCGGCAGGCTGCGCCGGCGGAGTCACGACGGCCGCGAGCGGCGCGCATGCGTCTTCGCTCAACGGGTCGTAATCATGCGGAATGCCGCCCGCCGGCGCATGCGCTACCGCGCCGGCTGGCGGCACATAGGCGAACTGCTCCGGCGCCACGTGATCGCTCTGCGATCCGGCGAACGCCGCGCGTCCATCGAGCCGCGTCGCGGGTTCGTGCTCACCGTCGAGCGGCGCGGCGAGCGGATCGAAGCGCGGACCCGGCAGCGGCGCATCAGCGAGGACCGCCGCCAGCGCGAGCGGATCGTGCGCGAAAGAGCGCGGCGCTGCGTTGTCCTGAAGGCTCACGGCTTCGAGCGGATCGAAACCGTGGCGGTCATGCACGCCGGGCGGCGCATCGAAAGCTTCGGCGGGCGCGCGTTCCATCGTCCGCACATCGAGCCGGTAGCCGCCCATCTCCAGCCGGTCGCCGCTGGCAAGACGCGCGCTCTGCCCGGCGGACAGCGGCCGGCCATTGAGCCGGCTCGGATTGCTGCCGAGGTCGGCGAGCCGCCAGCCGTCCTCGGTCCAGTCGATGCGCGCATGCACCCGCGACACGGTCTTCGCCGCATCCGGCAACACGAGCGTGTTGTCGGAGCCGCGCCCGATGGTGCCGCCCGCCGCGCCGAAGCGGCACGAAAGCGGGGCGTCGGTCGGGATGCCCTGATAGGTCTCGACCGCGAGCGTCAGATGCATGATCTCTCCTTCGTGTGCGTTCATGTGGTGCCGTCGTCGGCCTGCCGGGGATCGGCGGGCGCATCCGGCGATGCGCTCGCCGCGCCCGCGCCGCCACCGCCGCCGCCGCAGTTGATCTGCACGACGACGCCGTCGATCGACACCGGCCCGGCCGCGCTGATCGCGATGCCTTCCGGCCCCAGCACGATCGTGTTGCCGCCCGCCTTGAGCGTGAGCGTCACGCCCGCCTCGATGGTGACGTTGGCCCCGCCCTTCACATCGACGTTAACACCCGCCCCCACCAAAATATTCGCCCCGCTTTTGTGATGTGTATCGCCGCCGACATCGAGCGAATATTTGCCGCCGATGCGCGCGCTGTGACCGCCCTGCACCGCGTCGCTGCGGCTGCCGTTGCAGCGCGCAAGATCGTCGTGCTCGACGATTACATGCCGTTCGCCGCCGATGCGCGTCAGCGCGTCGTGCTTCACCCACGTCTCCAGATCGCGCTCGGCGTGAAAGAACAGTTGCTCGGTGTCTTTGGTATCGTCGAAACGCATTTCGTTGAAACCGTTGCCGCCTTTGGTCGAATTGCTCCTGAGCGTCGTGCGCGCCATCTTCGCGGGGAGTTCGTCTGGTGTCGTCTGCGCCGCGTTGTAGACACTGCCGATCACGAGCGGCTGGTCCGGGTCGCCCTCGATGAAATGCACGAGCACTTCCTGACCGATGCGCGGCAGAAAGAACGCCCCGTAGCCCTTGCCCGCCCACGGCTGCGCGACGCGCACCCAGCAGCGCTGCAAGGACTCGCGCGCCTCCGTGGGGCCGAGCTGTTCCCAATGGAACTGCACTTTGATGCGGCCGTATTTGTCGGTATGAATTTCCTCGCCCTTCGGCCCGACGACCACCGCCGTCTGCGGTCCCGCGACACATGCGCGGGGCGTGCTGCGCGCGGCGCGGAAGCCGGCATCGCGCGGCAGCGCCCTGAACGCGCAATCGAAAACGGGCGGCCGGTCGCGCGCGTCGAGCGTGGACAGATAGTCGTCCGAGTTGAGCGCGTACTCGGCCGCCACGACGAGATGCTCGCGGTTTTGCACGTCGAGCGGATGGCCGGTGAGCCTGACGAGGCCGCCGGGCCAGATGCCGCGCGCCGTCGCGCGAGCGCTCACGAAGACGTTGCCCGCCTGATGCGCATCGACATGCGCGCGTGCGAAGCGCTCGGCGTCCTCGTGACGCGTGTAGCCGAGGCCATGCTCCTGCATCGCGTAGACGGCCTTGTCGAACGGCTCGCTGCGCCGGGCGCGCGCGACGAGACCTTCCTGCGCCGATTGCGACGGCTTCTCGAAGTCGTAGTCGTTGGTTTCGACGATGCCCGTCGCCACCTCGCCGCCCGCGGACCACGCATAGACCCATTCGTGCTCGTGCGGCGCGGCGGGCTGCGGACGAAAGCGCAGCGTCGCGCCGTGCGGCGCGCTCTCGTGCACCTGCGACGAATCCGTGAGAATCATCCGATGCGTGCCGCCCCGATGCTCGATGAAGTAGTAAATGCCTTCGCGCTCGGCGAGCCGGCTCACGAAATCGAAGTCGGTCTCGCGGTACTGCGCGCAGTGTTCGAGGCTCGGATACGCCGCCGAGCATTTGTTCTCGAAGTCGATGTGATAGTCGGCGAGCACCTTGCCGATGATCGCGGGCACCGTCATCTGATGAAAGAACCGGCAATGCGACGCGCGCGTGAGCAGCCACAGGCGCGGCCGCACCGTTGCGCGATACAGCGCCGGCCGGTTGGGCTGCGTGCTCGCGGGCCGCGCCAGCTCGAACGCCGTGACGATGCCGTTGTATTCGCGCGCGCCGTCGCCCGGAATCTCCAGCGACAGCGAGAAATCACTGCCGAGCATCGTCGCGATGTCGAGATTCGACTGATCGGCGAGCAGTTCGAGATCCCATTGCGCGAGCCGCCCCAGCGCCTCGCGTCCGCGCATGCGCCAGAGCACGAGCGCGTTCTTGCCGAGCGCACAGCTCACGTGCGCGATGCGATTGGTATCGGAGAGCATCATGGCGGGCCTCGTCTTCAGGGAATCCGGGTGGCGCACGTCGCCGGCTCGACGACCGTCACCACGCCGCCCCAGTTGCAGAGGCACCTGGACACGTTGTCGAGCGAAGGCTGGTTGCCGAGCAGCACGGTGACCGCGCCCGGCGCCCACGGCGTCATGGTCGCGGGCACGCAGGGCATCGGCGTCAGGACGCCGAGCGCGGCGGCGGTCGCCGAGGCGACTTCGGGATTCGCCGCCGACGTGCACATGCCGAACGGCATGATGTTCACGAGCGGCTCGTGATCCATGATGTTCGCGGCGAGCGGCCCTTCGCAGCGCACGCGGTTCACGGGCAGCACGACGAGCGTCGACGGCGTCATGCCGAACGAGCACTGCAACGTCGCGCCCATGCTGACTTGTTGAGGCATGGCTGGCTCCCTGTCAATCGAAGGCATAGGTGAAGTCGCCGTCGCATACGCCGACCTCGACTTTTCCGATACTGCGGCCATCGACGAGACGGCCGAGGAATTCCGCGCTCACGCGGGGCAGCACGGTATTGGTGAGGATCGCGTCGATCATGCGGCCGCCGCTCGCGAGCTCGGTGCAGCGGCGCGCGATCTGTCGGACCACGGCGTCGTCATAGGCGAACTTCACGCGATGGCGCTCCGCGATGCGCCGCTCGATGCGAGCGAGCTGCAGGCGAATCACCGCATCGAGCATCGTGTCGTCGAGCGGGTAGTACGGAATCACCGCGACGCGCCCGAGCAGCGCGGGCGGGAAGGCGTCGAGCAGCGGCGCGCGCAGCGCACGCGCGATCTCTTCGGGCGACGGCGTCTCGCGCCCGCCACCGCACAGTTGCGTGATCAGCTCGGTGCCGACGTTGGTTGTGAGCAGGATCAGCGTGTTGGAAAAGTCGATCTCGCGGCCCTCGCCGTCTTCCATGCGGCCCTTGTCGAAGACCTGAAAGAACAGCTTGTGCACGTCCGGATGCGCCTTCTCGAATTCGTCGAGCAGCACGACGCTGTACGGACGACGCCGCACCGCCTCGGTGAGCACGCCGCCTTCGCCGTAGCCGACATATCCCGGCGGCGCGCCCTTGAGCAGCGACACCGTGTGCGCTTCCTGGTACTCGCTCATGTTCACGGTGACGACGTTCTCTTCGCCGCCATAAAGCGCTTCGGCGAGCGCGAGCGCGGTTTCGGTCTTGCCGACGCCCGAGGTGCCCGCCAGCATGAACACGCCGACGGGCTTGCCGGGATCGTCGAGGCCGGCGCGCGCGGTCTGCACGCGGCGCGCGATCATGTCCATCGCGTGGCGTTGCCCGACGATGCGCCGGTTCAGCGTCGTGGCGAGATCGAGCACGCTCGCGGCTTCGTCGCGCACCATGCGGCCGACCGGAATGCCGGTCCAGTCCTGCACGACCGATGCCACCGCATGCGCGTCCACGCCCGGCAGAATCAGCGGCGCTTCGCCCTGGCGTTGCGCGAGTTCATCGGTCAGGCCCTGCAGGTCGGAGAGGGTCACGGCTTCGCCGCCCTCCCCGATCGCACGGCGCGCCGCGAGAATGCGCGCGACCAGCGCACGTTCGGCTTCCCAGCGCGCCGTCAATTCCGCGAGACGCGCACGCTCGGCGTCGAGGCGCGCGGCGACATCCGCCGCGCGTTCCTGCGTGTCGATGCCGAGCGCGGCTTCACGCGCCACGATCTCGCTTTCGGTCTGCCACGTTTCGATGCGCCGCTTCGCATCGTCGATGGCCGGGGGCAGCGCCTGCTGGCTCACCGCGACGCGCGCGCAGGCGGTGTCGAGCAGGCTCACGGCCTTGTCGGGCAACTGGCGCGCGGGAATGAAGCGATGCGAGAGCTTCACCGCCGCTTCGAGCGCCTCGTCGAGCACCTGCACGCCGTGATGCGACTCCATCTTGCGCACGAGGCCGCGCATCATCGCAATCGCGTTGTCCTCCGAAGGCTCGGGCACTTTCACGACCTGAAAGCGGCGCGTGAGCGCCGGGTCCTTCTCGATGTGCTTCTTGTATTCGACCCACGTCGTCGCGGCGATGGTGCGCAGCGTGCCGCGCGCGAGCGCGGGCTTGAGCAGGTTGGCCGCATCGCCGGTGCCGGCCGCGCCGCCCGCGCCGACGAGCGTATGCGCCTCGTCGATGAAAAGGATCACCGGCTTGTCCGACTTCTGCACCTGCTCGATCACCTGCTTGAGCCGGTTCTCGAACTCGCCCTTCACGCTCGCCCCCGCCTGCAGCAGGCCGACATCGAGCGTGCGCACAACGGCGTCGCGCAACGCGGGGGGCACCTCGCCCGCGACGATGCGCTGCGCGAAGCCTTCCACCACCGCCGTCTTGCCGACGCCCGCCTCGCCCGTGAGGATCGGGTTGTTCTGGCGGCGGCGCATGAGAATGTCGACGACCTGGCGAATCTCCATGTCGCGCCCGACGATGGGATCGAGCTTGCCCTCGCGCGCCTCGGCGGTCAGATCGACGGTATAGCGGGAGAGCGCGTCATGCTGCGCGGGCAGCGCCACGGGCTCGGCGGCAGGCGCGGCCTGCGCTTCGGGCGAGCCTTCGAGCAGCGCATCGAAGCGTGCGGACAATGCATCGAAGCTGATCTTCTCGAACTGGCGCGAGAGCGCGTAAAGCGCGTTGCGCAGGTTCGGCGTGCGGAGAATGCCGATCACGAGATGGCCCGTGCGCACGTTCGCGGCGTCGAACATCAGCGAGCCGAAGACCCAGCCGCGCTCGACGGCTTCGTCGACCTGCGCGGAGATGTCGGAGACTGCGCTCGCGCCGCGCGGCAGGCGGTCGAGCGCGGCGGTCAGATCGCGTTCGAGCGCGGTCTCGTCGAGATCGAAGTGACGCACGAGGCGCCGCAGGTCGGAATCCGCCGCGAGCAGGATCTGATGCACCCAGTGCGCGAGCTCGACATACGGATTGCCGCGCAACTTGCAGAACGCCGCGCCGTTTTCTATCGCCCGATAGGCGAGCGGATGAAGCTTGCCGAACAACGCCATGCGGCTGATCTCAGTCATGAGGAGTCTCCTTGCGATGGCTCGCGCCCGCCTGCCCGGCGATCACGACCCGATGGTTGTCATGCACGGGCGCGCCGCTCGTGAGCCACGTGTTCCAGCCCAGACGCGCGCCGTGCGCGGTATTGCCCTGCAGACGCAGCGCGGGCACGTCGTCGCGCTTCAGATGCAGCGATACGTCCCAGTCGAGCGGATCGCGCACGTAATCGCGGACCCAGTCGGCGAGTTTCACGAGGCTCTGCCCGCCCGGCAGGAAGCGCGCGAAGTCCGCGTAGCGCAGCGGCCCGATCACGATGCGGAACTTGTGCTGGCAGTCCCACACCCGCGTGCCGACGACCGTCGATTCGCCGAGCCGCGCGCCGGACAGACGCGTGCGGCCTTCTTCCGGCAGCGTGATCCAGTGGCCGCGCCACGGCTCGACCGACACCGGCACGCCGAAGAAGCGCGAGAGAATGAGCCGCAGCCCGCTCGCATGGCGCGTGGGCGCGGCGAGGATGCCGGCGAAGTGGCGCTTCGCGGAATCGGGCACCGCGTCGCGATCGGCGAGCGCGGGCGCGCCGAGACCGAACAGGCTGCCGACGTAGCCCGCGAAGCGATCGTCGCCCGGACGGTCGGCGCTCACGACCGGCTGCGCATCCGCCCACGCGCGATAGAACAGCGACAGCATCCGGTGATGAAACACGTCGAGAAAGCGCGCGAGCGTGGGATCGTTCGCGTGACGGACGCGCTCGCGCACGTAAGCGGTCAGGTGCGTCGGCAGCGGGCCGTTGGGGCCGAGCAGGCCGAGAAAATTCACCGCGAGCCGCCCCGGCCGGCCGTTCTCGCCCGGCACGTATTCGCCGAGCGCGGTCGGATGAAAGATCAGCTCCGGGTCCTGCGAGAGGCGCACGGCATCGTCGCGCGCGGCGAGCGAGCGGCCGAGGCGCGGGCGCTCTGCATGCGCCTGCTCGATGAGCCGCAGCGCCTGGAAGAAGTCGAAGCGGCGCGCGTCACGGACGAGCATGCCGTCGAGGGTCAGAGCGTCGCGCATCGTCCGGTCCTCGCAGGCCACTGCATGATCGGGCCGCGCGCGAGCGTCGCGACGGCGGTCTCGGTGAACGAATTGATCGACACGTAGCGCGCGAAGAACTGCGCGAGCACCGCGCCGAGCAAAAACGCGCTCGCGCCTTCGAACGCGGCGTCGTCGAAGCGCAGCGTGACCGCGAGGCCGCGCCCGTAGACGATCGGCCCCGGCGACGGCAGGCGGCGCACGACCGGCTCGCACGACACCGAGCGCAGGCCTTCGACCTGCCGGTGCGCGGCGGCATCGTCGGCGGGGCAGTACAGCGCGAGCAGTTCCCGCAGCGCGCGGGCGCCTTCCTGCGCGTTCGTATCCACGAGCGACGCGTAGTTCAGCGAAAGATGATCGAGCAGCCGCCACGACGCCGGCCCCTGCGCGAACGACGGCAGCGGCCGGCTCGGGCCCGCGACGCAGCGCACGGCGGTGACGGGCGCCTCGGCATCGAGCGTGAAGTCGGTCGAACCCGCGCCGACGGGCATCGAAAGCGGCAGATCGCGGTTCGTGCACCACGCGCTGATGCCGAGCTGACGCACTTCGCCGCGCTCGGGCGCGCTCGCCGCATCGACCAGCGCGATGAAGGCTTCGCTGCCGAGATAGCTGCTGCGCGCGCCGCTTTGCTGCTGCCGCACCGACGCACGCCGCGCCTCGCGCCGCAACTGATAGAACGCGCCGCCCTCGCCCGGCGCATCGAGATCCTTCGCGCAGTAGAACGGCCGATACTGCTTCTCGGCGGCCGCGCCCGCGCCGTAGCCGGTCACTTCGTCGATCTGATGGATCTCGTAGTCCATCGGCCGCGTGCGGTCGACGACGACGTGATACTCGAACTCGGTGTCCGACAGCGCGACGCGGTCGGTGCGGCGGCGAAACAGGTTGATCGCGGGCGTGCAGTTGAGCGCGAAGTGCGAAACGTCGACCCCGCGTTCGAGCGACGCATCGGCCTGATCGAGCAGGATCACGATCTCCGCTTCCGCGCCGCGGCAAAGACGAAGCGCGTCGCGCAGGCCGGCCAGCTCGACGAACATGAAGCGCGGCGCGAAGGCGAAATACTCCTGCAAGAGCCGATAGCCGTCGAACGATTGCTGACCGACCGGCAGGAGCGCCTCGTCCTCGGCGAAACCCATCGGCTGCAACGCGGTCTTCGGGAGCACGGCGAGCGTGGTCGACGCGCTTGCGCCGTCGCCCGGCTGCATCACCGCCACGCCGATGCAATGCGCGAGCAGACGCTCGTGCAGGCGCGCGGGCAAGCCGTCCGGACCGCGCAGATAGAGCGCGAGACGATCGAGCGAAAGGCGCTCGAAGCCGAGCGCGCCGGTCGCGCGCAGACGCAGGCGCAGCCCGCCCCGGACGTTGGCCGGCAACGACGATGCACCGGGGCCGCCCGCATGGGTGAAGAACTTCGCCCGCGCGATCTCGACCGGCCACAGCGTGAGCGCATGCGCGGTGCGGTATTCGCAACGCGTGGAGGCGGACTTGTCGAGCATGCCTCGCAACGCCGTATGGCGCGGCACGACGATGCCATCGGCGCTCGCGGCAAGCTGCGGATTCCTATGGTCCGCGTGCAACTGGACGACCGCCATCGACGGCGTCGGCGCCAGATAGTGCGGATATGCCAGTTCGAGCAGATGCTGCGTGAAGCGCGGGAACTCGGCGTCGAGCTTCATCTGGACGCGCGCGGCGAGGAAGCTGAAGCCTTCGAGCAACCGCTCGACGTACGGGTCCGCGCATTCGACGCCGTCGAGCGCGAGCCGTCCCGCGATCTTCGGAAACGCGGCGGCGAATTCACCGCCCATCTCCCGGACGTGCTGAAGCTCCTGGCTGTAGTACTTGAGGAACGCGGGGTTCATGCCTGCTGCTCCCCGGCCGATGATCCGGCGCGCGTGGTCGATGCATCGGCGACGCGCACTTCGCCCGCTTCGAGATCCAGTTCCGTGCGCAGAAAAAGCCGCTCGGGATACGGCTGGGACCACATCTGCGCCTCGATCTCGAAGCGGATCACATGGCTGCGCGCCGCGCCCTTCGTATCGTCGATCGCCGTCACGCGCACCGATTCGCGCGCGAGGCGCGGCTCGAACGCCCACAGCGCGTCGCGGATCACGCGCTCGAGCGCGCCGGGCGTGAGCGCCGCGACGTTGCGCCCCGCGAGGTCCGGCAGGCCGTAGTTCAGCACCGATGTCGCGACGTGCGGCAGACCGGGCGCGTGTGCGCCGTCCGCGAGACCGCTCGCGTTCAGCAGCCAGCCGATGTCGCGTTGGACGCTCTCGCGCAGCGCGCGCGCCGACACCACGCGACGCTCGCGCGCTTCATGACGC
This sequence comes from Caballeronia sp. INML1, assembly GCF_023631085.1. Taxonomy (NCBI): domain Bacteria; kingdom Pseudomonadati; phylum Pseudomonadota; class Betaproteobacteria; order Burkholderiales; family Burkholderiaceae; genus Caballeronia; species Caballeronia sp. INML1. The sequence continues at coordinate 84,187 of NZ_JALQDT010000079.1, read as the reverse complement.
GCGTGCGGCTCGAAATCGGTCAGCCGGTCCAGCAACGACGGTTGCAGGCGGTCACGGGCGGAGGGTTCGGACATGAGCAACTCCCTTTGAGCAAACGAGGCAGGACGGGCGGACACGGCGAGGCTCAGGCGGTCTTGGCGGTCGGCAGCTTCGACACGAGCCGCAGCGACACCGTGAGACCTTCGAGCTGGTAATGCGGGCGCAGGAAGAACTTCGACGTGTAGTAGCCCGGATTGCCCGCCACTTCCTCGACGACGACCTGCGCATCCGCGAGCGGCTTGCGCGCCTTGGTGTCGTCGGACGAGTGCGTGGGGTCGCCATCGACATACTGGAGAATCCAGTTCTGCAGCCAGCGCTCCATGTCCTCGCGTTCCTTGAACGAGCCGAGCTTGTCGCGCACGATGCACTTGAGGTAATGCGCGAAGCGGCTGCACGCGAAGAGATACGGCAGGCGCGCCGCGAGATTGGCGTTCGCGGTGGCGTCCGGGTCTTCGTACTCGGCCGGCTTGTGCAGCGATTGCGCGCCGATGAACGCCGCGAAGTCCGAGTTCTTCTTGTGCACGAGCGGCATGAAGCCGTTCTTGGCAAGCTCGGCCTCGCGGCGGTCGCTGATCGCGATCTCGGTCGGGCACTTCATGTCCACGCCGCCGTCGTCCGTCGGAAACGCGTGAACCGGCAGGCCTTCGACCGCACCGCCCGACTCGACGCCGCGAATGCGCGAGCACCAGCCGAACATCCTGAACGAGCGCGTGATGTTCGCCGCCATCGCATACGCCGCGTTCGCCCACGCGTACTTGCTGCTGTTCGCGCCTGCGGTGTCTTCCTCGAAATCGAAGGCTTCGACCGGGTCCGTTTTCGCGCCGTAGGGCGCGCGCGCCAGAAAGCGCGGCATCGCGAGGCCGATGTAGCGCGAATCCTCCGAATCGCGCAGCGAGCGCCACGCGGCATGCTCGGGCGTCTGGAAGATCTTGGTCAGATCACGCGGATTGGCGAGTTCCTGCCACGACTCCATCAGGAGCGCGGCCGGATCCGCGCCCGCGATGAACGGCGCATGCGCCGCCGCCGCGATCTTCGCGATCTGCGTGAGCAGGTCGACGTCGGGGCCGCTGTGATCGAAGTAGTAATCCGCGACGAGCGCGCCGTAAGGCTCGCCGCCGAACTGTCCGTACTCCTCCTCGTAGAGCTTCTTGAAGAGCGGGCTCTGATCCCACGCCACGCCGCGATACTTCTTCAGCGTCTTGTGCAGTTCCGGCTTCGAGATGTTCAGCACGCGGATCTTGAGCGACTCGTCGGTCTCCGTATTGTTCACGAGGTAGTGCAGGCCGCGCCATGCGCTCTCGACCTTCTGGAACGGCTCGCTGTGCAGGATCAGATTGATCTGGCCGGTGAGCGCCTGATCGATCTGCGCGATCAGCGCCTCGATGGTCGCGAGGACGTCGCCCGAGATCACGCCGGTGTCGCGCAGCGCCTGCTCGGCAAGCGTGCGCACGGCGCGTTCGACGGCATCGCGGGCCCGCTCGGACTTCGGCTTGAATTCCTTTTGCAGCAGCGTGGAGAAATCGTCGAGCGCGGGCGCCGTTTCCATCACGCTGGCGCCGGCCTGTTGCTGGATGCTGAGATCGTTCATCGCGTCATGCTCCGGTAGTGGGCTCGTCTTCGTCGCCGTTCGGGCGAGGCTCTGCGCTCAGTGCTTTCATCAGCGCGGGTTCTTCCAGCAGGCGCGCGATCAGCGCTTCGGCGCCGGTCTTGCCGTCCATGTAGGTCAGCAGGTTGGCGAGCTGCGTGCGCGCCTCCAGCAGTTGCCGCAGCGGTTCGACCTTGCGTGCGATGGCGGCGGGCGTGAAGTCGTCCATGCTCTCGAAAGTCAGATCGACGGCGACGTTGCCCTCGCCCGTCAGCGTGTTGGGCACCTGCACCGCGACGCGCGGCTTCATCGACTTGAGACGCTCGTCGAAGTTGTCGACATCGACCTCCAGGAACTTCCGCTCGGCGGCGGGCGCGAGCGGCTCCGCGCTCTGGCCGGAGAGATCCGCGAGCACGCCCATCACGAAGGGCAGGTTCACTTTCTTTTCCGAGCCGTAGACTTCGACGTCGTATTCAATCTGCACGCGCGGCGCGCGATTGCGCGCGATGAATTTCTGACTGCTTTCCTTTGCCACGATGTCCACTCCTTTGCTTTTGCCTGAGTCCGGTCAGACGACCCCGCCCAGATGCCTGAATTGATGTGCGCCGTCCGGCGCGACGTCCTCGATGATTTCCATGAAGCGCTTGCCGACCAGCCTGCGGGCCCGCTGCAGCAGCACCGGCAGCGGGCTCGATGGCTCGTGCTCGTCGTAGTAGGCGCAGATCGCGTCGAGCGCATCGCTCACGTCCTGCGCGCTCGCGATACGCCGGGGCGTGGCGGGTCCGCCGATGGCGGCATGCGCCGCCGCTGCGCAACCCGCGCCCTCTTCACTGCTATGGGTCTCCATCGCACTGCCCCCTCGCCCCGTATCCGGATCGGGCGCTCCGACCCGCGCCGCCACGAACTCCGCGATGCGCCCGAGCGGACGCGCGAGCGGCCCGAAGTCGAGCGCGCGCGCCGGCCCCACGTGCTCTGTCAGCAAGGTCTCGATCTGCGTGAGCGAAGCCCGCGCCGACGACAGCGCCTCGCACTGCGCCCGTCCCGCTTCGGCGCCCGCTTGAGCGAACGCCGCATCGATGGCCGCGAGGGTCGGCATCTCGTCGCCTTCGAAAAGCGGCGCTTCGCCCGCGAGCACTTCCATGTCGCGCAGCGTGAATCCGCGCTGGCCGCGCGGCGCGACGAAGGGCGTATCGCGCAGCTCGCCCACGAGCCCGGAGCCGTCGATGAGCGCCGACAGCGCGTTGACGCGCGCGGTCGGATCGTCGCCATCGCTTGCATCGAGTTGCGGATGCACGCCGCTCCAGTGCCGCGCGAGCAGCCCTTCGATCAGCGCGAGCCCGCGCGCAAGCCCGATGAAGTCCTCGCGGACCATGCTCGCCCGCGTGTAATGCACCGCCACCCGCAAGTCGCGTGTGCGTGCGAGCAGGGCCGTCGCGAGGGCGTGAGCCAGCGTCCAGTCGGGCGGCGTCGCGGCGATCACGGTGCCGCCATACTGGGCGTCGGGCTTGCCGGCGATTGCCTGCTCCAGCGCCCGGAAATCGGCGCTGTACTCTTCGTCCTCGCCGCACGGAGAATCCGGCGTGAGGTCGGTCAGCCAGGTTGCGATATCTGCGAGGTTCATGGCGGTGTCCGCGAGGCGCATTGAACGGAAGGCGGCTTAGCGGCTTCTCGTCGAACTCGACGAACTGGAACTGCTGCTCGCGCCGGAGTCGGATGTCGCCGAGTTTTTCGGGATGTTCCACTTGCCGGTCACCACGCCGCCCTTCTTCGCGCCGTTGTTGTCCTGCGGCTGGTACTCCATGTTGAATTCGGCGAAGTTCAGCGTGATGTTCTCGGCAACCTGATCGCCGCCGCCCGAGCCGACCGAATGGCTGCTGATGAGCACTTCCTTGAGCGTGATCTTCAGATACTCGACCGGCTCGTTGCCGCCCGCCTTGCGCAGCGTGAGCACGGCCTCAGGCATGTGCACGCCCTGGCAGCACGATTGCACGATGGTGGGCGAGCTCTTGTCGATGTACTTGCTGATCGACAGATCCTGCACCGAAGCGGTCCCGGTGCCGCCACCCGTTCCGGTGTGCGTGGTGCCCGTCTGCGAGCATCCCCACGACCAGCTCAGCACCTCGATTTCGTCGGTGTGACCCACCGCCAGTGATTCACCCTTGATGTCGCCCAGCTTGAGAAACATATCTACGGCCATGTCAGTCTCCAGAGAAAAATGCGCCTTGCGGCACAGGCAAAATTCGCGTCGTCGTTGATCGCGAAGTTGAAATTCGGGCGTACTTCCATCGCCCTGATTTATTTGGATTGCTAACTGTTCATACTGCTTCGATGCGTTTTTCAACGTCCGGCATCAACCTTGAATCACGCGCCGAGCGCCCGGCGGATCGCAGCCTGCACGGCCGGCATGTCCCCGCGCTCGCACAGCGCCGCCCAGCCCGCGAGCGTTTCGCGATCCACCGCAGGCGTTTCGCAAAGTTGTGCAAATCGTTCGAGGGTCGCCGCCGAACCGACTATGCTATGAAAACGTTCGCGTCCGATGCACGCGTCCAGCATGACCGCCATGCCTGCTTGCCGGGCCCGGTCGAGGAGGGTCTCCATGATCTGTCTCCTATTCGGTGGTTCGAGTGCGCCGCGTTGCGCGATCCGTGACCCGAAAACAGCCGCCCGCGCCTGCTTATTCCGCAAAAAAACTCGAAAAATTCGTGGAATAGATTCCAGCCTGGAGTGTTGTCAATCATGAGTGCGCCCATTTCAGGAGTTGCGCCGATGAACGACGACGACCTGCAAACCGTCCTGCCGACGCTGTTGCCGCGGCTATGGCGATTTGCACTGCGGCTCACGCAGAACCCGCACGACGCCGAGGATCTCGTGCAGCGGGCGTGCGTGCGGGCGCTCGAGCGGCGCAATCAGCTTCAGCCGGGCACGTCGGCGCTCAGCTGGCTGTTTTCGATCGTGCACTCGACATGGATGAACGAACTGCGCGCTCGTTCGATTCGAAACCGCGGCAGCATGGACTGGCAGGACGAGGAAATCGAATCCTTCGCCGATCCCGCGGCGCACAATCCGGAGCTCGATTTGTTGCATCGGCAGGTGATCGACGCCGTGGAGGCTTTGCCCGAGGCGCAGCGTGTCGTGATGGTGCTGGTCGCGATCGAAGGACTCAGCTATCGCGAAGCCGCCGAGGTGCTCGACGTGCCGATCGGCACGGTCATGAGCCGGCTGTCGCGCGCGCGGCTGACGATCGGCCAGAAGTTCAGTGCGCAGTCGCCGGCCGCGGCCCGAAAAGGAGAATCATTATGATGAATGTCGATGACACGCTGCTGATGGCCTATGTTGACGGAGAGCTTTCGCCCGAGCAGCGCGCGGAAGTCGAGGCGGCGATCTCGCATTCCGACGAACTGGCGGCACGGGCCGCGGCATTGCAGGCATCGGTCCTGCCTTACCGCGCAGCTTACGACCGGCAATCGGTGCCGCCCGTGCCTGAAAGCCTGACGCGGCGCATCGAGGAACTTGTGAGCGTCAGCGCGCCGCAAGAGCGCGACGCGCGGCGCGGCAGCCGCCGTTTTTCGATGCAATGGGCCGCCGCGGCCTTCGTCGCAGGTGCGATCTGCTCCGGCGTGCTCACCGGTTATCTCGGGGGCGTGAATCCGTTGAAGCCGGGGGTCGATCCATGGGTGCAGAGCGTCGCGGATTATCAGGTGCTCTACGGGCGCGACACGGTTGCCAATATCCGGGAAGACAAGGCCACCACCGAGCAGGTGCTGGCGGATATCCATCAGCGCGACGGCATGCCGGTCGACGTTCCCGATCTGCGTCAGGTCGGCCTCAAGTTCAAGCGCGTGCAGCGCCTGAACTATCACGACCGTCCGCTCATTCAGATGGTGTATCTGCCGGAACGCGGCGATCCGGTCGCGCTGTGCGTGATCGAGGAAAACGAGGGCGATGCGCCGGTGCGCGCGAGTCGGGTCGGCGAAATGAAAACGGTCACGTGGCGCACGAATCGGCTCGCCTACGTGCTGCTCGCGAAGACGCCTTCTCTCGACTTGCAGGCTATCGGCGACAGCATCGCCAGTGGGAAGACGGCGCCGCTCTACAGCAGCGCCAGTGCAGACGTGGCGCGCGACAGCTAGGCTCACGCGTGCGCCGCGTGCCATGCTTTCGAACTGTCGGGCCGCTGCTCCGGCTAGCGCGAGGCCCGCGTGAACTCGCCGGCCTCGCGCGCGAAATGTGCCGGCATCGCCGCGCGCAGCGGTCCGCGTCGCGCGCCATGACGGCCGCAAGCCGATCGTGCTACAGCCTTTCCCATCAAGCCTTTCAGCCCGATTGCGTCATACATGGCGCACGCTCGTAAACCACTATCGCGCGTGGATTGGTATGCCAGTACTGTCACACGCGAATGTGTACGCGCGTGCCCTTCCTCGCGCTTCGAGGGGCGCCTTTGGAAAAAGTCCTGCTGCCAGTCCGATCGCATCCCGCCTGGCAAATCTGAAAGATTCCTCGCTTTGCGCGCACCGTGTCGCGAATCCACGACGAGCCCTGTGCGCCAGCAGTCGTTAGATTCAATCCAACAAAAAGGAGACAACATGCGTCCAGGAATCAAGGTGCTTCGAGTGGCGGCGAGCGCGGCACTGGCGCTATGCGCAAGTGCGGCTTTCGCGCAGGCTTCGATCGTTTCCGGTCCGTCCAGCGATCCGGCGTGCATGGTTCCCTGGAAGAGCGACACGAAGTTCGTCAAGTATCCGAAGAAGAACGGCCCTTACCGCATCGCACTCGTGAACGGCTATATCGCCAACACCTGGCGCATCCAGATGATCAAGACGGCCAAGGCGTACACCGCGCAACCGGCGGTCGCCGCGAAACTCAAGGAATTCAAGGTCGTCTCGACCGGCGAGGACGTCCCGGCGCAGATCTCGGCCGTCAACAACTTCATCGATGCGGGCTATGACGCGATCATCGTCGATGCGCAGAATCCGTCCTCGTTCGGCCCGGCGATTCGCCGCGCGAAGAAGGCCGGCGTCGTGCTGATCGCGTTCGACAACACGCTCGACAGCGAAGACGCGATCAACGTCGACGTCGACCAGTACGGGCTCGGCGTGCTGTGGGCCAAGTGGCTCGCGAGCCATGTGCCCAACGGCGGCAAGGTGCTCGAGGTGCGCGGCGTGGCGGGCACCTCGGTCGATACTGACCGGCACAATGGTTTCCAGAAAACGCTCGACGAGACCGGCAAGAAGTGGAACATCGTCCAGGTCTACGGCAAGTGGGACGACGGCGTCGCGCAGAAGGCCGCCGCCGACGCCATTGCGGTGCAGGGCCATTTCGACGGCATTTCGGCGCAGGGCGGCGACACCGGCGTCGTGCGCGCCATGATCGACGCGAAGCATCCGTTCGTTCCGTTCGGCGGCGAGACGGAAAACGGCTTTCGCAAGTTCTGCGCGCAGTACGGCAGCCAGGGCCTGAAATGCACGTCGGCGGGCAGCGGTCCCGCGCAGGTGGCCGTGGCGATCAAGACCGCGCTCGCCGCGCTGGACGGTCAGACGATTCCCGTGGCGATCAAGCTGCCCCTCGACATCACGGACGATGCGAAGCTGAAGGCGGGCGTCAACTACTTCCCCAACGAATCCGACAACTTCTTCGTCGGCAACTCGTTTCCGACATGCGGCATCAACTTCTCCGCACAGGAAATCATGAAGCAGAGCCAGGGCAACCAGTAACCGGACGATGGCCGGCCACGTGACGGGAGACGAAGCATGCGGCAGGACGCAGAGCGGCCGTTCTTTCAGATGTCCGGGGTGTCGAAAAGCTACGGCGGCGCCGTCGCGCTGGATCACGCGGAACTCGCGGTGCGCCGGGGACGCATTCACGCGGTCCTCGGCGAGAACGGCGCGGGCAAGTCCACGCTGCTGAAGGTGATGTCCGGCGTCGTGCAGCCGGACGAAGGCACGATGCACCTCGACGGTCGCGAAGTCTCGTTCGCGTCGCCCGCCGCGGCGAACGCGGCCGGCATCGTCTGCGTGTATCAGGAGTTGTCGCTGATCCCCGACCTGAGCGTGGCGGACAACATCTTCGCTTCGAACCCGCCGCGACGCTTCGGCATGATCGACCGCCGCGCCCAGCGCCGCCAGGCCGAGGCCGCGCTCGCGCGCGCCGGCGCGGCCGACATCAATCCGCTTACAAAGGTCCGCGATCTGCCGCTGTCGCGCCAGCAGATGGTCGAACTCGCGAAGGGGCTGGCCCACGAGCCGCGCATTTTGATTCTCGACGAAGCCACGTCGGCGCTGACCGCGGCCGACGTGGCGCGCGTCATCGACGTGCTCAAGCGCCTGCGCGACGAAGGGCTCGCGCTGCTGTTCATCTCGCACCGGATGCACGAGGTGAAGGCGCTCGCGGACGAATGCACCGTCTACCGTAACGGTCGTCATGTGATGAGCTTCGAGGCAGGCACGCGCTCCGACAACGAGGTTGTCGAAATGATGATCGGCCGCAAGTACCAGCATGTGTTTCCCGCCAGGCCCGCGGACGCGCCCGGGCAGCGCGGCGCCGCCGCACCGGTGCTCGCCTGCCGAGACCTCGCGTGGAACGACACCCTGCGCGGCGTCAGCTTTTCTGTGAGGCCCGGCGAAATACTCGGGCTGGGCGGCCTCGACGGACAAGGCCAGCGCGAACTGCTGCTCGCGTTGTTCGGCGTGCTGCGCGGTTGCACAGGGGCGATCGAGATCGATGGCAAGGCCGTGTCGATCGAAAGCCCCGTGGCCGCCCGCGCCAATCGCATCGGCATGGCGCTGATTCCGGAGGACCGCAAGACCGAAGGGTTGATGCTGCCGATGTCGGTGCGCGAAAACCTGTCGTTTGCCGCGCTCGATCGCATGTCCACCGCAGGCGTGATCGATCGCGACCGCCAGCAGTCGTTCGTCGACCGGATGATGGCGCTCCTCGCGATCAAGTCGTTCAGCGTCGATGCGGCCGTGGGCTCGCTCTCGGGCGGCAACCAGCAAAAGGTCGTCATCGCGAAGTGGCTGGTCCGGCAGCCGCGAATCCTGCTGCTTTGCGACCCGACACGCGGCATCGACGTCGGCACCAAGCAGGAGATCTATCAGTTGCTCAGGCGGCTCGCCGACGAGGGCGCCGCGATCGTGTTCTATTCGACCGACTATGACGAGCTGATCGGCTGCTGCGACCGCGTGCTCGTGCTGTACGAAGGCAGGATCAAGAAGGAGCTGGTCGGGGCGGCGATCACCGAGCAGAGTCTCATCGCCAGTGCGCTGGACCTGCCCGTCGGACAGGTTGCGCCTTCCACAGGAGTCGCGCCATGAGCGGATTGCGCTACTGGTATGCGGAAAATCGCGGGTCGGCGTTCGCATTCGGCCTGTTCGTGCTGATGTTCGCGATTTACCTCTTCAACTATCCGTCGACGTTGTCGGCGAATGTGTTTCAGACGGCGGCCAACAAGGCGGTATTGCTCGCGCTGGTGTCGATGGGCCAGGCGCTCGTCGTGCTGACGGCGGGCATCGATCTGTCGATCGGAACGATGCTCGTGCTGACGAATTGCCTGGGATCGTGGATCGTCACGGGCGACGCGCTGCACAGCGCGCTCGGCATCGCCGGTGTGCTCGCGGCGGGCGCGCTGTGCGGCGCGCTCAACGGCGTCATCATCATTTTCGGCCGTCTGCAGCCCATCGTGACGACGATCGCAACGGGCGCCGTCTACTACGGACTGGCGCTGCTGCTTCGCCCGGTGCCCGGCGGCGCCATCAACGAAGATCTCGCCGACGCCCTGACCGGCAAGGTCGCCGGCGTCGTCCCGGCCAGCCTGCTGATTTTGCTCGCGGCCGTGGTGATCGTCTGGGTGCCCTTCAAGCGCTCCGCGATCGGGCGCGCGGCTTATGCAACCGGCTCGTCCGAACCCGCGGCCTTCCTCTCCGGCATGCCGATCCGCCGCGCGAAGTTCGCGAGCTACACGCTCGCCGGCCTGCTCGCCGCGATCGGCGGCCTCTTTCTGACGTTCTTCACGGACACGGGCGAAGCGAGCCTCGGCAGCGCCAACTCCTATACCTTGTTTTCGATCGCCGCCGTGGTCATCGGCGGCGTGTCGCTGCTGGGCGGCAGGGGCAGCGCGATCGGGGCGGTCTTCGGCGCATTCGCGTTCCGTTCGATCGGCGACCTGCTGTTCGTGTTCAACGTCGATGCGCTGTGGCAGCCGCTCTTCCAGGGCGTGATTCTTCTGCTCGCGGTCTCGATCGGCGCGTGCGGGCTGTTCCGGGTGCGCAACCGCCTGGAGTGGTTCCAATGAGCGACGTGTCCGCAAACGGCCGCAGCACGTTCGTGTCGAGGCTCGCGCGCCGGATCGACAAACCGATCGTGATCGCGTTCGCGTGCATCGTCGCGCTATTGCTCGTCGGCGGAATGTATTCGCGCAGCTTCACGTCGCCGGAATACATCCTGCTGCAACTGAAGGTCGGCGCGTTCCTCGGCATCATCGCGACCGGCCTGATGATGGTGATCCTGCTCGGCCACATCGACCTGTCGTTGCCGTGGACCATCACGGTCGGCGCGATGATGGCGTGCGCCGTCGCCGGGCACGGCGAACTGGGACGCGTCCTCGCGATTCCGGTCGGGATCGGTTGCGGCGTGCTGATCGGCGTCGTCAACGGCATTCTCGTGGCGCTCCTGCGCATTCCGTCGATGATCGCGACGCTCGCAACGAATGCGGTCGCGCAGGGCATCATGATCGTCTACACGGGGGGATCGTCGCCGCAGGATTCCGCGCCGGACGTGATGCGATGGCTCGCGGCGGGCTGGCTCGTGCCGGGCGTGCCGAATGCGGTCGCGCTGTGGGTCGTGATCGGCGGCGCGACGATGTTCCTGCTGTCGCGCACGACGTTCGGCCGAACGCTGTACGCGATCGGCAACACCGAACGCGCGGCGTATCTTTCCGGCATCGATACGCGGCTCGTGACCGTGGCCGCTTTCGCCGTGTGCAGCGCGTTCGCGGCATTCGGCGGCGTGCTGCTCGCAGGTTATGCGTCGAAGGCCGCGCAGTCGATGGGCGATGCCTACCTGTTGCCGGCCATCGCGGCGGTCGTCCTCGGCGGCACGTCGATTCTGGGCGGTCGCGGGTCGTACCTCGGCACCGTGGCTGGCGCAATTCTCATCACGCTGCTGCAGTCGATCCTCTCGGTCGCACAGATGCCCGAAGCGGGACGTCAGATCATCTACGGCGTGGTGATCGCAGCGATGTTGCTGCTGTACGGGCGCAGCAAGCCAGAGGCGTAGATCACCGAGGCGGCAATCGCGTCGTAGCTGCGAATCACCAGGTTTCGAATCCCTTTCTTTCGCCGCGAACCCGGTGCCGCCCTGGCCGCTGCGCCATCGACCGCGGCCGGGGGGGCTCGTTTCTTGCTCGCTGCCGCTTCTACCGATCCGTACATTCATATCGAAGAGCGCGCATATGCCGGAAAAACTGCTTCACGCCCCGAACGGCCGCATCGAATCCGGCATTCTGGGCCTCGACGACATCCTGGGCGGCGGGCTGACCCCTCACAGGATGTACCTGGTGGAAGGGGCGCCGGGCGCAGGTAAAACGACCCTCGCCCTGCAATTTTTACTCAAGGGCGTCGAGAACGGCGAATCCGGCCTCTATGTCACCTTGTCCGAGACGAAGGCGGAACTGATCGCGGTCGCCGAAAGTCACGGCTGGGACACGACACGATTCACCATCACGGAATTGCTCTCGGATGAAGGGCTGGACCCGAGCTTCGAGCAGAGTGTGCTGCATCCTGCCGAGGTCGAGCTGGGAGAAACCGTTCGCGACGTGATCGCCAAGGTCGATGAGATGAAGCCCGCCCGGCTCGTCTTCGACAGCCTGTCCGAGCTTCGCATGCTGTCGCAGAATCCGCTGCGCTATCGTCGCCAGATCCTTGCCCTGAAGCGTTATTTCGCGACGCGTGCCTGCACCGTGTTGTTGCTCGACGACAATACCTCGGAGCCGGGCGACTTGCAGTTGCACAGCATCGCGCATGGCGTCATTAGCCTCGACAACGTGACGCACGATTACGGCGGAGAACGCCGGCGCCTGAGGATCGCGAAAATGCGCGGCATCCGGTTCCGCGAAGGCTTTCACGACATGACGCTCAAGACGGGCGGCATCGAGGTCTATCCGCGTCTGATCGCAGCCGAGCATCACACGGACTATTCGTCCAGCGCGCTCAGCACCGGCACCGGCGGCCTGGACGCGCTGCTCGGTGGCGGACTGGTTCCGGGCACCAACACGCTGATCGTCGGGCCTTCGGGCGTCGGCAAGACGACCACGGTCGCGTCCTGTCTTCTCGCTGCGCTCGAACGCGGCGAGCCGTGCACCTACTATCTCTTCGATGAGACGCGCATGACGCTCCTGCGTCGCTCGACGAACCTCGGCATCGACCTGCGGCCGCACCTCGATAGCGGACTGCTGACGCTTCGCCAGATCGACCCCGCCGAAATCGCTCCCGGCGAGTTTGCGAGCGACGTGCGCAAGTGCGTCGAGGAACACGGTGCACGATTCGTCGCCATCGACAGCCTCAATGCGTATCTTCAGGCCATGCCCGGTGAACGCTATCTGCTCCTGCAGATGCACGAATTGCTGACCTACCTCAACCAGCGCGGCGTGATTACGTTACTGGTGCTGGGGCAGCACGGCATCATCGGAGAAATTCAAAGCGACATCGACATCAGCTATCTCAGCGACGTCGTCCTGTTGTTCCGATATTTCGAGCGTCACGGCGAAGTCCTGAGCGCCATTACCGCGGTGAAGAGTCGCGCGAACGGACACGAGCGCTCGATCCGGCAGTTCCGGCTCGACAGTGAAGGACTGGTTGTCGGTGAAGCGTTGCGCGACTTCGAGGGCATCCTGAGCGGCCTGCCCTCGTATTCCGGCGATTCGCCCATGCTTGCGCCGGCCCGCGGCGAGTCACTCGAACCTCCGGGCCGATGACAACATGGAGTATCGCGTTCTAATTCTGGCCCCGTTCGGCCGCGACGCCCGTGTGATCACCGACGTCCTCGCGCCGGAAAATCGCACGTGCTTCGTATGCGCCGACTTGCATGAGCTTGCGACGGAACTCGACCGGGGCGCGGGCCTCGCCATCATGACCGAAGAGTCGCTTCGGCATGACAACGGTGCGGCGATTGCGCAATGGCTGCAAAAGCAGGCGGCCTGGTCGGACCTTCCGGTGGTGCTGCTTTCCGGGAAACTCTCGAGCGGGCGTTCGGCGGCGAGCATCGACATGCTCGAGCGACTGGGCAATGTCCTGGTGCTCGAGCGGCCGTTGAATTCGGAAACCCTGCGCCGCGCGGTCGCCTCGGCGTTGCGCGCTCGCACTCGACAATATGACGCACGTCGACATCTTGCGGAATCGCAAGAGCATCTGATCGAACGGGCACAAGCTCAGGAAGCACTGGAAAAGCTCAACGCATCCCTCGAGAGCCGCATCGAGGAGCGCACGCAGGAACTCGCGTCGGCGAACAATCGCCTCATGAAAGAGATTCATGAGCGCGCCAAGGTGCAAGCAGTGCTCGTTCAGTCTCAGAAGATGGAAGCGCTCGGACAGTTGACGGGCGGCATCGCGCATGACTTCAATAATCTGCTCAACATCATCATGGCGAACGCTGAACTGCTCTCGCGCATCAGCGATGACGAGCGCGTCCGCAGGATGGCCGCGACGACGAAGCGCGCCACCGAACGAGGGGCGAAGCTCACCGCGCAGTTACTGACGTTTTCCCGCACGAGCAACCTCGACCTCAAGGCAATCAACGTTGCCCCATTGTTGGACGGAATGCGAGACATCATTTCGATCTCGCTTGGATCGCATATCGACTTGTCGACGACTTCGAGTTCCAGACACCTCTGGACGAAGGCCGATGCCAACCAGCTCGAGCTCGCGGTCCTGAACCTCGCGATCAACGCGCGCGACGCGATGCCCGGCGGCGGACGCCTCTCCATTCATGCCGACGAACGAACGTCGGACGATGCGGCGCTCCCTGCGGGACGTTATGTCGTGGTCAGCGTCAGCGATTCCGGCTCCGGTATCGAGCCGAACGTGCTCTCACGTGTCTTCGATCCATTCTTCACGACCAAGCCGATTGGAAAAGGAACGGGGCTTGGACTCAGTCAGGTCTATGGCATCGCTCGACAAGCGGGCGGCGAAGCGCGCATCGAGAGCGAGCCGGGCAAGGGAACGACGGTGCAGATCTGGCTTCCGGTCAGCGTGAGCGATATTGCGGAGTCGAGCGTCGAAGCCGCTTCGCCCGATGTCCCGCTCCTTGCACGTCACATTCTCGTCATCGAGGACGACGAAGAAGTGCGCGCGATGCTCGTCGAATGCCTGGAGGTGCTGGGCTATAAGGTCACGCACGCGCACGACGGCGCAAGCGGCTTGTCGCGCCTCGACACCGACAAGCCGGACTTGCTGATCGTCGACTATGCGATGCCGGGCTTGAACGGCGTGCAAGTCCTCATGCGTGTGCGCGATATCCGGCCCGACATTCCAGTGATCCTCGCCACCGGATACGCGGACGTCGATATCGCAAAGATCACGGCAACGCACTTTACCGCGCTGCGCAAACCTTTCCAGCTCGACGAACTCGCACGCACTGTCCGCGCGGCGCTCAAGGCCCATTGATCGATCTTGTCTGGGAACGAGCGACGGCGGCTCGTTGCGCTTCAGAAAAACAGCAAGGTGCGCAGTTCGATGCTGCGGCGCGGCCGCGCGTCGGGCGGCGAAGCCGGATCGTCGAAGGCGGTGTGCGCGGTGAGGCGCGCGAGGCCATCGCCCGCCGAGTCGTAGATCTTGATGAGCAGCGCCTCGTCGGGCGACATCCGCGGAAAGTAGTACCAGCGATGCCGCGGGTTGTGGACGAACGCATAGGTTTCGCCGGTCATCGTCGGATAGATGAAGTCCTGCGCGACGATGTCGCGCTCATCGATGCTGCGCGAGTCGCACAGTGCGAGCGGCGAAGACTCGACCACGTCGCCCACCGGCCGCCACAGATTGACGATCCCGAAGCGCCCTTGCAGCAGTCGCGCGGCTTCGTCGGCGGGAACATGATCGCGTACGCGGCGCGGTCCCGATACGAAGGTCTGATCGTTGTGGATCAGATGCACGGGCTCCCTGACACCGTTCGCGCGCGCGGCGCTGCCGTCGCGCAGCGTGTGATCGAAGATGACGACGCGCTTCGCGCCCGTCCACTGCTTCAGCAGACGCTCGGATTGCGAGTAGTAGACCGAACGAATGGCGGCATCGTCGGAGAAATCGGACAGTGCGCTTGGCTCGCGATGCAGCTCGAAACCGTTCCTGTCGAGCGACAGACCGCCCGGCGGCGGTCGCAGCCGCGCATTCGAGATCGTCACCGCATGCGTGCGATATTCGCCGGTGCGGCGCGGCACGCCGGGCGGCGGCTCGTAAGCGTAGGCAGTCGGCCTGACGCCCGTGGGCACGAGATAGTTGAGTGCGGCCTCGACTTCGACCGGTTGTTCGACCACCACATCGCTCATGGTTTCGCTCCGTGCAGGACCATTGCTTCAAAATCTAGGCCGCCGGGAACGGTTCCACAACGAAGCTTTTCTGCAATGCATTGCAGGTCGTCAATCGTGAGACGGCGTATCGACTGCCGCTCGCGCGACGAACGCGATGCAGCGATCACGCGGCATCGTCAGCCGGTCGTGGCGCAGGCACAACCGGCTTTCGCCCAAGCTCGCGCCGTACGCCGAGCCGAACGACGCAAGCCCGGGGATACGCTTTTCGAGCAACGCGCGGTCATCGGCCCAATGGCGGCATCGCCCGCATTCGGGCGCGCCCGCGCAAGACCGCGCGCTCATTGCCCGAGCGCCGACCAATACGGCGCGAAGAGATGCACCGACAGCAGATAGCCGATCACGACATTGACCGCGACGCCTGCCGTGAAAGCCGCGAGCGGCCGCGCGCCGGTTCCGGCGAGCGTCGAGAAGCGCGTCGTCAGTCCGATGCTCAGGAAGCAGAACGTGAAGGCCCAGGTGCGCAGCGCGACGATCGGCGCGACGAACGCGGGCGTCACGATGCTGCGATAGTCCGCCAGCGTGTAGTGCGATGCGATCCACGTGACGATCGCCGAAGCGACGACGAAGCCGATCACGAACTTCGGAAAGCGCGTCCAGATTTCGCGGGCGCTCGGTTTGGCCTGCACGCCGTCGGCGGCATCGCGCTCCCAGCGTGTAGTCGCGACGATCGCGAGCACGAACGCCCAGATGCCGATCCAGATATCGCGCCCGACGACCTTCATCAGCACGAAGGCCTGCAGCGACGCATCGGGCGCGCCGGCCACGACGCCCGGCGCATGCCGCGCGAAATCGCCGTAGGCCTGCGCAGCGGCGATGCCGGCGGCATCGGCGAATTCGGACGTGCCGATCCATGCGCCCGCGACGCCGGTCGGCAGACCGAGCGCGCGCGAAACGGCGGGCAGCGCGAACACCATCACGATCGCCCAGACGACGACCAGCGTGATCGCCACCGACGCCTGTTCGCGCCGCGCGCGCACCGCGCCGGCGATCGCGATGGCGGCCGACACGCCGCATACCGCGCCGCCGACGCCCAGCACCGCGGCAAAGCGCTTGTCGATGGCAAGCGCCCGCGCCGCGCCGTAGATCACGAAGAAGGTGACGAGCGACACGATGGTTGCCTGTCCGATCGCGACCGGTCCTGCCCAGACGATCAGCGTGAGCGGCAGCGTCGCGCCGAGCAGCACGATGACGACCTTGATATAGAACTCGACGCGCAGCGCCGGTGCGAGCCAGGCGGGCAACGTGAAGAGGTTCGACACGAAGAGCCCGAGCGCCAGCGCGATCAGCGGCGGTTCGAGGTTGTAGGCGCTCGCCTCTACCCATGCGCCCGCCGCGAAGATGATCGTCGACACGACGAAGATGACGAGAAAGCCCGCGAGGAATCGCCCGACGTGCAGGCCGAGCGCGGCGATGGCAACCGAAAACACCGCCGCGAACGTGATGAAGAGCGCGACGTAGCCGCTCGCATGCTTGCCGAGATCGCCCGCGAGTTGCCCGATGCCCGACCATTTCGCCGGCGCGACGGCCAGCCATTTGATGCTGCTGCCCGAGGCGAACAGCGCATACGCGACGACGATCGCAAGCAAGCCGATGGCGACTGCCCACCAGTCTTCCGTGCCGAAAGGTTTGCGCGCTTCGCTCGACGGTGCGGCGTTTCCCGCGACGGCGTCGCCGGAAATCGATCTGTTGCTCATCGGTCTTCCCCTTTGCGCGGCGGATCAACGCTTCAGTATGAAATCGTCGGCTGCACAGCGGAAATGACTTTTTTGTCTTTCGATATAGCCACCGATAATGCGTGCGGGCCGGCGGCGGTTATCTGATCGTCGAGGCGCTCGTGGTCGTGCTGCGTCGCGCCGATCGCGTAGCCTGCGCTGACGCCGACCCCCGATGCGCCGTCGAGCGCCTTCGCGGGATTCTCGAACGAAGCCTTGCAGATCGAGTAGCTGCCCGAACGTTCGAGACAGCCGGGTCCGATGCTACTTGCGCCGTCTCGCGTGAAGGGTTTCGCGGCCGGCGTACACGGACATGAAAACGCCCACGAGCAAGGCCGCGACACCCAGCGACTGGTCGACCGTATCGGCGAACGAGGACACGCCGCGGTACCACAGTGCCACGCCGATCGCCGTCATGATCAAACCGAACACCAGTCCCCATTCGGGGCCGCTCGTCGACGACGTGACCCGGTGAGCCATCTTCATCTACTCCTCCCTTACGATGACAAACTCCGCTTCTTCACCGCGGGCCGTGACGCGCCGGTCGTGACGCGCCCCTTGCCCGGCGAAGCGGAAATTCAAACGCCAATAGCCCGGCAGCACGAAGCTGTCCGCGCCGGCCTTTGCATATTCCTGCAGCGCGCCGCCACTGTCTGTGCGTCGCCGACCAGAGGCCGCCCACGGCTTCGCAACAGTCCAGGTCCGAAAGCAGACTGAGAGATTCGGCCCGGCGTTGCGCGCGAACGCGGTGAAATCGGCTATCCACCGGAAGCACAAGCATATGAACGCGATGACGATAGCGTTATATCCATTGCTACGTTGGTCCGTATGCGCCTTCGCTCTACGATCTGAGGCTCCTTAGAAACGCCGGATTCCCGTCATGTCCAAACGTAGACCTATCGCTGCTCGCCGTGCTTTCCTGTCTCTTTCCGCGCGCGCCGCGGCGAGCGCCGCCGCATTTGCCGCGATGCCCGCATCCTTCGCGCAGCAGGGCGCGCAAGGAGAGCCGCGCGTGCTTCGCATCGGCAACCAGAAGGGTTATCTGAACCTGCTCAAGGGACGCGCCACGCTGGAAAAGCGGCTGGCGCCGCTCAACGTATCCGTGAGCTGGACGGAGTTTTCCGCCGGCCCCGTGCAACTGGAAGCGCTCAACGTCGGCTCGATCGATTTCGGCGATGTCGGCGAGGCGCCGCCGATCTTCGCGCAGGCGGCCGGTGCGCCGCTCGCGTATGTCGCGGCGACGCCCGCGCGACCGCAATCCGAAGCCGTGATCGTCCCCGCGCAATCGTCGATCAGAGCGGCGGCGGATCTGAAGGGCAAGCGCGTGGCGCTCAACAAGGGCAGCAACGTCCATTACTTTCTCGTGAAGCTGCTGCGCAAGCACGGTCTCCAGTATGGCGACGTCGAACTGGCCTTTCTCGCCCCCGCCGATGCGCGCGCCGCGTTCGAGCGCGGCTCCATCGATGCGTGGGTCATCTGGGACCCGTTCTTCGCCGCGGCGCAGAAGACGCTGAATGCGCGCATCGTGGCGGATGCGAGCGGCGTCGTCGGCAATCGCGCTTACTATTTTTCGTCGCAGCGTTATGTGGCGAAGAATCCCGATGTGATCCGCATCGTCATCGAGGAAATCAAGGCGGTCGATCAGTGGGGCAAGCAGCATCCGGACGAACTCGCGCGCGAGCTCGCGCGGCTTTGGGGCTTGCCGCAACCTGTCGTCGAACTCGCGGTGAGCCGGCAGGCGTTCGGCACGGAGGTCATTACGCGCGACATCATCGGCGAGCAGCAGCAGATCGCCGATACGTTCGTCGAGCTCGGCCTCATACCGAAGCACGTCGATGTGCTCAAGGCCGCACCGCCCGATCTCGCCTGAGCGCCGCGCGCCCTGTCACGCACCGGCGCGCGCGGACTTGCTGCGCTGATCGATCCATAGCCGGGCCCAGCGCGCCGCATATGCGATGGCGTGATCGGGCTCGAAGAAGTAGTCGAGCGCATCGAACGTAAACGATGCCCCGCTCGCCGCCGTGTGGCTCTCGATAATCAGGTTCGCCGCATACAGGCCGCTCGGCAACGCATGTGCGGACGGTGCCACGTCATATCCCTTGTATCGCATGAAGTTTTCCTGGAAAGCCGCCAGAGCGTGAAATCATCTCTGGCGCCCGATGCTAAAGCGCGATGCGCGCATCGCCAACGAATGCTTTGGCGAAAGCAAATCAGCGGCGGCATCGTTTGGTCATCACAGCGCGCTTCGTGTCTTTTTTCGATGTAGCGGGGATGTTTTGGATAGCGAATTAATTCTTGACGAGGCGCGCAGATGATTGGCGAAGCTGTCTCGGACTACAGGCGAACCAGACGATTAGTTGCAAATCGAGCGAGGCAGGGAGCCGCGATTCGGAATCCCCGCAGGCGATGTCATCCAGTGTCCGCCCGGGCACAAGCACAAGCACAGGCACGGCGCGACGTCGACGACCGCGATGACGCTCGCTACGAGATTCGCGCGTGAGCGCCTTTTCCAAAGCGACTCAGCGTGGGACGTTCGCCTCACAGTCTTCCCAGTACCGCAGCGGGTCTCGATTGTGTGGATAGCGCGCGCTGAGCCAGTTCGACAGCCGGCTCCAGTCCGGATGATTCGTACCCGTTTGCGCCGACCAGACCGATGACCTCTCGAGGACCTGGCCAGTCTCGCGGTCGCGGACAAGCACGCTGCCTAATCCGCTCGTGCTGTTCGCTTGCGACTCCACCAGGTAGCGCGGCAATATCCTGAGCTCGGCATCCTTTGCCCAGCCGTAGACGGCGCGTACCACGTCGGACGAATCTCGCAACTCTGTCGGTCCTGTTCCCGGGCGCACGGCTTTCCATCCTTCAGGAAAATCGCCGACAACCTCGTTTTCGGTCACTCTCACCCACTTCACGCGCCACGCCTGCGCAAGCGCCTCGCGCATGCGGGACGCGGACGCGTAGCCACTCGGCAACTCGATCGTCACCGGAAGCGTGATGAGATTGTCTTTCCAAAGCTTGGTTTCGTCGTCGGCACGGCTCGCCGCCTTGACCGGCTCGTCACCGAATGGGTTTTCCGGTCGGCTCGCTGCTCTCGTGGTGCCGGCCGGCAGGCCCTCAAAAAGCCGCTCGGCATCCTGACGCGTAACTTTCGTCTTTCCTTTTTTCATCGCTTTCTCTGTAGTGGGTAGTCTCTGGACCATGGATTTGCTTTCCTTCAGGCACGTTTCGCTCTATAAGTGCCCAGAGTCTTATTCTGCGCTATGCGCGTGCACTCGGCGCGGTTGCCGGAAACGATGACCGTATGCCTGCTTCCACCCGGTATGTCGACATCTTGTGGTACCGACACGCGTAAGTATTTATCTTCGCCTTCGTGTTAAGGGTAAACGCGAGTACGATGATATCGAAGCGCACAATTACAAATCTTGATCAGCCGCACTAACCGCATCTGTTTTTCCCTGACTACCTTAATTTGCAGCGTTTGCCCCCGCCGGGAAATAGGCCATTTCGAGTTTCGCTGGCCGCCCGGTGACACGCCTGTATCCAATCCACGCTTGACACTTGCTTGTGTCATTTCTAAATAGAAGCGTCCAATGAAAAATTTCAACGTAGCAGCCGCAAGAAGCAATTTGAGCCATCCGCCCTTCGACAGCCAGTTACCCCCCAGATTAGGGTTATTCGTTTCGGCCGTTCCTAATGACGATTTCACCGAAGCATCGAATCTCGATTCGCACTCACCGAAATCAGGCAATAAAACCGAACGCGCGCTGCAACCGGGCCCGCAATGGCTCTCCGGCCGATTTTCCCACCCCACGGGCGTGCATGAATTCAAGGTCTACGTGCCATCGAGCTATGACGGCGCAGCCACATCGTTGATCGTCATGCTTCACGGCGCAGGCCAGGACGCCGACGACTTTGCGCTCGGCACCGAAATGAATCTCGCCGCTGAAAGCGGCGGTCATATCGTCGTGTATCCCGAGCAGGGAACCAGTGCCAATATGTTCCGATGCTGGAACTGGTTTCGGCCGGCGGATCAGCTCCGCGATTCCGGCGAAGCCTCCATCATCGCAGGCATCACGCGCGAGGTGATGGCATCTTACGAGATCGACCCGACGCGGGTTTTCATCGCCGGAATGTCGGCGGGTGCCGCGATGGCGGTCAATCTTGCGGTCACTCACCCCGATCTTTACGCGGCGGCTGGAATTCATTCCGGCCTGGCGTTCGGCGTCGCCGACGAAGCCTTTTCGGCGATGTCTGCAATGAGGATGGGCACCTGCGCGCCCCAGCTGAGCGCCGCGCGAGATGCGATAGGCGTGCGCCGCGCGGTGCCCCTTATCGTCTTTCATGGCGATCAGGACACTACGGTGCATCCGCAAAACGCCGAGGTCCTCATGCAGATGCATCGGAGCCTGATAGCCGGGACCGAGGACGCGCGCGCATCGGTTACGACCGAGCTTGGACAAGTGGAGCAAGGCTATCCCTATACCCGCAATACGTTTTGTCATGGCGGCGGCGAGGTTTTCGGCGAACAGTGGCTGATTCACGGGCTTGGGCACGCCTGGTCGGGCGGCGATTCCAACGCCACGCATACCGACGCCCGGGGACCGCACGCTGCGCGCGAGATGATGCGGTTCTTCGACGCCGTCGCCGACGCACGATATGCGGCTCAATCAGGTGGCGTGCTGGAAGATTAAATGGGTCGTTTATACCTGTTCCAAGTCATTCGGGGAATTATCGAAATGGGGCGGCGTAAAAAATACGAGCCGGGAATTTGATTCCGGGTTAACTGAAATAAGGCTTGACGCTCGAATTTAATGCTGTAGCATGAATTTCACTGTGCGGTGCAACAACAGATTTGCCGCGTTGCCTCGGATTCAAACCCTTTCTAAATTTCCACGGGATATTCCATGTTCATGATTTCTCCGCAACAAGTAGCAGCGTTTCAAAAAGCCAAATTCCAGGCCTGGATGAGCCTGACCGATAAATATATGGACGGTTTTCAAAAGCTGACGCAATTGAATGTGCAAACGGTCAGAACGCTCATTTCCGAAAACGAGGGTGCAGCTAATTTAACGCCTGAGAACGGGAACGACGTGAGCGAATGGCAATCGAATTTGCTCAAGCAGTTTCAGGAAAAATCGGCATCGTATAGTCGCCATTTTTATGCAATTGTCTCGGCGACCGGTGAGGATGTGGTGCGCGAGGCGCAAAGCCAGTTCGCTTCGTATGGCGGTCAAGTCAACGAGGTCTTAAAGACCGCGGTGGAAAACGCATCCGCGGCGTCCGAAAAGGCTGCTGCGGCTGTGGAGACAAACCTGAAGCAGGCGACCTCGGCATCGTTCGACGCCACAGCGAACGCGGCGGATTCACTCGCGAAGGAAACCCAATCGAATGTCTCGGCCGCGGGCAATGCCGTGAAGACCGGCGCCGATACCGCCATGCAGTCGGTGAACAAGCCGAATCAAAAGCATTGAATAGCTGGGTCTGCTCGTTTCAGCACGACCCATTGCAGCAACAAGGACCCGCTTTCGAGCGGGTTTTGTATGCCGAAGGCCGGTCGAGCACGCCCAGCGAACTTCGCGTGGCAGCCAGTCCAGCTCCTTGAAACTTCCCTCAGCTCGAACTCTTTCGAGCGCATCCGTCGCCGTAGCGTCCACGGGTAATTAGACCCATCGGCACTCATAGATTGAGTGGATATCGCTTAATTGCGCTCATCCGGGCAACGGAACGTGCGCATAAGGCCTCGCTCCATCCGCTTCGCCCCCTGGGCATAGCCGTTGCGCTACCAACCTCAGCACCACCTCCGAAAACTCAATGTTTTTCGGTTTCCTAACGATATGGATTCGAACATGCGCCTGCTCACTACACAAGACGGTCTTCCCCGCATCTCCTGGGGTGCCGTCATCGCCGGGGTCATCCTGTCCCTGATCGCTTACCTCGTTCTCACCGTGCTCGGAACGGCTATCGGAGCGTCGGTCCTGTCGCCGCTCACTCAGCCCGACCCCACGCGCGGCTTCGCGTTCGGTTCGGGCGCTTACATGATCGCGATGACGGTCATCGCTGTCTTCATCGGTTCGTACTTCGCCGGCCGTTGCGCGCCGGTGTTGGGCTGGCTTCACGGCCTCCTCGCCTGGGCGGTGATGATCATCGTGATGGCTTACGGTGCAACGTCGCTGGTCGGCAGCGCCGTCAACACCGCGGGCAATATTGCATCGACAGGCGCGACGGTGACCGCCGCCGCGAATCCGTCCGCCGCCAGTGGAACGATGATGGGTTCGCTCAAGGCTCAGGTTCAGGGCGCGGTGGCCTCGGCGACCGCCATGGCCTCCAGTCCTCAGGCTGAAGCCGATACGCGCCAGGCGGCCGACACGGCAGCGCGCGGCGTTGCCCGTGCCTCATGGTTCTCTTTCGCGGCACTCGTGGTCGGCGCGATCATCGCCCTTGTTTCGGGTGGCGCGGGCTTTCGTCATCAGCCGCGGTTCGAGGACGCCGGCGGTGCTGCCTACGAGGACGATAACGTCCGCTCGACTGACCGCACCGCACCGCGCAGCCGTCCTGCGCACTGAGCGACGCGCCTCGCGAACCGGAGCACGGACATGAGCAGTGACGCTGAACCTATGCGGGAACTCGCTAGCGACTCGGCTACGCTGACTGCTAGCGAGGAACGGCTAGCCCTTTCGGCCCACGAACAGGAAACCGGCGCGGTTCGCGTTCGCACCATCACCCATACCGAACTGCGTGAGCTTCCCGTTCTGCTGCACAGCACCGCCGTGCAGATGGAACGTGTTGCAGTCAATAAATTCGTCGATGCCGAGTTCGCTCCGCGCAAAGAGGGCGACACCTTGATCGTGCCCGTCTTCGAGTATGTGCCGGTGACCGAACTCCGGCTGATGCTCAGAGAAGAGCTGCGTATTACGACGGTCGTCTCCACCACGTCCGACGTCCACGTCGCCGAGGTGCAGCATCAGGAAGTCGTCGTAGAAAGACGAGTCGGATCAGCTGGAGACTGGATCGCGGACCCCGCGATACCGTCCTCAGGCGTGGGCGAGTCCGCTTCAAATCCCGCTGTATAGATTTCAATTTCTGGCCGGCCGTCAGGCTGCCAACATATATTCGGAGCTACATATGACTCAGGCAATCGTAGGTGTATTCGACTCGTTTCAGGATGCTGAGACCGCTGTCTCGCGCCTAGTCCAAGGCGGTCTCGACCGCGCCGACATGGAGGTGCACGCCACCGGGCAAGCAAACGTGCCCGGCGAGCGCACGGTGGTCGATACGCGCTCGTCGACCGCGACGACGGACGAAGTCGGCGTATTCGGCAAGATCGAACATTTCTTCAGCAATATGTTCGGCGCAGACGATCGGCCGGACGAGGTGGGCGACTATCAGGAAGCCGTCCGACGCGGCGGCGCATTGCTCACCGTCACGGTGGTCGATGAAGCGCACGTCGGACTGGTGCGCTCGACTCTGCATGAAGCGGGCGCCGTAGATATCGATGAACGCGTAGCGCAATGGAAGAGCAATGGCTATGCAGGCTTCGACTCCACCGCCAAGGCTTACACGCCGGATGAAGTTGCCGCGGATCGCAAAGCGTTCGCGGTGACGCGTGAATCGCTCGACGTGGGCAAGCGCGAAGTGGAGACCGGTGGCGTGCGCGTCTACTCCCGTGCCACGGAAACGCCTGTTTCCGAGACCGTGAATCTGCGCGAAGCCCACGCGACGATCGAGCGCCGGCCGGTGGATCGCGTCGCCACGGCCGCCGATCTGAAGGAAGGTTCGGTGGAAATTCGCGAGACGGCTGAGCATGCAGTGGTGGCCAAGACCGCACACGTCATCGAAGAGGTCGTCGTAGGCCGCGAGGCAACCGAACGCACGGAAACCATCAACGAAACCTTGCGCGGCACGGACGTCGAAGTCCAGCATGTCGGCGCCGGCACGGCCGGTCTCAAGACGGCGGAGCAAGAACGTCCGCCCGGCACGCAAAGCGCGGACGATGCGATCGTAAAGACGCCGACGAAATCCGTGTAAGTGAAAACCGGGGCGATTGCCGGGCGTCTCTGAATGGCGCTCGCCCTGGCTCTTGTGAGGGACATTCCATGAAAAATCCCTGGACGAAAAAGAATCCGTTCATGAGCATGTGGTTGAGCGGTGCGAACACGGTGATCGGCTCGGCGCGCGGTCGTGCGAATGCCGCAGCGAAACGCGGCGTGGTCGATTTCTGGACCGCGGCGCTCACACCTGCCAAAGCAAAAAAGCGCAAAGCAAAGCGTTAGCCCACTTGCGGTGCCGCCTCTCAACGCGAGATGCAGGCACCCGTCTTATCGACACCCGATAACTGAAACTAACCACGCCAAAGCGATTTTCGCTTTGAGAACTGAGCGCCTTCATCAGAAGGCGTGCCGCGTCAATTCTGGCGCGGGACTGCTCGGCGAAATATCGTCATTGGCGAGAGCGTCCGATAAATACGGGACGTCTCGTGCACATGGCGAAGACTCTTCTTCAAAGGAAAACGTCGTGTTCATTCACAACAAGCGCCTCCAATACACCGTGCGCGTCGCAGCGCCCAATCCCGGTCTCGCTAACCTGTTGCTCGAACAGTTCGGGGGACCGCAAGGCGAACTCGCCGCTGCATGCCGATACTTCACGCAGGCCGTGGGCGAGGACGATCCGGGTCGCAAGGATCTGCTGTTCGATATCGCGACCGAAGAACTGAGCCATCTGGAAATCATCGGCTCGATTATCGCGATGCTGAATAAGGGTGCGAAAGGCCAGCTAGCCGAGGCGGTCGAGAGCGAGGCAGAACTCTATCGCTCGATGACAGGCGGCGGCAACGATTCGCACACCACATCCCTGCTTTATGGCGGCGGACCTGCCTTGATCAACTCGGCCGGCACGCCGTGGACGGCCGCGTACGTCGATACGATCGGCGAACCCACTGCCGACCTGCGTTCCAACATCGCGGCCGAAGCGCGCGCGAAGATCGTTTATGAGCGGCTCATCAACGTGACGGACGATTCGGGCATTCGCGACACGCTCGGCTTTTTGATGACGCGAGAGATCGCGCATCAGAAATCATTCGAAAAAGCCCTTCATTCGATACAGCCGAACTTTCCGCAAGGCAAGCTTCCCGGCTTCCCGGAATTCGCGGGCGTCTACTACAAGATGTCGCAGGGCGACGCGGCAGTCACGCGTGGCCCGTGGAACGACGGACCGGAGTGGACGTTTGTCGGCGATCCCCAACCCGCAGTGGATGGCGGCGATGGATTGGCGACGGTAACGGTGACGCCGGCGGATGTCGAAACGCTGCAAGCCATGGCTGCACGCACGGCGTCCGATCCCAGCAGCGACCCGGTCACGGGTGCTGAACTCGGAGCAGGCCAAGCTGCGTGATCGGGTTGGTGTAACAGCAATGCAAAAGCGGCCCGAGGATGGGCCGCTTTTTTTGCATTGGCTGTCAGGCCTTGCCATCGACTGGCGGAAAGTGCCTGATCGACTTGTCAAGATGAAAGTCGAGCGTTCGCAGAAGCGCTTCGAACTGAACAGGCTTTGTGAAGTGATAGTTGAATCCCGCTTGAATAGAGGCCAATCGATCCGCAAGAGAGTCCAAAGCCGTCAGCGCGATCAGCAAGGGGGGCGCTTTTGAAGCCACGGTCCGAACGTTCCGTGCGACCGTGCGCCCGTCCATGACCGGCATTTCTATATCGAGCAACGCGATATCGGGCTGCCAACTCAGGATGACTGTCAGTGCGGAATATCCATCGATCGCGGTGCGAACTTCGAATCCCTCGAGCACCAGTGCGTCTGCGCAAGCCTGAAGCGTCACGCTATCGTCGTCGGCCAGGAGTAGCCGGGCTCCTGTGTGTGTGCGCATTGTCTTCTCCAGGATGTCAGGAACATCACGCGCACTTGGCATTCCCGATCGGACGAGACTGCCGAATGAACCAAACCGCAGCGTCCCACTACGTTCTGACTGGTTTGGAAGCCTTCAAACGGGGCCGCGGAGCGGGCGCGAGCGAACCCCGCGCCCGACCGCCTTCTCGTAATCGTTATTTCCCGACCTCTGCTTCCGAAAGCTCTTGTTTGGCCAGCATTGTCAGCTTGGTGTCGGTGGCCTTTTCTTCTTCGAGCGTCTCCAGCAGCAGATTCATCCCCTGCTCGTAGCCCAGTTTCTTCGCGAGGGTCGCGAGCGTCCCGTACGTCGCGATCTCGTAGTGCTCGACTTTCTGCGCTGCTGCGATCAACGCGGCATCGAGAATCGGCCCCTTTTCGATCTCTTCGATCTGTTCTTGTCCTTCTTCGACGAGGCCTTCCATCGCGACGCACTTCACGCGCTTGAGTTTGATGTCGCAAGCCTCGACGACCTGGTCGATTCGCTCGACCTGACCTTGCGTTTCTTCAAGATGCGTCGTGAAAGCGGCGGCAAGTTCGGGATGGGTTGCGGCGCGCGCCAGCTTAGGCAGCGCCTTGGTCAATTGCTTTTCGGCGCTGTACACGTCGGAAAGGGCGTGGATGAACAGATCATTCAAGGTCTTGGCAGCCATGGGATTCTCCTGGAATAGGCGGATGTGCGGTGCACCCTGTCTCACCGCAATCGCCATGCCGTCGGATACCCAATGCCAACATTCACTACCGTCGCGCCGGGTATCGACATTCGATCCCGGCTGCGGTGTC
This sequence comes from Caballeronia sp. INML1, assembly GCF_023631085.1. Lineage (NCBI taxonomy): Bacteria > Pseudomonadati > Pseudomonadota > Betaproteobacteria > Burkholderiales > Burkholderiaceae > Caballeronia > Caballeronia sp. INML1. The sequence goes on along the minus strand of NZ_JALQDT010000079.1, from coordinate 56,619 downwards.
AGTGCCCCGTGCGCTCAATGACCGCGCGGATGAGCAAGGAAGAAGCGCATCATTTCCGCGCTGGCGTCCGGCCCGGACGGATCGGTATAAGAACCGCGCGGGCTGCCGCCCGACCATGCGTGCGGTGCGCCATGGATGGTCCAAAGCTCCGCAGGCACGCCGTCTGACGACTTCAGATGGGCGACCGTATGCTTGCGCGCGCTTGCCGCCCCGGCTGACGGCTGGCTGGCCGCGGAGGCGTTCACGCTGAATCCGCGAACGAGGTCCCGACCGTTGGCCGGATGCACGGTCGTATCCGCATCGCCGTGAAACACGATGAGCGGGCACTTGGGCGCGTCCGCCGCGCGCGACTGTGCGCGGCCTTTGCCGCCACGCATCGCGGCGAGCGCGGACGGCAAATCGTGCGCGCTCGCGACAGGAAGACCCGAATGCACGCCTGCCGCAGCGTATAGATCGGGATAGCGTTGCGCCATGATTGCCGCCATCGCCCCGCCTGCCGACAAGCCGGCGATATACACGCGCTTCGAATCCACGTTGTGGCTTGCCATCACCTCGCGCGTGATGCCAGCGATCAGCGAAGGCTCGCCGCTCTCGCGGTTTTGATCGGCGGGCTTGAACCAGTTCCAGCATTTCGACGGATTCGCGCCCTGCGGTTGAATCGGATAGACGACGATGCAATCGTGTCGCTCGGCCAGCGCGTTCATCTGCGTGCCGGCGGCGAAGTCGTCTGCATCCTGTGTGCAGCCGTGCAGCATGACGATGAGCGGCAGCGGCTCATTGCGATAACCGCTCGGCACGTAGAGCTTGTAATTGCGCTGGCCTGCGGCGCCGGAGTAGCTGCGCGTGCTGAAATGCCCGCGATCTTCGACTTCGGGCTTGCTTGTGTGCGGCCTGGCACGGCCGAACTTTTGCAGGATGTCGGCGATGTGCGACGCCCTTGATTCTTCCTTCGCATCCCGCGCTGCGGGTGCTGCCGGTGCTGCGGACGCAGCCGGTGCTTCGGGCGCCGCGCTTGCCGGCGCGCCGCGCAAGGCGCGCTGAATCACCTCCGTCGCTGCGACGGGATCGCTCTCGCGAAAGTGCGCAAACGCTGCCTTCATCGAGTCCAGAAAACCTTCATTGAGTTTCATCTTATTTACCGTGTGTATGTTGTTCGATGCGGGCATTAGCGGATTCGATCCGCCAGCGCGGCCTTGACAGCCGCCGATGCATGCAATGCACCGCGCACCAGAATCGAGTCGATCGTTGCGAGGGCGAGTTCGGGCGATACGTCGTTGGCGATGCTGGCCAATCCGAGAACCTGGATATTGAGCCGCTCGTTCGCCGCGCGCACCGCTTCGAGATCCCGCCGGGAGAAGTACTGGAGGCCCAGCACCAGTTCGCGTCGCGTCACCGTTTCCTTGACGACCAGCGCGTGAACCGATAACTGGTTACGGATCGCCGTTCGGATCAGATCCGTCCGGTTCGAATAAAAGCCTTCTTCCACGAGCAGGTCGATCTGACCCAGGTCGACAGGACCTAGGTTGATCGTAATTTTTTCCGTTTCGCCGCCTCGGGAGCGTCCGGCGTCAAAACCTTCCTGTTTCGCCATATCCGTGATTTCCTTCCTGTTGCCATCCATATGGATGGTTATAGGCTGGTTAACGGGTGCGGTCAACTGTTATTTGCTCGTGCCTTCGGGCTCACCGTCACGCGCGGGCGCGCGACTGCGCCCAATCCGCCTCGCGCGCCAACGCGATGAATGCCGCCAGATAGTCGATAGACCGATCGGCCTCGCGCACGCCGAGGTAGATCTTTTTCGCGATGCCCTTCTTGCCGAGCTTGACCGGCGTGATCGGCATGCGGTCCGCATATTCTTCGGCGAGCCAGCGGGGCAACGCCGCCACGCCCCGCCCGCTTGCCACCATCTGCATCATGATGTCCGTGGTTTCGATCACCTTGTGACGTCTCGGCACCACATTTGCCGGCGTCAGAAACCGCGTGTAGATGTCCAGCCGATCCGTTTCGACCGGATAGGTGATGAGCACGTCGGACGCAAGCTGCTCAGGCATGACATAGTCCGCGCAAGCCAGCGCATGGTTTTCGGCCACGACCAGCACCTGCTCATAATCGAATACGGGTGAGAATTTCAATCCGTCCTTCCTGAGCGGGTCGGGCGTGACGAGCACGTCGATGTCGAAGGCGAAAAGCGCGCCGATGCCGCCGAACTGAAACCGCTGCTTCACGTCCACATCGACATCGGGCCAGCGGGCGAGATAAGGCGACACGACCTTCAGCAGCCACTGATAACACGGATGACATTCCATCCCGATGCGCAACGTGCCGCGCTCGCCCTGCGCATACTGCTTCATGCGCACTTCGGCCTGCTCGAACTGCGGCAACATGCGGTTGGCAAGGCCCAGCAGATAATGCCCCGCCTGCGTGAGCCGCATGCTGCGGCCCTCGCGCGTCCAGACCGGCGTGCCCAGTTGCTGCTCCAGCTTCTTGACCGTGTGACTCAAAGCGGACTGCGTGAGATTCAGCACGTCGGCTGCGGCGGTCAGCGAGCCCTGCTTTTCGACTTCCCGCACGACCATCAGATGGCTGCGTTCCAGCATCGCCGCTCCATGAAGAAAGTTAATCGAAGTATGAAAACAATCCATTTTTATTCATACGTCAAAAATTCTATCATCGGCAACGATCTATTCTTTACGGACGACATCGCACGATGGTCACGACACATAACCTGGGATTCCCGCGCATTGGCGCGAAGCGTGAACTGAAGTTCGCACTCGAAAAGTACTGGAAAGGCGAATCGTCGCGGGATGCGCTGAAGGCCGAAGGCGCCGGGCTCCGCGCGCGCCACTGGAAGGACCAGGCGCATCTGAACCATGTGCCCGTCGGCGACTTTGCGTTCTATGACCAGGTGCTCGATATGAGCTTCACGCTCGGCAACCTGCCGGCGCGCGTGCGTGGTTTTCACGGCGATGCGCTGGACAACGCGTTCCGCGTCGCGCGCGGCCGGTCGGCGCAGGACGCGCAAGACCACGCCGCATGTTGCGGCGGCGTCGCGGCTGGCGAGATGACCAAGTGGTTCGACACGAACTATCACTACATCGTGCCGGAGTTCGAAGCGGACACGCAGTTCCGGCTCGACGCGTCGCGCCTCATCGAACAACTCGGCGAAGCGCGCGCTCAGGGCGTGAATCCGAAGCCCGTCATCATCGGCCCGGTGACGTATCTGTGGCTCGGCAAGGCGAAGGATGACAGCGACAAGCTCGCGCTGCTGCCGCGCATTCTGCCGGTATATGCCGCGCTGCTCGATCACTTCGCGGCGCAAGGCGTCGACTGGGTGCAGATCGACGAACCGGCGCTCGTCACCGAACTGGATGCGAAATGGCGCGATGCGTTCGTCACCGCCTACGATGCGCTGTCGGCGCGACGTGTGCGCCTGTTGCTCGCAACGTACTTCGGGCAATTGCAGGACAACCTCCCGCTCGCATGCAAGCTGCCGGTCGACGGCCTGCATATCGATGCGATCAACGCGCGTGATGAGATCGATGAAGTCGTGAGGCACCTGCCCGAGACCGCGATCGTGTCCATTGGCGCGATCAACGGCCGCAACATCTGGAAGAGCGACCTCGATGCGACGCTCGATTGGCTGGAGCCTTTGCATCGGCAACTCGGTGAACGCCTCTGGATCGCGCCGTCGTGCTCCCTGCTGCATGTGCCGGTCGATCTGAACAGCGAAGTCACGCTCGACGCCGACATCAGATCATGGCTCGCCTTCGCGCTGCAAAAGCTCGATGAGTTGAACGTGCTGGCCCGCGCGCTGAACCACGGCCGCGGCTCGGTCGCCGATGCGCTCGCGGCGAACGCCGCCGCGATCGAGCGCCGTCGAAAGTCGCCGCGCGTGAATAATCCCGCGGTCAAGGCCGCGATCGCGAAGATCGACGCAGCCCTCGGCAAGCGTCAGAGCGCCTACGAGCAGCGCGCGAAGAAGCAGGCAGCCATCCTCGGCCTGCCCGCCTTTCCCACGACGACCATCGGCTCGTTTCCGCAGACGGGCGAGATCCGCCGCGCGCGCAGCCGGTTCAAGGCGGGAGCACTCGATCACGCCGGCTACCAGGCCGCGATGGAGCGTGAGATCACGCGCGCCGTGAAGGAACAGGAAGCGCTCGGTCTCGATGTGCTCGTGCACGGCGAAGCCGAACGCAACGACATGGTCGAATACTTCGGCGAGCAGCTCGATGGCTACGCGTTCAGCCAGTTCGGCTGGGTGCAATCGTATGGCTCGCGCTGCGTGAAGCCGCCGATTCTCTTCGGCGACATCAGCCGACCGAAGGCGATGACCGTCGAGTGGATCGGGTACGCCGCATCGCAGACGAACAAGCCGATGAAGGGCATGCTCACCGGTCCGGTGACGATCCTCAACTGGTCCTTCGTGCGCGACGATCAACCGCGCTCGGTGTCGTGTCAGCAACTCGCGCTCGCGATTCGCGAGGAGGTGCTCGATCTCGAGAAGGCTGGCGTGCGCGTCATCCAGATCGACGAGGCCGCGCTGCGCGAAGGCCTGCCGCTGCGCCGCTCGCAGTGGAACGAGTACTTGCGCTGGGCGGTCGAGTCGTTTCGTATCACGGCCAACGGCGTGCGCGACGAGACGCAGATCCACACGCACATGTGCTATTCGGAGTTCAACGACATCATCGCGTCGATCGCGGAGATGGATGCCGATGTCATCACCATCGAAACATCGCGCTCCGACATGGAACTGCTCGACGCGTTCAATGACTTCGAATATCCGAACCAGATCGGGCCGGGCGTGTACGACATTCATTCGCCGAACATCCCGAGCGAGACGCACATCGTCGATCTGATGAAGAAGGCGGCGGAGCGCATCCCCGCCGAGCGCTTGTGGGTGAATCCCGATTGCGGCCTGAAGACGCGTCAGTGGGATGAAGTCATTCCCGCGCAGAAGAACATGGTCGCGGCCGCACGAAGCCTGCGGCAGGGCGCCTGATCGTCCGACGCGGATCGAACTTCACTGCTGTTTTCGTTCAGTTTTTCGGCTGCGTTCGTCGCTTGAGGAGATACGTGTCCATGATCCAGCCGTTGCGTGCGCGTGCCTCGGCGCGCACGCGTTCGATGTCGTCCATCACTTCGCGCAGCCGGCCCGCTATGAGAATCTCGTCATCGGTGCCCACGTAGGCGCCCCAGAATATATCGAGATCCTCATCCGCGACCTGTCGAAACGCATTCTGCGCGTCGAGCATCACGACGACGCTATCGACATTCTTAGGAAAACCTTCGGCGATGCCTCTGCCGTTCGTGATCTCGACTGCGCGCCCGATCGTGTTGAGCGCGACACGATGTTTCGCCGCGAGCGCCTGAACGCTGCTGATGCCCGGAATGACCTCATACTCGAACCGATGCCGTCCGCTGCCGGCGATGGCTTCGACGATGCGCATCGTGCTGTCGTAGAGCGACGGGTCGCCCCAGACGAGAAATGCGCCGCATTCGCCGTCACGCAGTTCTTCCTCGATCAGGCGCTCGAACACGATCTGCTTCTCGTGATTCAGCGTTTCGACTGCATCGACATAGCTCGCGACGTCCCGCTGACGCTCGGGGCTCGTTGCCTCGACGATGCGATAGCCCCGCTCCTTGACGTATCGCTCGATGATTTCCTTGCGCACCTGGACGAGCTTCGCCTTCGATACGCCCTTGTCCATCACGAAGAACACGTCGGCCCGGTTCATCGCATTGATCGCCTGAACGGTGACGTATTCCGGATCGCCTGCGCCAATTCCGATGATGAGGATTTTCTTCACTGATTGCTCCAGGTTGCCGTGTATCCGCAAGAACTCCAACGGTACTCATGTGATGCGAGGCGCGTCAATCTCCTCGTCCCGAAAAGAAGAACGGCGCCGCAGGCTTCAGCCCGCGGCGCCGTTGCGTGGCGCTACGACAAGAACACTTACACGTTCACGGTGTCGGCCACTTCCTTGAAGTCCTCGATCTGATCGAAGTTCATGTACTTGTAGATCTTGTCGCCGTCCGCGCTGAGCACGCCCATGTCGGCCATGTACTCGTCCCTGGTCGGGATCTTGCCTAGGCGCGAGCAGATCGCCGCAAGTTCCGCCGAGCCGAGGTACACGTTCGTGTTCTTGCCCAGACGATTCGGGAAGTTACGGGTGGAGGTCGACATGACCGTCGCGCCTTCGCGCACCTGTGCCTGGTTGCCCATGCACAGCGAGCAGCCCGGCATTTCGGTACGCGCACCGGCGGTGCCGAAAACACCGTAGTGGCCTTCCTCGGTCAATTGCTTCTGGTCCATCTTGGTCGGCGGAGCCACCCACAGCTTGACCGGGATGTCGCGCTTGCCTTCCAGCAGCTTCGACGCGGCGCGGAAGTGACCGATGTTCGTCATGCACGAACCGATGAACACTTCGTCGATCTTGGCGCCGGCGACTTCCGACAGCGTCTTCACGTCGTCCGGATCGTTCGGGCAGGCCACGATCGGCTCGTGGATGTCGGCCAGATCGATCTCGATGACGGCTGCATACTCGGCGTCGGCATCCGGCGAAAGCAGTTGCGGATCGGCCAGCCACTGCTCCATTGCGGTGATGCGGCGCTGCAGGCTGCGCGGGTCCTGGTAGCCCTGGGCGATCATCCACTTCAGCAGCGTGACGTTGCTGTTGAGATATTCGATGATCGGTTCCTTGTTCAGGTGCACCGTGCAACCGGCGGCCGAACGCTCGGCGGACGCATCCGACAATTCGAACGCTTGTTCGACCTTCAGCTCGGGCAGACCTTCGATTTCGAGGATGCGGCCCGAGAAGATGTTCTTCTTGCCCTGCTTCGCAACCGTCAACATGCCTTGCTTGATGGCGTACAGCGGAATGGCGTTGACGAGGTCGCGCAGGGTCACGCCCGGCTGCATCTTGCCCTTGAAGCGGACGAGCACCGATTCAGGCATATCGAGCGGCATCGTGCCGGTGGCCGCCGCAAAGGCGACTAGGCCCGAACCGGCGGGGAAGCTGATGCCGATCGGAAAGCGGGTGTGGGAGTCGCCGCCCGTGCCCACGGTGTCGGGCAGCAGCATGCGGTTCAGCCACGAGTGGATCACGCCGTCGCCCGGACGCAGCGCGATGCCGCCACGGGTGCTGATGAAGTTCGGCAGCGTCTGGTGCGTCTTCACGTCCACCGGCTTCGGATAGGCGGCGGTGTGGCAGAAGGACTGCATGACGAGGTCGGCCGAAAAGCCCAGGCACGCCAGATCCTTGAGTTCGTCGCGCGTCATGGGGCCCGTGGTGTCCTGCGAGCCGACCGAGGTCATCTTCGGTTCGCAGTACGTGCCCGGCCGGACGCCCTGGCCTTCCGGCAGGCCGCAGGCGCGGCCGACCATCTTCTGGGCGAGCGAGAAGCCCCGGCCGCTGTCGGCGGGCTGCTGCGGCAGGCGGAACAGGGTCGATGCGGGCAGACCCAGCGCTTCTCGTGCCTTGGCCGTCAGTCCGCGACCGATGATCAGAGGAATGCGGCCGCCGGCGCGCACTTCGTCGAACAGGACTTCGGACCTGACCTGAAACTCCGCGATCACTTCGCCGTTCTTGAGCGCCTTGCCTTCGTACGGGCGCAGTTCGACCACGTCGCCCATTTCCATCTTCGACACGTCGAGCTCGATCGGCAGGGCGCCGGCGTCTTCCATCGTGTTGTAGAAGATCGGGGCGATCTTGCCGCCCAGACACACGCCGCCAAAGCGCTTGTTGGGGACGAAGGGAATGTCTTCACCGGTGAACCACAGCACCGAGTTGGTGGCCGACTTGCGCGAGGAGCCGGTACCCACCACGTCGCCCACGTATGCGACCAGATGGCCCTTTTCCTTCAGTGACTCGATGAACTTGACCGGGCCACGCTTGCCGTCTTCTTCCGGGGTGATGCCGGGACGGGCGTTCTTCAGCATGGCCAGCGCGTGCATCGGAATGTCCGGGCGGGTGGTCGCATCCGGGGCCGGCGACAGGTCGTCGGTGTTGGTTTCGCCCGTCACCTTGAAGACGGTGATGGTCAGGCTTTGCGGCACTTCCGGGCGGCTGGTGAACCACTCGGCGTCGGCCCAGCTTCGAATCACGGCGCGGGCGTTGGCGTTGCCCTTGTCGGCCAGTTCCTTGACGTCATGGAACTGATCGAACATCAGCAGGGTGTTCTTCAGCGCATCGGCGGCCACGACGCCCACTTCGGCATCGGACAGCAATTCGATCAGCGGCTGGATGTTGTAGCCGCCCAGCATCGTGCCGAGCAGCTCGGTGGCGCGGGCGCGCGAGATCAGCGCGCAGGCCGTTTGACCCTTGGCCACGGCGGCCAGGAAGCCCGCCTTCACACGGGCGGCTTCGTCCACGCCGGCGGGCACACGGTGGGTAATCAGATCGACCAGGATCTGCTCTTCGCCGGCGGGCGGGTTCGTCAGCAATTCGACCAGTTCGGCGGTTTGCTGGGCGGTCAGCGGCAGAGGAGGAATGCCGAGCGCTGCGCGTGCGGCTACGTGAGCACGAAAATTTTCAAGCATGGGGGACCGTTGTATTGCGTTTCAGGGAAAGGCTTTCCAGACACACCGAGGCTGTTCCGGGCACCGCGTTCATCGCCATTCTAATTTAAGGTCGCGGACAACGTCAAACGTCTTATGTCTTATGTCTTATATAAGAGTTGCCAAGCGGCTTTGAACGGCAGTTGATTTTGTGCAAAAAATCGCCTTGCCCCCTTGAAATTTCCGCTCCCGAAACTATCTTGAATTTCGCTCGGACAGTCGCGCCGGCAGTCCGGCGCGCTGCGTGTTTCGATTTGTTTGCCTGCAGCACGGCAGACGGACTGGAGCGCGTAAGCCAGTTCGTTTCCTGCTGCTTGAAAGGAGGAAATGACCATGAGCGATCTCTTCTTCGGGACCGACCTTTTCAGTGAGTTCGACCGTCTGCAACGCCAGATGGCGAACGCCTTCGGCGGTTTCCCTTCCAGCATCCGTTCGGGGCGCTCCGGCGCCTTTCCGCAGGTCAACATCGGTTCGACCGACGATTCCATCGAGATCGTCGCGTTCGCGCCGGGTGTCGATCCGAAAAGCTTCGATGTATCCATCGACAAAGGGCTGCTGAACATCAGCGGCGAGCGCGGGACTGCGCGACCGGAAGCAGCCGGCGACGACACGCGAACGTATGCGCAGGAACGGTTCGCCGGTGCCTTTCGGCGCGTCATTGAACTGCCGGACCATGCGGACCCCGACAAGGTCGCGGCACAGTACATCAATGGCTGTCTGATTGTGAGCATCGGCAAGCGAGAGATGTCGAAGCCGCGGGCCATCACTGTTCAATGAAACTTGTCGCAGGATTGAGGACTGACATCATGAACGACACGACCGAACTTACCCGGAAAGACGAAACGGCGATGACCCGGCGCGAAGACGACTCGTCGCCACGCCGGATCACGCTGACGCCGCCCGTGGACATCTTCGAGGATAGCCAGGGCGTAACCCTGTGGGCCGATCTGCCCGGCGTTACAAAAGACCGGCTCGACGTGAAGGTCCACGATGGCAACCTGTTCATCGAGGCCGAGGCGGCGGTATCCACGCCCGCGGGTCTGCGCCTGCAACACGCCGAGGTTCGCCAGCCTCACTTTGCGCGGGCGTTCTCTCTTGGCGGCGACCTGGATGCATCGAAAATCGATGCAAGCCTGAAGGACGGCGTGCTGAAGCTGACGATCCCGCGACGGGATGAAGCTCGTCCGCGCCGGATCGAGGTACGGACGGACTGAAGGCGAAAGCAGGGGGTAGCGGCAAGGGGATCATCGGTGGCGGCGCGTCAGCCGCCACCCTCCGATTCGGCTCGCTTGCCGTGCATCCTGAAGGAGGAAACGATGAACACCGATCCAAAAAAGTGGAATCCATTCAAGTTTCTTCGCGGGGCGGTGCACAAGTCCGAGGCGCAGAGCCCGGAAAGCCCGCCGGAAAACGAACAGTGGCGTGCCTCGTGGCCTGACCTTCCGCGGCTGTTCTCCCGCGAGCCGTGGCGGGCAGTGGAGGAGTTCCTTCATGACCCGTTCGCAGGTCGTGGCGCGTTCGAGCGATGGTTTGGCGACTTCAGTTCGTCGCGCTTCCAGCCGCGCATCGACGTGGTCGACGAAGGGAAAGTGCTGCGCGTCACCGCTGAACTGCCAGGGATGGAACGCGATGACGTCACTGTGAGCGTCGAGGACGGAGCGATCGTACTGCGCGGTGAGAAACGGCAGGACGTTCGCAGCGAGGAGGACGGCTGCTATCGGCTCGAACGAGCCTATGGACGCTTTATGCGCACGATCCCGATGCCGGAAGACGCCGACCCTGACCACGCTCTGGCCAAATTCGATAACGGTGTGCTGACGCTGACCGTGCCGAAAACGGAGCCGGCACGATCCGCGAGTCGGACTATTGATATTGGATGAGCGGAACGCGCGAAGTGGCGGGATGACGACCGATGTCGAGTGCGTCCGGGCCGTTAGCTCAGATGGTAGAGCAGCGGACTTTTAATCCGTTGGTCACTGGTTCGAATCCAGTACGGCCCACTCGGATCGGGTTTCGCTGTTTGCGTCGTCCTTCCGCGGCGATGCACCCGTGATCCCGCTCGATGCCGACCACGACCATGCGTGAAACCTGCCGTCGATTCCTTCGCATGAGCCGCGCCGGGTACGCATGATGCTTCTCTGCCTTCAAATGAGGGCTCATCGCTTCTCACCCGCCGTCTGACCAGGAGCGCACCATGAAGGCTTCCAACCGCATCAAAATATCGCTGATCATCGCATTGACGGCGTGCAGTTGTCTCACGGCGGGCTGCAACCGCAACCGCACGACCGTCACCACGGGCAACGCGGCCAGCGACACCGCGGCGGCTGCGCCAGCGTCGGGTGCATCCGGTCCGGCTGCGGCGAGCTTCCCTGCTACGGCCGCCAGCGACACGCCCTCGGGCGCCAGCCAGTAGCGCCTAGACACTGGGCCACGTCTAGCGATTGCTGATCAACGGACAGATCTCCAGCGCGCCAAGAGGCATCAACGAAAACCCGCCACAAGCGACGCACAAACGACCATGCGGCATGGACGCCCAACGCGCCACCGGAACAGCGGTCTCATCCGTCGAGGGGGAGGCTATGCCCGCTGCCGCAGCAACGCCGCGAGCGCGAAGCCCGCACCGAGCGCGACATAAGTCAGCCCCAGCGAGCCCTTCGACAGGTGGCTCTCGAAACCTGGCGTGAGACGCTTGGGCACGACGTGATAATCGACGACGTAGGCCACGACCGCAGTCGTTGCGGCTGCGTTCGCGATGCTCGCCCCCCCGGATCGCCGGTATCCGCGCTCGCACAGCGCTTCAAACAGCACGCCCCAGAAGACCGCGCTGCCCATATGAATCGCCGCGCCGAGGCCCGTGTACTTCGCGCTCGGCCTCCTTCGCCATGATGCGTCGCGCCACAAACAATGCGTGACGGCGTTCATCGCCGCGTACGGCCCGTGCCCCTTGTGCATCGCGCCGGCGGACGCGACCGCTGCCGACGCCAGTCCGGCAGCGGAGCCGGAGCCTATCGCGCGGATGAGTAATTCCCGGATGTGCGTTTGCATGCCATGCCTCCCTATCTCTCGACCGGCTTTGCGCCGTGACGCTGCCGAATCAGCCTTCCCGACGCCGCTTCAGAACGCCGATATGCGATGCCCTTTGGCCTCGCGCAGGTAGCGCCCCGCTGCCGCGACCAACATGACGCCCGCGATCCCGATGAGCGCCGCGCGCGGGCCTGCGGCGAGCGTGTAGGCATCGGTGTAGAAGCTGCGTTCGCGCACCCTGCCATGACGTCCCGAACGTTCGCGCAGATCCGCGCCGCCGCGATCGAGCGCGTCGCCGTCGCGACGTGGCTCGTCGGTAAGTTGTGCCTTCACGCCGAGCTTGCTCAGTATGGCGTCGTAGACGCGCGGCGCCGAGCGCCCGAACCACGCCATGCCGCGCGATGCGCCGCCTGCATATATGTCGCGTGTCGGATGCACGGCCGCATGCAGAATCGCTCGCGCGACGACATCGGGCGCATAGACGGGCTGAGGCAGTTTGGGCTGCCGGTCGAGATGATTCCTGGCGTGCTCGACGAACAGCGTGTCGACGCCAGCGGGCTTGACGAGCGTCACCGATACGGGCGCGCCTTCATTGGCGAGTTCGATGCGCAGCGCATCGGTATAGCCTTTCACCGCATGCTTCGAGGCCACATATGCGCCCTGCAGCGGAACGGCGACATCCGACAATTCACTGCCCAGATTGATGAGCGCCCCGCCTTTCTCACGCAGATGTTGCACGGCGATCAGCGATCCGTTCACGACACCCCAGAAGTTGGTGTCGAAGAGCTTGCGTTGCTCGTCAAGCGGCACGTCGGCGCAACGTCCGTAAATCGACACGCCCGCATTGTTGATCCAGGTGTCGAATCCGCCGAAGCGCTGGATCGCGGCATCCGCGGCCGCCTGCAGTTGCGTCCGGTCGCCGACGTCCGCCACGGCATGCGCGACGCGGTCGTGAGCGTCCCGCGACAACTCTCGAACGAGTTCCGTGAGCGCTGTCTCATCACGCGAGACGAGCATCAGGCGAGCGCCGCGTGTAGCGGCAAGGCGCGCGGTGACGAGCCCTATCCCGCTTGTCGCGCCTGTAATGACGATGACCTGCTCGTCGAGCGATTTCAGTTTGATTCGCATGGCATACCCGCGTTTCGTTGAGGATTGCCTTGATTCAGCATGACGTGTGCCCCCTGACTGCCTGCGCCTGACAAACCCGCTTCCGCGCTGCAACACGCCGGGGACGTGGGCATATCCGTTGCTTGGAAGTACGACGCAATCCCATCCGACGCAAAGGAGCAGACGATGCAAAACGAACCATCCGATCCCGTCGAGCGCGCGGACGAACGCCGCAAAACGCTCGGCGAAGGCGATGTAAAAGAGAAACGCGACGGCACCATCGAGCAGCGAGAGCACGGCAACATCGACCCGAGCCTCGTGCCGAAGGGCAAGGAACATCCCGACGAGGGTCCGTACGCACCCGAACACGATCACGTCGATCCGGATCTCGAACCCGCGAGCCGCAGCGGCAGACCAGGCAAGTCCGACAATGAAGCCTAGGCTCACGACGAGCGCTTCGGACATCGCAGGACACACCGCCGATTCACATACGAACCACGGAGCACACGATGAACCGCGATCAAAAGGAAGGTATCGAGGAACAGATCAAAGGGTGGACAGACACGGTAATCGGAACCGTCACCGGCAATGAAGACCGCAAGGTAAAGGGCGATGTCGAGATCACCAATGGCGCGAATCGAAAGGATTATGGTGATCAGAAAGACAACATCGAGAAAGGCGTCGAGGACCCGGGAGAGCCGACCAATCAGTAACCTTCGTCGGGCCTCGACGACACGACGAGGTCGATGATCCGGCGGCACAGTCGATGCTTAAGCTGTCGCAGCGCACCGCGACGGCCATTAGCCACTGTACGAAACGGCCAGGCGCAATGCGCGAACATGCAGGCGCTTGCGGGCGTAGCGAAGCAGCGCCCGCATTCGCCGGTACAGCACTCACACCCGCCCTTTCCACGGCACCATCGCCTTCTCCAGATACCGCATCAGCAGATCGAAGCACAGCGCGAAGAAGCCGATGACGATGATCCCCATGATCACGACATCGCTCGCCAGAAACTCCGCCGCGTTCAGCACCATGAAGCCGAGGCCGCGCGTCGATGCGACCATTTCCGCGGCGACGAGCGTCGTCCAGCCCACGCCGATGCCAATGCGCATTCCCGTAAAGATCTCCGGCAGCGCCGATTTGAGAATCACGTGGATGACGACCTGCGTGCGCGTCGCGCCCATCGAATAGGCCGCGTGAATCTGCTCGATCGAGACCGAGCGCACGCCCGCGCGCGCGGCAATGGCGAGCGGCGCGAAGATCGCGAGATAGATCAGAAAGACCTTCGAGAACTCGCCGATGCCGAACCAGATGATGATGAGCGGCAGATATGCGAGCGGCGGCAGCGGCCGATAGAACTCGATAGGCGGATCGAACACGCCGCGCGCATGCCGCGAGACGCCCATCATCACGCCGACCGGAATCGCCGTGGCGCAGGCGAGCGCGAACGCACCGAATACGCGCAACAGGCTCGCCGCGATATGTTCGGTGAGCGTCGAGTTGGCGAAACCTTCGCTCGCCACCGAGACGAACTTCGCAAACACCGCTTGCGGCGACGGCAGGAACAGCGGCTTGACCCAATGCATGCCGGTGATCAGAAACCAGCCGGCCAGCAGCACGGCGACCGTGACGATGCTCATCGCAAGGCTGCTGCCGTAGCCCGGCACGCCGAAGGTGTCGCCCGGTTTCACCGGCTTCTTCTTCGACCGTCGCGCGGGTCTGCCGGGCGGTCGCCGCGATGCGCCGATCTCCCGTTCGATCGCGGCAGCGGGCACCGTCATCGATACGCGCTTATCCATGCTGAATCTCCTCGGCAGCCTGATGCGCTGCGCGTTCGTCGCCGTAGATGATGCCGAGCACGCGCTCACGCATCTCGATGAAATCGGGACTCGACTTGATCGCGCGCGCATCGCGCGTGGCGAGGAAGCGGCGGTTGAAATCGAGATCGTAGCTATGCGTGATGCGGCCCGGACGCGGCGACATCACGATCAGGCGGCTCGCCAGAAAAAGCGCCTCCTCCACGCTGTGCGTGATGAAGAACAGCATCTTCTGCGTGCGCTGCCAGACATCGAGCAGCAGTTCCTGAATGGTCTCGCGCGTGAGGGCGTCGAGCGCGGCCATCGGCTCGTCCATCAGCAGCATCGCGGGATCGCAGGTCAGCGCACGGGCGATGCCCACACGCTGCTGCATTCCGCCCGACAACTGATAGATCATGTGCTTGTGGAAGTCCTGAAGGCCGACCAGCGCGAGGTTGCGCTTCGCGATCTCCTCACGCTGCGCCTTCGGCACGCCCTGCAACTTCAGTCCGAAAGTCGCGTTGTCGAGCACGTTGAGCCACGGCAGCAACGCATGTTTCTGAAACACGACGCCGCGATCGGCGCCCGGCCCTTCGACCGCCCTGCCGCCGAGCAACATCTCGCCGGACGACGGCGCGATGAAGCCCGCCATCAGCGAGAGCAGCGTCGTCTTGCCGCAACCCGACGCACCGAGCGCGACGACGAATTCGCCATCACCGATCGTGAGATCGATGCCATCGAGCGCATGCACGCGCTCGCCCGGGCGTCGTCCGGGAAACACCACACTGACGTTCTTCACCTGCATGCAGCTCATATGTCCTCCCGGACGCGGATATGGCAAGGGCGCGCGGCGCGTGCCCGCAGTCGGACTCACTTCAGCTTTTCAGCCGCCTCGACGTATTCGGCCGTCACGTACTTCGAATAGTCCGGCAGCACCGCGTTGACGCGCTTCTGCTGCTTGAGGAAGTCCGCCGTGTCCTTCAGCGCGAAGGCCGCGCGGCTCGCTGCACCGCCGCCCAGCCACTGCTTCGACGCCTGCTCCTGCGCCGACGGATAGCCGTACAGCGCGAGCGATCCCGGCACGTCGGCCGGCGTCCCGCCGATCGTCTTCGCGATCGCCGCGGCCTGCTGCGACTGCGCGCTCCACCTGGACGGATCGCTGCGATATTGCTGATCGAGATCGGAAATAGCCTTGACGAACTTCGCCATGAAGTCCTTGTGCGCCTCGCCCCATGCGCGATCGACGGCGATGCCATCGAAGGTCGGCTTGCCGAGCCTCGACAGGTCGCCCGATGTGATGAGCACCTTGCCGTTCTTCTTCAGTTGCGAGAGCGCCGGGTCCCACACATAAGCGGCATCGATGTCGCCGCGCTCCCATGCCGCCGCGATCTGATTCGGCTGCATGTTGAGAATCTTCACGGAGGACGGATCGATGCCCCAGTGCTGCAGCGCAAACATCGTGTGATAGTGCGTCGTCGAGACGAACGGCACGCCGATGGTCTTGCCCTTCAGATCGGCCGGCTTCTCGACGCCCGAGCCGTTGCGCACGACCATCGCCTCGGCCTCGTTGATGTTGTCGAGAATCCAGAAGAGCTGCGCATCCACGCCCTGACTCACGGCGGCGGCGAGCGGACTGGAGCCGATCACGCCGATCTTGACGTCGCCTGACGCCATCGCGGTCGCGACCTTCGCGCCCGATTCGAACTGACGCCAGTTGATCTTGTAGCCCGTCGCTTTGGCGATCGAGCCATCGGCGATGCCGACGACCCACGGATCGACGATCTGCTGGTACGCGATCGTCACTTCCTTGTCTTCGGCATGGGCTGCCTGTGCGACGCCCCATGCACACGCGGCGATCGCAAGCGAGGCCAGCGCGCGCGCCGGCGCGAACGTTCGAAGCAGCTTGCGGGGCAACCATTTCAAGCCGGAGACGCGGATCGTTTTCATGAGCTTTCCTGGAGAAGTGGAGGATGGGAAACGCCTTGCGCGCGGCATTCCCTTTTCCGGTGCAGGCTCGTTGCGCGTGCAGCGAACCGGTGACCGAGTATCCACAGCGAAAAATCCGGAAAGTTAGTGCCAGACGGGACCAATCGTTGGGTCCACATTCGAGTCGGCCGCCGATGCGGGCACGAAAGACCGGGCCGCGCCGTTTCACGAAGCAAGTACTGAAAACCCGCGCAGCCCGCGTTTGAAGACGTTATCCGCCAGGATCACGCACTTAGCGGTCATTGATACGGATAACGAATTCATTCGGTTTCGCGCCCCTCGGCGTATTAGCGGACGATTGTGCGCTAACCCTCACGTAAAGCGCTTTCGTTCAACAGGACAGCGCAAACGTTTCCTACGATACGCATACACGAAAGCTGCTCGACCGGCTCCGATACACACGCGTCGGCATCACAACGCGACCGCACACTCAAAGCGGGAACCATCCTTCGGGCATTGATCAATGTGGGCAGAGGCACGCGCGCCGTGTTCAGGCACGGCGCGTCCTTGCCTTGCTGCCCGATCGCGGGCGCATGCATGGCGCATGACAGCCGGCCGAATGCGAGGTTCACATGCGAAACACGCGGACATTTCCCGACAAGCGCATCGCGCGGGGCACGCACACGGCACGCGTTCGCGCGTTGACAGAACCCGAGCCTCGCTGAGCCCGCAAGACCACTTGCCGATGTGAACGCGATGCGCATCGTTCTGCATCACGACGATCCGCGCGCGCTCGATGCAGCGTTGCGCGAGCGCGGCGTCCCTGACGAAGTCGAAATGGGTTCGACGGGCGAGGGCCCATACGTGGTCGTCGTGATCGCGCAGGGCAACCGGGTCGCCGATGCGGCCGCGCGCTGGCTGCGGCGCCATCCGTTGCCGGAGGGCTTCATCGTCGGATGCACGCCGGCCACGCGCGCCGACTGCCAGCCCGAGGCATGGTGGCCCGCGTCGCTGTGCGACATGGTGCTTGCCCGCGATGACGACCTGCTGCTCGATGAAATCGCGCGACGCGTCGCGCGTCTCGCGGAGATGGAGTCGATCCTCGATTCGGAATGGCTGCGCGAGCGCGCAGTCGGCACGTCGACGATCTGGCGCAACACGCTGCGCACGGTGGCGGAAATCGGCCGCTTCGGCGACGGCGCTTGCCTGTTGCTCGGCGAAAGCGGCTGCGGCAAGGAGCTGCTCGCCCGCCTCGTGCACGATCTCGATCCGGTGCGAAGGCGCGGGCCGTTCGTCGTCGTCGATTGCACGACGCTCAGCCCGGAACTGTCGGGCAGCGAGCTTTTCGGTCACGCGAAAGGCGCATTCACGCACGCCGTCTGCGCGCGCGATGGCGCCGTCGCAATGGCCGACGGCGGCACGCTCTTTCTCGACGAAATCGGCGAACTGGAGCCGCGTTTGCAAGCGCGTCTGCTGCGCGTGATTCAGGAACGCACGTACAAGCGCATCGGTGAAGACGTGTGGCGCAAGTCGGACTTCCGTCTCACCTGTGCGACCAATCGGGACCTCGAAGGCGAAGTGCTCGCCGGGCGCTTTCGCAACGACCTGTACTTCCGCATCGCGCGATGGACCGTGCGCGCGCCGAGTCTCGCCGAGCGGCGCGACGATATCCCGCTGCTCGTCGCACACTTTCTCGCCGAACACGGCGATGCCGCGCCGCAGGTCATGCCCGAAGTAATGCAGCGTCTCGTTGCGGCGGACTATCAGGGCAACGTGCGCGAGCTGCGCAACGTCGTGCTGCGCCTCGCGGACAGGCAGCGCGGCTTTCGGGTGCTGAGCACCGGCTGTCTGGGCGACGCCTTCACGCCCGGCGCGCCCTCCGTCAGCGTGAGCGGATGGGAACAGGCGCTCGCGCTCGCAATCGAAGGCGCGCTCGACGCCGGACTCGGGCTGAAGAACATCGGGCAGATTGCGGAGACGCTTGCCGTGGAACTGGCCGAGCGTCGCGCCGGATCGACGAGCCGCGCGGCGGAACTCTTGCGCGTCACGCCGCGCGCGCTGCAGTTGCGTCGTCAGATGCGGCCGTCCGAAGCAGGTCAGTGAGCGGCCGCGCGCGGCGCCGCCATGACGCGCGAGCGCGCGAGGAGGCGCATCGCATTGCCGCCCGCGATGGCGTCGAACGCTTCGCGCGACGGCTCGAGTGCGCGGATCTTCGCGAGTTCGAGCCCCGGATGCAGCCACGGGCCGTCGGTGCCGAAGAGCAGCTTGCGCGGCCCCGCGCGATGAAACGCTTCTTCGAGCAGATCGAAGCGCCGCACGCCGGACGTATCGGCATACAGATTCGGATATCGAACGATGAGATCGATGACGCGCCGCTGCGCGGCCCAGTCATCGGCGAAGCTGCCGAGATGCGCGAACACGAACGCGACATTCGGATGCGTTTGCGCAAGCAGCTCCAGCCCGCCCGTTTCGCCGCCGGGATCGTAGAGAACGGGCAGATTCCAGCGTTGCGCGGCATCGCAGACCTGCCGATGAATGCGCGCGTCGTGCCGATGCACCTTGATCCCGCGCAGGCCCAGCATCAGCACGGCTTCCTCGATCATGCGATGAATGCGCTCGCGGTCGCGCTCGGCATGCACCATCGCAAAGCCGATCCAGCGCTGCGGGTCCGCGCGCACGATCGCCGCGACATCGCGGTTGCCGCGCGCGTAGTCGGACTGAAACACCGGCAGCAGCACCGAACGCGCGATGCCCGCGCGTGTCGCGCGGCGCGCGTAAGCGGCGAGCGGCGCGGTCGTGTCCCACGGACCGGTCATGCCGTCGCCCTGGCCCGCGTGTACATGGAAGTCGATGATCATGGCGCGAGCTCGAAAATTCCACCCGGCTTGCGGAATGCCCGGTTTCCCGGGGCCTTTTCGTAGGTTCCGAACACTGTCGGCAGCAGACCGTTGATATCGAGCCCGCGCTTGCCGATTCGCATGTCGCCATGCAGCTTCGAGTTCGTCAGGCCGCGGCCCAGCGTCCTCACGAGCGCGTGCTCGACCGCCGCCGCCTGTTCCGGCGAGCGCGTATTGGCCACCCACACGCCGAGGCCGGCGCCGTGCTGCGTCGCATACAGGCGATGCATGCGCATGCGCCCGGCGAGATCGAGCGACTTGCCCACATAGCGAGGCTTGCCGCCGCGCGTCAGGATATAGACGCCTTTTCCGCGCACGTTCTTCGCGGCGCTTTCGAGACTGTCGTAAGGCGTCCATGCGAGCGTGATGTTCGCCGACTTCGGCATCGATTCGAAGTCGATCCCGAAACCTCCGGCTTCCTGCTCGTGCACATGCGCGCCCGGCGCGACCGCAAGCGCGACGATCTCCATCGCATCGCGCTTCTGCCGCGCGAGAAAGCACGCGCGACAGCACGCGCCCGAGCTTTCGAAACGCACGATCCCGCGATGAGGGTCGGCGCTCACGCGCCGTGCGCGCCGCAGCAGGATCTGCATGTCCTGCCCGAGCGTGCGCGAGCTCATGCCTGGCGGCGTGCGCCGCGCCTGCGCGACGAGCCGCATGAGCCGGCGCATGCGCCACGGCGCGAGCTCCAGTGTGTGTCCGTCCGCGGTCTTAAACATGCTCGATCTCCGTAGATGCTGTAATGCGCCGCGCGACACCCCTCGCAGCGGGAAGGCGCGGCGCGAGCGACGCGATCGCGTCGAGCAGCGCGTCGATGTCCGCGACGCGATGATCGGCCCGCGCGATCACGATCAGCGCGTAGCCGCCGCCGCGCTGACGCAGCAGCGCGGTGCGCATGCCGCGCGCGATCAAGCCCGCATGCAGCGCGAGCGCGCGTTCGTCGCTCGCGAGTTCGAGCCGTTGCAGCGGATGCCATCGGCCCGACACATGCAGATCGGGCACGGCGAACCGCGCGAGCGCGCGCAGCCCGTCATGCAGACGATGCAACCGATGCAACAGCCGCAGCCGCAACCGTGCGCCCGCGCGGCGGTTGATCGCGAGCGCGTCGAGCGCGGCGAGCAGCGCCACGGCGCTCGCGGGACTGCAATGCGATTGCGCGGGGCCATCGCGGGCAATATCGTTGATCAGCGCCGCCGGCCCGCACAGCGTCGCGAGCGGCGCGCCGAAGGCCTTCGCCCACGACGCGAGCAGCAGCACCGGCTGCGTCGACGGCGCTGTCAACGCGGCATGCCGCAAGGCGCCGCCGCCGCCCTGCCCCCACGGACTGCGCGACGATGCGCGCTCGCCGGTCAGCCCGAGCACCTGACTGTGATCGACGAGCACGAGCCCCGCTTCGCGCCGTACCGCGTTCACGTATCGTTCGATGGGCGCGGGCACGCCATTGCCGACGGTCGCATCGGTGACGACGGCGGGCGGGCGAGCCGCCGCGCGCCGCGCGAGCTTATGCGCGAGATCGGCGGCGTCGCCGTGCCTGAACCACGTTACCGGCACGCCCCGGCCCATCATCCGCTCGAGCGCCCAGCGCATCACCGGATACAGCGCGTCGTCGGCGATCAGCGCATGCGTGCGGCCGAGCCGGTCGAACGCATCGATCGCCAGATGCAGCGTCGATGCGCCGACCATGCCCGCTTCCGTGCCCTGCAGCGACGCGGCATCGGCGGCGACGCGGCGGGCGAGCGGCGCGGCCGCCAGCGCGGCGGGCAGCCCGGTCGTGAGCGCGTCCCACGCGCCGAGCGCGCCCGCCGGATGCCGCATGCCGAGATACAGCGCGGAAGCGAAGTCGATCATCGCGCGCCCCTCTTCTCTTTACGCCGCGAGACTGCCGCGCCGCTCGCGCAGACGCCTGAGCAGATGAATGCCCGGCACCTGCACATCGACCGGTTCCGCACTCACGTCCACACCCGTCACCGCCCGGTAAGAGTGGATGTACGCCTGGATCTCCGGCCGGAAGAACGTGGCCCAGTTCGCGGCATTGGCTGGATCGTTGATCGAGTTCCAGTCGCCCCAGCGGATCGACGAGACGATCTGCTCGCCCATCGTCGCGAGTTGCCAGAACTGGAAGGAGTTGGTGTCGCCCCAGCCTTGCAGCTTGCGCATGCTTTCGACGGAATGCATCCACGGCTCCGGATACGCGACCATCGCGCGGCGCGGCAGATACTCGCGGAATTCGGGCCGCGCGAGCAGCCATTGCTGCATCATCATTTCGATGCGCGAGGTCGTCGGCAGATCGAGGAACTGGTTGTGCGCGCCTTCCGACAGGATCAGATGCACTTCGCGCAGCGCGTTCAGGATCGGGAATCCGTCGGGCACGACCGTGGTGTCGTCGGCCTGACGGAAGAACGGCACGCACAGGTTCAGCAGCGTGTGGAACGCTTCGAGGAACTTGCTGCGGTTATCGGCGGTACGCATCTTCGGAACGGCGCGCCCGAACAGTTGCAGGCCGTATTGATGCGCGTATTCCGCCGCGCGCCGCTCGATCGGCAGACGATGCTGCTCGTCCTGCACCCAGCCCCAGATGAGATTGTTCAGGGGCCGAAGCGAATCGAGCTCGAGCTGGCCGAGCGGATCGCGCGGGCCGCTCGAGATGTTCTGGAAGCGCCGCGACACCGCGTTCATCGTCTGCACGAGCTGGAGCTCTTCCATCCAGTAGCTCCAGATCAGTTCGACGAGCGGCGGGTGCAACAGCTTCGCGGAGTAGTTGTTGTTCCATTGCGTGAGCCAGAGGCATTTGCCGCCGCACTGATCGCTCCGCTCGCCGCGAATCTCCTTCGTCATTTCGACGGCGATCTCGCCCGCCCCCGTGCCCTGCAACTGACTGACGATGCGCTCCAGATAAGGCACGGACGGCGAATCGTCGAGCTGGCCTTTCTCCTTGAAGTACATGTCCGCGAGAATCGACACGTCCGTCGTGTTGAGATTGAGCCCGAGGCGCTCGTTGGCGAGCGCCACCGCGCGCTGGTCGCCCATCAGCAGATCCTTGAGCATCACGATGTCGTCGCCGTTCTGCACGACCGCGCCCCACGTCACGACGAACGCCTCGGTCGCCACCTTGAGCGCGCGATACGCCTCCGTATCGGTGAACGGCAGAAAGCGGCGGCGGCTCAGCCGCGTGGCTTCGTTGTAGAGCGGAATGCCGTCCACACTCTTTCCCGTGAAGAACAGCAGATCGAGATTGCGCGTGTAGTTGTCCCACGACAGCATGTCGGCGTTGCGCTTGATGAGGATCCACAGCGCGACGTCGGCGGTCAGCGGAAGCGTCGCGCGGCGCATCGTGACCGGCGTGAGCTTGCTGAACATCCTGTTGTCGTTGACCACGCCCGAGCGTTCGCCGATGAGATCGCCGCCGTTGTCCTGGTCGTCGACCTCGATGGATGCGGGCGGGTCCGGCAGCGCCACAGCGTGCTCGGCGAGCGGCGCGAGGGCGTGGTGCTCGTTGGCGAGCGGGTCGATGGACGCGGGGTTCGCAAGGGGCCGCGCGCCCACCTTGATGCGTTCGATGCGCTTCGGATCGACCGGCGCGTTCATGGGCGCATTCACCGGCGCATTCACCGGCGCCGCCGCGGGCCCGGCATCGAGCGGCGCCGTGAATTTGCCCGTGAGCTTCACGTTCTCGCCCCGCAGCAGGAACGCCGCCATCTTCGTGATGACGTTCGGGTCGGTGTCGGCCGTGACGAACGCGCCGAGCGCATCGACCAGTTGCAGCATCAGGTCGCCCGCGTCCAGCTCGCTCGCCTTGTCCGGATTCGTGTAGAGCGTGAGCGCGCCGTCGATCGAACCGCCCGCGCTCACGGCGGCCGGCTTAGCGGGTGTGAAGCCGGCGCGTCGCAGCAGCAGGCCTTTCGCGTTGCGCTCGGTGGCGGCGAGCGTTTCGACGGATATCTGCACGGTGTAGTTGCCGGGATCGGTGGGATCGTCCCGATCGATCTTCAGTTGCAGCACGCCCGGAAATAAGATGGTGCTCATCGTTGTGCTCCTTCATGAAATCATGCGTATGCGGCGAATGGGTTTGCGTGCAGCGAACTTGCGTGAGGCGAGGTTGCGGGCGGCCGTCGCTGATTGAGCGCGACGCTCAG
Source organism: Caballeronia sp. INML1 (assembly GCF_023631085.1). Lineage (NCBI taxonomy): Bacteria > Pseudomonadati > Pseudomonadota > Betaproteobacteria > Burkholderiales > Burkholderiaceae > Caballeronia > Caballeronia sp. INML1. Next base: position 33,179 of record NZ_JALQDT010000079.1, on the reverse strand, counting down.
TTGCGTGCTGCCCGCGCTCCAGGGCAGATAACCCGCGAGCGCCCAGCGTTGCAGCAGCTCGGCGATCACTTTCAACTCCGTCTGCGCCGGCAGTAGACCGCTGTAGCGCGCCTGCCCGAGCACGGCGAACGACAGCGCCGGCGTATCCGCGAGCAATTGCTGCGGCCGCGCCTTCACGCGTTGCCAGAGCGCGAGCAGCGCTTCGGGATGACGGTCCGGCAGACTGAGCGCGGCGCCGATCGTCCGGCCGCGCAACGCATGCGGCCGCAGCGACAGCAGCACGGCGACGAAGCGTGGAATCGCACGCGACAGCGCATCGAACGAACTGCGCTGCGTGGCGCTCATCTGCATCCGCGGATAAAGCCGCTCCCACACCGCTTCGAGCGCGGACCACTGCGGATGCGGATAGAGCGCGCGGCCCATCGCGACGGAGAGCTTCACGCGTATCCACGGCGCGGGATGCGGGTCGTCGAGATTGATGCGCATGACGAACGCGCGCGGCAGGCTCACGACGCTCATCAGCCCGACGCTCGCCGCGATGCCCACACGCGACACCGCCCACAGATCGGCGACGATCTCCCCGATCCATCGATCCCAGGCACGCCAGATCGAAGGCCCGCGCACGAAACGCGACGGCGAGGCGCGCTTGTACGCGTTGGCGAGATCGAGCAGCGCCGACGCCTGATGCCCCACTTCGTGATAGAGCGACGCCGCGATGCCCGTGCCGACCATCCGCTCGCGCGGCATGCGAATCACCGCGACCGGATTGTTGCCGCCGCCCGGCAGCCGCGTGCGCGCGCGCCGTATCGCGCCGCCGTGCCCGCGCTCGACGTAGCAGATGACAGGCGGCGGCGCGACCGGCACGCCCGGCTGTCGCAGGCCGTCCTGCGCGGCGACATCGAGGCCCGCGAGCCAGATGCCGGTGCCGTGCTGGCTGCGCTGCGTGAGCACCTCCGCGAAAATCTCGAAATGCGTGAGCGCGGCCTGGAAATACAGCTTCAGGAGCGCATGGCGGCGCTGCGCCCGGGCCACGTTCGCCGGCGTGGCCGCGAGCGTGCGCAACTGCCGCAGAAATTGCGCGATGCGCTTGCGCAGTTGCTGGCGGGCCGCCTGCATGTGCCGTTCGATGGCGCCCATCGCTTCGTCGCTGACGTTCGCGGCGGGCACCATCGGCATCTGCAGGGCATACGGGAGTTGCGCGTCGAGCCGTGCCCGGATGCCGAGCACCTCTTGTTCGAGCAGACGCAGCGCTTCTTCACACGAGTTCATCGCACTCGAGCCTCGCGGTTCAGTACGCCGTACGGCGCGGGCCCAGATAGAGGATGATGGCCCGCCCGTTGCGCGAACGACGCCATTGCCCGCTGTGAGGCATCGCGACCTGCGTATGCGTGCCGCAGTTCGGGCAAGGCGCGCTCGCGGCGGGCGCGGAGCCCTCGTAGGCCGATGCGGTTGCGGCGCCGTCGTAGTACGCGCCCGGCGCATAGCGCTGGCCGGGATAGCGGCGCGCGGGGGCACCGAAGATCGCCACAGGCGCCTGGCGCGCGGCCGCGATGCCGTTGCGCGAGATCGCGCGCATTGCCGGCACGAGTCCCGGCGCAACCTGACGCGCGGCGCGCAGGAACGCGATGCGCGCCGCACGGGCGGGCGGCACGTGCGCGGGCATCGACGCGAGATGCTGGGTCGCATGCTGGCCGATGCGCACGAGACGGCGCGCGACTTCGAACTCACGATCCTCGTTGCTGAGCCCTTCCAGTTCGAGACCCAGCGCGCTGCCGGCCATGCTCGCGAGCTTGCCGCCGATCAGCCCGCCGGCTCCGGGCACCACGAAGTTGCCGAGCGCACTGCCGACGATCGGCAACGCGGACTTCGCCGCGGAGCGCAGGATGCCGCCGAGCGCCTTGCCCGCGGACGACTTCGCGAAGTTCGTCGCCGCGCGTCCGACGGACTTGATCAACCCGCCGAGAAACTGTTCCATCTCCTGTTCGTTGCTGACGGCGAGCAGTTCGGCGGCGAGTTCCATCTCCTGCATTTCGCCCGAGACTTCGCCTTCGAATTCGTTCTCGAACTCGCTTTCGCCGACTTCGAACTCGGTTTCGAACTCGCCTTCGCCCTCGAATTCCTGAGCCGTCTCGCCCGCCGCTTCGGCCGACAATTCCTGCTCAAACTCGTTATAGCCGGGGCCCCATCCGGTGGGCCGGGAACTTCCGATATCGTGCATTTTGTCGCTCCTTTTGCGCTGTTTGGCGAGACTCGAAGCTCGCACGCACTTCTGTTTGCGAAGGTCGTGCCAGTTTGAAGAAACGCGCCAAAGCCTTGTCGCGCAAGGGGTTAGACGATGAGCGCTGGCAATGCCGGCGAATGCCGCTTCGCTTGATGCGGGGATAACGGGGGCGAGCCGCGAAGCGTGCTTCGCATGGCGGCAGAGGGGTTTTCGCGGGGTGCGGGAAAAAGGCGCGCGCTTCTGGTTAGCGCGGCGTCTTGACAGCATCCATCAAAATGGACTGATGCCTGACATGCCGCCGTCGACTGCGAGGTCGGCGCCTGTCATGTAGCGCGATGCATCGGAAGCAAGAAAGAGAATGGCTGCGGCGATTTCGGCGGGGTCGGCGGGCCGCTTCATCGGAATTACGCGAGACCATTCCAGCAGTTGCGCTTCCGACATGCCGAGGCTATCGAATATAGGCGTATTGGCCACGCCCGGCGAAATGCTGTTGACGCGTATGCCGGACTCGACGAACTCCGCCGCGAAACTCTTTGCAAGCGAAACGACCGCCGCCTTCGACGCACAGTACGCAGAAAAATTCTTCGTGCCCTGATGGGCCGCAAGCGACGCAACGAGAATGATCGACGCCGGTCTCGCGAGAAACGGCAGTGCCTCGCGCACGGTGGCGTAGACCCCGCCGACGTTGGTATCGAACACTTCGGAGAACTGCGCCAGCGACGTGTCGCGCACCGGCGTTTGACGGGATACACCCGCATTGGCGACGACGATATCGACATTCGATTGGAAGTGGCCGACTGCCGTCTCGTATAACCGACGCATGTCGTCGGGAACCGCGGCGTCGGCGACAACAGGCAGCGCGTTCCTGCCGAGCTTGTGCGCGGCACGTTCGAGTTTTTCCGCGTTACGTCCGCTGATGACCACGCGCGCGCCTTCGGCAAGGAATCGTTCGGCGGCGGCGAGGCCTATGCCACTGCCGCCGCCCGTCACGACTGCCAGCGCATCCTTCGATAACATTGGTGTCATCCCCGCAGGTTGACGACCAATGCGCGGCCTGATCGGATGGCGCGCGTCGTATGGCCTGTGCCGTTCATGTCACCGGCAACGAATATCGCGCCTGCTGCAAAACGTTGCGCGGCGTCACTGCCTTGCACGGTGATTTCGAGTTCCCCCTCGAGGACGACGACGTACTGTCTGCATGGCGGGTTGTGCCAGCCGAGCACATAGTCTGCGTCGAACTCATGCACGAGCACGCTTTCGCACGGCTGCGGCGCCGATAACGACACGGCGACGCCATTGAATATCACGGGGCTTGCTTCGAATGTGTGGACGGTTCTGAACGACGAGTGGCCGTCGTGGCCGGTGTATAATTCGATGCATTTCATCGTCTCTCCTCTCGGCACGCCCACGGACAGGCAGAAGCACTTGTGGAAATGCGCAGACGAATTCGCGCTTTCGTCGACTGCTTATGGTGTGGAATCGAAGTCTAGGCGGCGAGAAGGAAAAATCAATGCGGACGTCATTGAACCGGACGCCGGCGGCTAGAGGCTACCGTTTCCTGCGAGTCGATCGAAGAATCGAGCGATTTCCCTGCTCGCCCGCGGTCCGCGGATGTCCGTGTGGGTTCCATCGGGATGGCCTCCCGACCATGCATGACCCAGCCCGTGCACGATCCACTGCTCGCCGATCAATACACCGTCACGATCATGAAACTCGTGTCGGGTATAAGCGTGGCCGCCCTCCTCCTGGGCGACGTGGACCACGGATGACGTCACCGTGTCGTCAGACATGCCATGCAATAGCCGACTCATCGACACGATCTGTTCGCTGTTACGCGGATGCACGGTGTCGTCGGCATCGCCGTGAAAGACGATCAGCGGCACGGCGCGCGCCGTGGCTCGCCCGGACGACGCTTGCGGAAGGCGCACCTTTCCCTTGCCGTCATTCATCGCGCAGAGTGCCGCCAGTTGCTCGTCGGCGACGCCGAATGCCAGCCCTGAATGAATCGCCGCGGCAGCGTACAGCTCAGGATGAGTCACGGCGAGATTGACGGCCAGCGCGCCACCGGCCGACATGCCTGCAACATAAATGCGCGCGCGATCGACGTTAAACATGTCCGCGACCTCGCGCGTGAGCGCCGCGATCGCCGCCGCTTCGCCCGATTCGCGTGTCTGATTCGCCGGCAGGAACCAATTCCAGCATTTCAGTGGATTCGAACTCTCCGGCTGCTCCGGATAAACGACGATAAAGCCATTCTCTTCGGCAACGATGTTCATTCCGGTCCCTGACGCGAAGTCGTCCGAGTCCTGTTGCGCACCGTGCAGCATGACGATCATCGGTAACGGACGACCATCGTGTGCACCGGGAATGTAGACCTTGAATCGATACGTCTCGTTGCCATGCTCGAAATGTTTGCTCAACCAACGATGAGCGGTCGCTTCGGGCACGAGCGTTTCGGCGTGGGAGGCGGTCGCGCTCACTCGCGCGACCGGCGTGTCGCTGCGCGGCGGGTCATCTTTGGCATGCGCTGTGTGCGCTTCGCTCTCCGACTGCAATGGAGTTGCGGGTGCCGCGATCGCGGTCTCGGCGTTGTCGAATAACTGTGCCGTGAGACCGACGATTTCGCGAGGGAAGAACGACCAGAACGAGTCGTGCGCCCACGCAAGGGGATGGAAGGGATTCATCGATTTTCCCCGTGGGGTCGGGCGGAATAAAAAACCCGCTTGGTGCGGGCTTTGAACATCATTAGCAGCACGTCAGGTTGATGACATGCATTAGCGCTTCGAGTCGGCTTTCGAAGGCCGGAGTGCCTTTTCGGATTCGCTGATCGCCTCGGCGCCGGCATCCGCAACATCGGTCGACGTCCTGGCGATATCCGAAAGGAGTGCGAGCGGCTTCTGCGAAACAGAATCAGTCACCCCTTTCAACTCAAAGCCGAACTGCTTGAGCGGGCCACTCGCTTCATTGAGGATATCCGTCTGAGTCGCACGAACGATCTGCAAAAAGTGCCTTGAATATGCGGCCGCTTTTTCGGGCATCTCGGCAAGCAGCGTAGTTTGCCAGTTCAGAAAGTCGCCCGGTTTCGCCTTCGGGCCCGCACCGGCGACCGCTGCGCTTTCTTCGAAAACGGTCTTCACGGTCTGAACGTTCAGTTCGGCAAGCTGCTGAAGCCCGCTCACATAGCGCTTGGTGATATTCACGAGAACTTGCACGTTGGCTGCCGGGAATGCGAATGTCTGATTAGGGAATGAAGGAAACATTGATGCTCCTGAAATGAGATTCGACGGGACGCCGTAGTTATGACCGAAATGGTTTTTGCTGCACTGCAATATACAGGACCATCATACGGCACTTTCGGCTATCGTCAAGCGCGTATTCTCAATTTCGTCTTTCCGCTCATCAGTGGGTCGAAGCTCGCCGCATTACATCTGACGAATATCATCGTTCGGATCGCTTAATATTTTTCTTCATGCGATTTCGAAGGCCGCGAGACGGCGCGGGCGCGCATGGACCGTCGCCCACGGCGCCCGCCATGGCGTTGTTCAGCGCGCCACCAATACGAACGGTGCGAGACCGTTGTACGTTGCGCCGCTGGTGAATGACCGCAGTCCGAGGTCCGTGCTCCGGTACTTGCCGTCCGCCCGCTGCTTCAACTGATTGACCGACCAAACGCCGCTTCGCTCGAGGAGAATGGACCTGTTGATCGGATCGTATTGCATGTATGCCACCATGCTCGGTGAATTCAGCAAGGTCGTGCGGGTTCTGCTCGTCACGTCATAGAGGATGATCGGACTCGGGCTCGTGTCGTTGTCGTCAGCAAAAAGAATCTGCTGGTTATTGATGGCCGTGAGGAATCTCGGTTTCTTTTCCGGCAGATCGGTCAGCACGCGCGTAATGCCGCTCCCGAGATCCATTTCGGTCAGGCTGCCCGCGGCCTGAACGGACGCAAAGCTCACGAAATAAGCCTTTTTCGCATCGTCGGTCACGGTAAATTCGCCGCTCATCGTGCTCGACGCCGAACCCGCCGGATAGCCGCCCACGATGTACCCGCTGGCCGTCTCGATGCGCAGAACTTCCAGCCTCGCTCCCGGCGCGCTCGCCAGCGCGTAGAGGTGTTCGTCGTCATTCTTCGCCGTCACTACCTTGATGAGGCTGAAGTCCTTAGGCAGCACCAGCTTCCTGAGTAGCGCGCCTGACTCGGTGTCGATGACGTTGATGATGTTCTTGCTCGACAGATAAACCTGTTTCCCATCCGGCGCAGGCTCGAGGCTATATCCGGTGGAGGTCGTCAGCAATGGACCGATGGGCGTGACGTGCAGAACCCTGTTGGTTGCGGTGTCGATCGTGGCGAGATCGATCGACGTCGGATTTCTCTCCAGAAGCACGTGCAGCCGTGTCCCGTCCAGGCTGGCGAACATCTGATCGACCTGTTTATAGTCGCCCGTCAGCGAAAGATCGATCGAAGCCTTGGCGACGCGCGAAGCGAGATCGTACGCGGTCACCCGAGCCGGGGCCTGGGCGCGCGTCAACGTGTACACGGTTTCGGTGCGCCGCGGGGGTCCGTAGTATTTCTGCGCCATTTCGATGTCGGTGGCGCTAAGCTCGCCGTCGCCATTCCAGTTCGGATTGCAGTAGTTCATGATCGATGCGAGATCCCATGCGCCGATCATCGTGTCGCCCGATGTGCCTTGCGCGGGCTCGTTGCACGTCGAAGGGGTGTCAGGGCGGTTCTGCTCGTGCGCAAAGCCCAGCGCATGACCGAACTCGTGCGCGGCAACCCGTCGAATGCAGTACTCTTCACGCCCCTGGCAACTCTGGCTCCAGTTCCTGAAGGTGAAGTCGAGCGCCATTCCGCCCGCCGCGTTGTCCAGCATCGCACCCAGGCCAAGGGTGTGCGGTGCGCTCCCCGGCTCGTCCTCGACAGTAATCCGTATGCCGTAGTAGTTCGGATCGTTCGTGCACTGCTGCCATCCCGTGAAACGGGCGCCCGAATGCTCCTCCCAGGTTGCCTGAACCGCGAGACGGCTCCAGCCGCGTTCTGCGGAGTACCGTGCGAAATCGGCGTTGCTCATGTCCCAGCAGACGCCAATGGGAACGCGGTCCCAGATGACGGTCGACAGCGCATAACCCTTGGTCGTGGCACCTTCCTGCGCCGCCGGCTGCCCAGTTGCACTCTTTCCGTTCGAACCCGGAGCATCGGACCCGGCGTCGCCGCCGCATCCGGAAATCAATACTCCTGATGAAATAGCGAGAACCAGCCCTCGTATCCTTCGCATTCTCTTCTCCGTTTATCGAGACCATGCAATGTCGCGCATGGCGGAAGGAAATATGTTCAGCGCGTAATCAGTCCAGGGGCTCCATGACGAAGTATTGCCGAAAGCATCGGCCTCGCGGCGTGAGGCAGTCAATCATTAATTCTCCGTATTGTCGGACGAAGCGCGACGGTCCCATGAAGGCTGCGACGCAGATCGTCGAGCGGCGCGTTGTCGCCGATGACTGCCGATGGATGCCGATGAGGCCGTCCCGCCGCGCTCGCCGCAATTAATTCGACTAATAGTTGACCAATTCATTGGGGTTTGGTACTATTCAAATTGAAGTTCAAGAAGTCGACTGCTGCTCATCAATCGTCCGTTGCACCGGAATTCGTTGTCCACTCTCTCCTTGATGCTTCACCTCTTCAACACCCCAATTTTTATTTCAAGGATTTTTCATGGATAACGGCACCGTCAAGTGGTTCAATGACACCAAGGGTTTTGGTTTCATTACCCCTGATAACGGCGGCGATGATCTGTTCGCGCACTTCTCCGAGATTCGCGCTGACGGTTTCAAAACCTTGGCTGAAGGTCAGAAGGTAAGCTTCGAAACGAAGCGCGGCCCGAAGGGCATGCAAGCTTCGAACATCAAGCCGCTGTAATCGCAGCATCACGGGATCCGCTCTCCGGGTCCCGTTCCCTCAGGTCTCTCCGCTTTTCTCCTCACCCCCTCCCTGCCGCGTGTCCCGACATTGGTCGGTGACTGATTGCGCGCACTCTTTTCCCACTCATCGCGTTTGAACGTAAGTATCAGCGCCAAAAAATATAAAACCTAATGGCATCTATTCAGAGTTATCAAGGCTATGCGGTACAAGCGACCGCCCACCGCCTGCCGGATCGTACGTTTTCGGCAAATGTGTCTGTCGACCGTACGAGCAAGCGTTCTTCAGAATCTCAATACACTTTTTATTCCCTCGGTTATTTCTCGAAAGAAGTCGAGGCGGTCGCTTACGCCTATCGCTGGGCGAAGGACTGGATCGACACACGCGGATAGTGCGTGGCCCGCGGGCCTCGCTTCATTCACGCGTGCACTTGTTCGTCCGCGTATCGCATTTCACCCGCTGCCTGGTCCGAGAAAACACCTTGACCGGGTCGAGCGAGATGCGTATCGTCGATTCAAGCTTGAGCATTCGATAGCTGTCCATCAATCAACTGCCTTACGCGGCGATAAAACCCCGCGCCGCTCGAGTCCCTCAATCGTGAGCGGGAGCATCCATGCTCCGGTTCACGTCCTCTCCAATCTGCATATTCCCGGCGACCGCTGCACCCGAAGCGACCCATTTGGATAGACGGTCGCGTGGACGACGGCGACGCTGCAAATGCGCGTCACCAGGACACTACGGCATGCACCCAACCGAGTTTTATCGCAGTTCAAACGGCGACAGCTGGCTCTTGTTCGATGGAGCGCGTGCCGTTGTCAGGCACGTGCCAAACGCAGCGTCCGGCGGATCTGTTTCGGACAAGCCTGTCGCGGAGTTTCTGTCGGAAAACGACCGGCAGAATCAGGGCCCGCAGCACGAAGCGCTGCGAGACTTCCTCGCAAGAAGCACGGCCAGTTCGAATGTCCCCAGCGAATCTGACGCGGCACGCGGGCCCACGGTGGAAACGCTTCTGCTCACGGCGGTGCGAGTGCGCACCTTCGCGCAGACGCACCATCTGACCAACGCGAGCGGCTTTTTCTTCACGCGCGGCGATCGCCTCTTTCTCGTCACGAGCCGTCACGTGCTCACGGACACCCCGAGCCGGCATTATCCGGACCGTATCGAGATCGAATTGCACGTGGATGGCGGCAATCTGGGCGCGTCAGCGTGGGCATCACTGCCGCTATACGACAAAGGCATGAGCTTGTGGCGCCAGGCATCGGATACCGGCGGCGAAATCGACGTCGCCGTGCTCGAAGTCCCCCGCAATCAGTTGCCGGCTACGGCCGTGTTCGCCGCGTTTGGTCCCGAACATCTCCCCACATCCGGCGAAGCAATGCCGATTGGCGCATCCGTGCTGATCGTCGGCTTTCCGCTGGGCTTTCATGACTCGCTGCATCATCTGCCCGTGGTCAGACAAGGCATCATCGCGTCCGCGTTCGGGCTGCGGTTTCAGGGCAAAGGCTGCTTCATCACGGATGCGCGCACGCACCGGGGCACGAGCGGCGCGCCGGTAGTGATCAGCCACCTGCCGACCGATGAGAACGGGGCGGCGGGCGCACTTCCCTGGCGGCTGCTGGGCATTCACTCGTCGACCATCGACATGAACACGCGCGATTTGCAGGTCGACGAGTCGCTCGGCCTCAACAGCGCCTGGTACGCAGACGTACTGATGAGCCTCACGAACGACTGACGCATTGCACTGCGCGTCCGTTGCGTCCATGCCTGCGGGCGTTCAATGATCGAGAAACGAACGCAGCTTGTCCGCGCGACGAGGATGCATGAGCTTGCGGATTGCCTGGCTTTCGATCTGCCGGACGCGTTCGCGCGACACGCCCAGATGCGTGCCCAGTTCGCCAAGCGTAAATTCGTTGAGCATATCGATGCCGAAGCGCATGCGCAGCACTCTGGCCTCGCGTGGTGAAAGCGCGTTCAAAGCATCGTCGATGGCAGCGCGCAAACTTGCGCGCACGACGGCATCGAGCGGCGACTCCGCGTTCGAGTCTTCGATCAGATCGCCAAGCGTCGCGTCAGCGTCATCGTTCGCCGGCGTTTCAAGCGAAATCAGGCGCATGGCCATCTTCTGAATGCTGCCGATCCGCGCCTCCGGCAATTCCATGCGCTCGGCCAGCACCGCGGGCAGCGCAGGCTTGCCGGTTTGCTGCAGGATCTCGCTCGAAATGCGGTTGAGCTTGTTGATCGTCTCGACCATATGCACTGGCACGCGAATCGTGCGCGCCTGGTCCGCAACCGCGCGTGTCACGGCCTGACGAACCCACCACGTCGCATATGTCGAGAATTTCCAGCCGCGCCTGTATTCGAATTTATCGACGGCCTTCATCAATCCGATGTTGCCCTCCTGAACCAGGTCCAGGAAGTGCACGCCGCGATTCATATATTTCTTGGCGATCGAAATCACGAGCCGCAGATTGGCCTCGATCATCTCGTTCTTCGCATGCCGCATGCGGGATTCCGCCGCGAGCAGCTTGCGGCCGATGTGCTTCAGGCGCTGAATCGGCATGGCGGCCTGCCGTTCGAGATCGAGCAGGCGCATCTGCTCGGCCTGAATGGCGGGCAGACTGCGTTCCAGCGATGGACCGTAATCGCGCGATTTCGCGGCGGTATTCGCGGTCCAGTCGAGGTCGGTCTCGTTGCCCGGAAACGATGCAATGAACTGCTCACGCGGCATGCCGCACCGGTCGATGACGATGCCGGAAATCCGCCGCTCGATCTGACGCACGTGCGCGAGCCGCTGCTGGATGTCGTTGCACGCGCGTTCGACCGTGCGCGCGGTAAAGCGCACGCGCGCAAGTTCATGTCGAATCGTCTCGTGAGCGGCCGGAACATCGTCCGCGCCCGCTTCGCGCAGCTGATCGACGCACTGGCCCACCCGCGTAAAAAGATCGAGTGCGTCGTGCCTGAGTTGCATCAGCCGCAACCGGTTCGCCTCGTCCTCGGCCTCCGGATCGCTTTCGCCATCGGCGCGCCCGGGTTTGTCGAGATCCGCCGGCATGGATGCATCGTCGATGCCGTCGATGAGTTCGTCGATGCCGAGCCTGTCCTCCGCGACCTGCCCGGCGCTCGCGAGAATCATCGAGATGGTGGGAGGACAAGCCGCGATGGCCTGAATCATCTCATTGATACTTTCTTCGATTCGCCGTGCAATTTGAACCTCGGCCGCGCGCGTCAGCAATTGCTTCGCACCCATCTCGCGCATGTACATGCGCACGGGATCGGTCGTGCGGCCGTATTCGGCATCGACGGTCGAAAGCGCGACTTCGGCGTCTTCTTCCGTCTGATCGTCGAGCGTGACAGCAGGAAGCGCGTCATCGAGCAACAGCGTTTCGGTATCGGGAACCTGTTCGTAGACCGTCACGCCCATTTCGAGGAACGTGCGCGATATATCTTCGAGCACTGTCGGCTGGGCAACATCATCGGGCAGGTGATCATTGATCTGCGCATGCGTGACAAAGCCTTGATCCCTCGCTACACGGATCAAAGCGCGTACCGCCCGTTGCTGTTCGTCTGCGCGTCGCTGCCGGTCGGACTGCACCGCATCGGCTACGACGCCTTGCGCGTCCGGATGATGAACTTCGCTTACTTGATTTCGACGGGAACCGGCCATCCTCTCTCCACATTCAGCTTCTTTGCCAACGTGAGACGTTAGCCAGAGGCGCGGCGGCCTGCGCATACGAAATCACGGCATTTGTTATACCGATGTCAATTCAGCCAAACCGGACTTCGAGCCACGCGCGCGCCCAGTTCGCCGCAAAAGCGACGGCCTCGTCGCGCCGGTCGAATCCGGCAAGGTCGCCGCTCACGAAGACATCCGTTTCGCGGCCGTCCGCACCGCTGGTACTGATGCGGGCATGCGCCATGTACTCCCCATCGGCCCGGCGCGGCGTTGGATCGATGCGAATGTTGCTGATGTCGGGTTGCATCACAGTTACTCTCCGATCGCCGCGAGAAGCGGTCAATCCCGGCCTCGCCGGTTGCGACAGCAGGCCATCGAGGGCGCTGCCCGAACTGCTCACCACGCTAGTCGAGGAAAGATCTCGCCTGCGGGCACTTGTCGATCATCTGCTCGGCATAGGCGATCGATGCGCGACGCGCGTCGCCGGCGCTCTGAAACGGCTCGCTTGCGCTAAGCTTGAATACACGGCTGCGCGACAGGCCCATTGACTCCGGCGGTTCCTGAATGCGCACGGCGGCATCGAACCCATCGTCCTGGTTGTATGCGTGAACGGCTCCGGCGGCCCGATGTGAAAAGACGAGCGGGCATATTTCCAGGCCACGGTAAAGGCGGTTTTCGACTGTCATGAAATGATCTCTCGCCGCAAGCAGGCGGCAATGTATTAAGGGGGCGTAGAGCAGTATCGGCAAGCTGACACGAATGACCGCGTTGCACGGTCTCCGATGTGAGGCTGTCCCGTTCGGGGCCGGCGCTTGAGCGCTATCGGATGCTGCGAATTATTTCAACTCGCTTGAGTTGTTCCATCCTACGCGGTTTATGGATTTTGTATAGCGAAATTTTCGTCGATGCCGCCGATGCATGACGACAATGAAAACGCGTCGAGAGTCCTTTTCACCGGACCCGACCCGCTACGGAGAAGGATGACGCTTATTTGCCGGATTCCTTGTATGCGGAATGAACTTCGCTATCCGATCGCCTGCCAAATTCGAGGAAATCAGGTACACGCGTTGCGCGTGTTTTGTCCATTGACACGCTTGCTGGGCGCTTCTCACATTTCAACGCTTCGCTATCGTTATCGAGGCACGCATGAAAGTCGGCATCATCACACACGTGAACTGCCCCTGCGGGCATCGCGGCTCGATCGTGGAAAGCATCTACGATGACGGGCACTCGCACTGGTATCGGGCGACGTTGCAAGGCCTCTCCGATAACGGCCACTACGACGGCACCGACCGCCTCTTCGCGGACAACACGCCCGCGTGTTCAGCGTGTGGCCGTTCGCTGACTCCGGACGATGTCGATTCCAGCGAGTTCATGACGCGCCAGCTTCGGAGGCAGGCCGAGGTCGTCGGCGGCGGAGAATAAGCGTGGATGCAAACACTGCGTAGCGCTTTGCGTTCGGCGCGGCCGCGAAGAACTCCTATGCGCTTCGATATATTTCGCACGACGAAGCTCTAATCAGTTCGCATGCTGTTTCCCAACCGCATCACTTGAGGACCGCCGCTTCCACAGCGGCCAGATAGGCTGCCAGCGCTCGCTTGACTTCGCGCAGATAGCGGCGCGCCAACTGCACATCGCCCATCGACGGACGCAATTTGACGGCTAACGCGCCGCCCGCGAGTGCATGAAGCATCTCCACGTAAAGTTCGCGCTCGGACGCTTTCACGCCGGGCATGCGCGCGTCGATCACCTTTCTCATCATGCTGGACTTGCGTTTCTTTTTCGCTTCGTCGTGCGGCCTCGCCGACATCAGAATCAGGAAATCGGTCTTTCGCTCGAAGTATTCGATGTGCGGCGTCATGATGCGATCGATCACCGCCTCCGCCGACAGCCCGCGCCACGTCTCGCTGTCGATCCGGCCAAGCTCGTCTTCCAGTTCGTCGAGCGCCGCCGCGTGCCGATCCCACAACGCGGCAAGCAGGCTGTCGCGATCCGGGAAGAAGTGATACATCGAGCCGATCGGCGTCTCTGCGCGCCGGGCGACGCCGTGCATCGTGACGCCCTCGAGACCTTTTTCGACAATCAACTCGGCGGTCGCGTCGAGCACAGCCTCGATGCGCGCACGCCCGCGCGCCTGCAGCGGCGAACGCGCGGTGCTGCCGCGCTCCTGACCCTGCAATTCGCTTTCATTATCCGCACGAGGCTTCTTCATCGTCTCTCCTGGGACGGGCAAAACTAGACGCAATCGTCTAGACTCGGGCATACTAGACGACACCGTCTAGTTTGGCGAGCGCACCGCGTGTATCGCACACGCCGCAAGCGCGCTCGCCGTCTCGTATTCACCGAAGACTACCGTACGCACGCGGTAGTGCAAAAGATCCCGGAGAAATCATGTCAGTCACAGTGCCCACGCACGGCGACCAACCCGTTGACGCCGCCCAGGGCAAACCGTCACGCAAGCGCGTGCTGATCGCGATCGGAATCGTCGCGGTCGTCGTCGGCGTTGCGTGGGGTTTGCGCTGGTGGACTGTCGGCCGCTTCGTCGAAACCACCGACGACGCCTATCTCAAGGCCGACAGCGTGACCATCGCGCCGAAGGTGAGCGGCTACATCACGGAAGTGCTGGTCGACGACAATCAGGCCGTCGCGGCGGGCGCGCCGCTCGCGCGCCTCGACGCGCGGCAGTATCAGGCATCGCTCGATCAGGCAAAGGCGACGCTCGATGCGCGCGCCGCCGATATCCAGCGCGCGCAAGCCGAATTGAAGCAGCAGCACGCGAACGCCGAGCAGGCGAAGGCGCAGGCCGATGTGTCGCGCGTGAGCCTCACGCACGCGGAGGACGACGTCACTCGCTATCGTCCGCTCGTCGCGACCGGCGCCGAAACCGCCGAGCGCCTCGCGAGTCTCGTTTCGACGCGCGATCAGGCGCGCGCCACGCTCGCCGCGAATCTCGCCGCCGCGCGCTCCGCCACGATGCAGATCGGCGCGACCGAAGCGCAGATCGCGCAGGCGCGCGCGCAGATGGAAGCGGCGCAGGCGCAGCTCAACCAGTCGAAGCTCGACCTCGACGACACGACGCTCGTGAGTCCGGTCGCGGGTCGCGTGGGCGACCGCACGGTGCGCGTCGGCCAGTACGTGCAACCCGGCACGCGCCTGATGACGGTCGTGCCGGTCCAGTCGCTGTATCTCGAGGCGAACTTCAAGGAAACGCAAGTGGGCCGGATGCGTGTCGGTCAGCCAGCGACGTTGCACGTCGATGCGCTCAAGGGCACCGAGCTGCACGGTGTCGTCGAAAGCTTCGCGCCGGGCACCGGCGCGCAGTTCGCGCTGCTGCCGCCCGAGAACGCGACCGGGAACTTCACGAAGATCGTGCAGCGCGTGCCCGTGCGTATTCGCGTCGATACGGGTCCGGAAACGCGCAAGGTGCTGCTGCCGGGATTGTCGGTGACGGTCGATGTCGACACGAAAGCGGCCACCGACGACAGCAAGCGCGTCGCCGCCGAGAATCGCCATGACTGAATCGCACGCACGCGCGAGCGCCGTCGACTGGATCGCGGTCACGGCCGGTGCGCTCGGCGCGCTGATGGCCACGCTCGATATCTCCATCACCAACTCCGCGCTGCCGCAGATTCAGGGTGAGATCGGCGCGACCGGCACCGAAGGCACATGGATATCGACCGGCTACCTGATGTCGGAAATCGTGATGATTCCGCTCGCCGCGTGGCTCACGCGCGTATTCGGCCTGCGCAACTTCCTGCTCGGCAACGCGGTGCTGTTCACGCTCTTTTCCGTAATGTGCGGCCTTTCGAACTCGCTGCCGATGATGGTCGTGGGCCGCATCGGTCAGGGCTTCACCGGCGGCGCGATGATCCCGACCGCGCAGACCATCATCCGCACGCGGCTGCCGCGCGAGCAGATGCCTGTCGGCATGACGATCTTCGGTCTGATCGTGCTGCTCGGACCGCTGCTCGGCCCCGTGCTCGGCGGCTGGCTCGCGGAGAACATCTCATGGTCGTGGTGCTTCTTCGTGAACGTGCCGGTGGGCTTTGCGCTCGTCGCGCTGCTCATCACCGGCTTGCCGCCCGAGAAGTCGCACTGGGAGGCATTTCTCAAGGCCGACTGGCTCGGCATTGCGGGTCTGGCGATCGGTCTGAGTTCGCTCACCGTCGTGCTGGAGGAAGGCCAGCGCAATCAATGGTTCGAATCGAGCGAGATCGTGATGCTCACCTGCGTCACGGCGTTCGGCTTCCTCTTCATCGCGCTCTCGCAGTTCTTTGCGAAAAAGCCGATCGTGCGGCTCTCGCTGCTGCGCAATCCGCGCTATGCGAGCGTGATCCTGATCGTGTTCGCCGTGGGCGCGGGGCTCTACTGCGTGTCGTTCCTGCTGCCGCAGTTCCTGAGCGTGGTCGCGGGTTATAACGCGTTGCAGTCCGGCTCGATCATGCTGGTGTCCGGCGTGCCCGCGTTTCTCATCATGCCGGTGCTGCCGCGTCTGCTCGGCAAGGTGGATTTTCGCGTGCTGGTCATCACGGGGCTGCTGTTCTTCGCGGCGAGTTGCCTGCTCGACATTTCGCTTACGGCGCAAAGCGTCGGGCACGACTTCTTCTGGTCGCAGATCCTGCGCGGCTTCGGCCAGATGCTCGCGATGATGCCGCTCAATCAGGCGTCGATGGCCGCGGTTTCGCGCGAGGAATCCGGCGATGCGGCCGGCCTCTACAACATGGCGCGCAATCTCGGCGGGTCGGTCGGCCTCGCGATCATCGGCACCGTGATCGACCGTCGCAACGACTTCCATACGGCGGCGATCCGCGAATCGCTGACGGCGAACTCGGTGATCGGTCAGGAGCGCATGGCGGCGAGCGCGGCGAGCTTCGCGGCGCAAGGTGGCGACATCGCACACGCGAAAATGCAGGCGCTCGGTCAGTTGTCGATGCAAATCGGCCAGCAGGCAATCGTGATGACCTACTCCGAAACTTTTTACGTGCTGGCGATCGCACTGCTCGCGTGCCTGCCGCTCGCGCTCCTTCTCAAGACGCCGCGCGCTCAAGCCGGCGAGATGCCGTCCGCCGGCCACTGATGTCATGAATCATTCGACGATGTTTCCTTCACGCTTCACCTGTTTGCTTCCGCTCGCCGCGCTGGCGCTCGCCGCGTGCACGGTCGGCCCCGACTATCACGGCGCGCCGGACGTCGCGTCCGATGCCGCGAAAAGCGGCGCATTCGTGCGCGCACCGGCACGAGGCGTTGTCGCGACGCATGCGCCCGCGGCGTGGTGGCAGGCACTCGACGATGCGCAACTGAATACCTTGATCGATGCCGCGTTCGCGCACAATCCCGACCTCAAGATGGCACGGGCGCGTCTGCGCCAGTCGCGCTCGCAACTGAGCGGGCAGCGCGCCAACGAGTTGCCCAAGGTGTCGGCTTCGGCGGCGGCGCTGCGCATGCGTTCGCCGGATACGTCGATCTTCGGCTCGTCGTCGGGTGATCAGGGCGCGGCGGCATCGAACGGGCGCGGTCCGGTCGATTTCTACACCGTGGGTTTCGACGCCTCCTGGGAAATCGACCTCTTCGGCGGCACGCGCCGCGCGATCGAAGCCGCATCGGACGAAGCCGACGCCGTGGATGCAGATCTTTCCGACGCGCAAGTTTCGCTCGCCGCGGAAGTGGCTTCGGTGTACGTCGACCTGCGCGACCAGCAGCAGCGGCTCGCCCTCGCCGAACACACGGCCGAGTATCAACAGCAGATGCTCACGCTCACCGAGCAGCGCCGCGCGCGCGGCACGGCGGCGGAAGTCGATGTCGAACGCCTCACCACGCAGGTCGATACGACGCGCGCGACGCTCGTGCCGCTGCAAGTGCAGATCACCGACTCGCTGGATCAGCTCGCCGTGCTGACGGGCCGCACGCCCGGCGCCCTCGATGCCGAACTCGGCGCGCGTGCGCCGCTGCCCGCGTTGCCGTCGTCGGTGCCGATCGGCGATCCGGCGACGATGCTGCAGCAGCGTCCCGATATTCGCGCAGCCGAGCGGCGTCTTGCGTCGAGCAATGCGCAGATCGGCGAGCATATCGCGGACTATTTCCCGAAGGTGTCCCTCCTCGGCGATATCGGCTTTTCCGCGTCGGACCCCGGCCATCTGCTGCGCAAGCAGAATTTTTCCTGGGTCGGCGTGCCGTATCTGCAATGGAATCTGTTCGACTTCGGACGGACGGCGGCGAATGTCGATGCCGCCGAAGCCGCGCGCGACGAAGCCGAAGCGCGCTACGAGAAGACCGTGCTCGGCGCGCTGAAGGACGCCAATTCGTCGCTGTCGCGTTATGGCAATCAGCGTGAGCACGTGGTGCGGCTTCAGCAGGTTCAGGCATCGGCGGAACGCTCGGCCACGCTCGTGCGTCAGCGTTACACGGCGGGCGTATCGACGCTCATCGATCTGCTCGATGCGCAACGCACGCAGTTTGTCGCGCAACAGGACGTGGTGGCCGCGCAAGCCGAATTGCTGAAGGACTTCGTGTCGCTTCAGAAAAGCCTCGGGCTGGGGTGGGCGTTGTCGGATGCGGCGGTGCGGTGGCGCGGGTTCGCTGAAGCGTCGCATCAAAAAAAGAGCCCCGTCAGCATTCGCGACGGGGCTCTGTGCTTTCAGCAGCGTAATGCGCTTACTTGCAGTGGCGCTCCCAATGATGATGCACGCGCACCTTGTGGCACACCGGATGATGGTGATGCGAGTCAGCAAAAGCCGGAGCGACGGAAAAAAATGCCATGCCAGCGGCCAATACGGCGAGAACAGCCTTTTTCATGAGTTCGTTGTCTTCGAGAGGAAAGAGGCGAAATCGTAACAGCGTGAGTTTACGAGTACCTTGGCAAAGCTGAACCGCGCTTTCTCGTGCCCTTCGCGCGATGCGATCGAGGAGCGCAAACCAGAGCGAAGGCGTGCGGTAAATGAATTCGCGGACGAAGTGTGCTCCGTGCGCCTGCGGCGTGAGCGTGCAAGTAACCGTCCCGGCCGCGCGGCGCTCTTCCACGCGAACTTGCGACGAGCCATACGAACATTATCTGTGCGACAGCGCCTTCGCGGACTGAAGCAGGTCGTCGAGCATCGCCTGCCGGCGTTCGGGATCGGTATCGCGACCCGTCATGAAGCACAGCGCGGCGATCGGCATGCCGGCGCGATCGCGCACGGGCGCCGCCATGCACAGGCGAAACGCGTTCGACAATCCTTCCGTGCAGCAGTAGCCCAGTTCCTTCGCGCGCTGGACATCGCGCATGAATTCATCGAAGTCGATCGTCACGCCGTTGTCGAGCGTGAAGTCCTCGCGCGGAATCAACGCGCGGATGTCGTCGGCGTTCAGATGACCCAGCAGGAGGCGTCCGGTCGCGGTCCACGGAATCGGCACTCTCACGCCGATATCCGAACTGATGTTGAACGGGCGCGCGCTGTTCTCGGACAGCACCACGGTGTACTTGTTGCCCTCGAGCATGCACAACTGCGTGGTTTCGTCATACTTGCGCACCAGCGCGAGAATCGACTGATGCGCGCGGCTGATCAGGTCGTTGTGCGTGGCATAGTCGGAGCCGTAGTAGTGCATCTCCCGACCGAAGAAGACGCTTCCATCGGCCGATGTTTCGAGCCAGCCGACTTCCGCGAGAATCGCGACCAGCTCATAGATGCTCGAACGCGGCGCACCGGTCGCTTCGATCAACTCGCGCATCGTCATCGGGCGCTGGGCGAGATGCAATTGCCGAAACATGGCAATGACCCGGTCCACGCCTCTCGCTCGCGACGATTCTGTAACTGCCATGCATTCACTCCGTATGCGTCAATGGTCGAGCACGCGATGCAGAAACTGCCGGGTGCGCTCGTTCGATGGGTTGACGAAGATCTCCTCCGGCTCGCCCTGCTCCGCGATCACGCCCTTGTCCATGAAGACGACGCGATCGGCGGTCTTGCGCGCGAAACCCATTTCATGCGTGACGACGACCATCGTCATGCCGTCGCGTGCGAGTCCGCGCATCACTTCGGTGACTTCGCCGACGAGTTCCGGATCGAGCGCCGACGTCGCTTCATCGAAGAACATGATACCCGGCTCGACCGCGAGCGCCCGCGCGATCGCGACGCGCTGCTGTTGCCCGCCCGACAGCTGGCTCGGGTAATGGTCGGCCCGATCCGCGAGCCCGACGCGATCGAGGACCTCCATTGCGCGCTTGCGCGCATCGGCCGGATTCATCTTGCGCGCCTTGATCAACGCAAGCGTCACGTTGCCGAGCGCGGTCTTGTGCGGAAACAGATTGAACTGCTGGAAGACCATGCCGACGTGACCGCGAATGTCGCGTGCGCGCTTCGGGTCGTGCATCGGCACGTCGTTGACCCAGACTTCGCCGGAATCCGTCTTTTCGAGTCCTGCCATGATGCGCAGCACCGTGCTCTTGCCCGAACCCGACGCGCCGATGAGCACGAGCACCTCGCCCGCCCGCACGTCGAGATTGATCTCGTTGAGCACGCGCGTCGCGCCGAATGCTTTACTCACGCCCGAGAGCGAAATGACGGGCCTGGTCTGGCTTTGATTGCTCACGACAGTCTCCTGCGGTCATGGTGGCGCACCCATTGCGAAAGCGGGAAGCACACGACGAAATAGATGAGTGCGACGAGCCCGTATATCTCGACCGGCTTGCCGATCCGATCGACGATCGCCTGCCCGCCGTGCATCAGCTCGGACATGCCGATCATGCTGACGATCGACGTGTCCTTGATCAGCGAGAGGTATTGTCCGATGAGCGGCGGCAGCACGATCCTGCCGGTCTGCGGCAACACGACGAACGCGAACGCCTGCATGCGCGACAGACCGAGAATCTGCGAGACTTCCCATTGGCCCTTCGCCACCGATTCGATCCCCGAACGGAACACTTCGGCGATATACGCGCCCTGATAGACGCTCAGGCCGATCACGCCGGCCGCGAATACGTCGATTGCATAACCGAAGTAAGAGACACCGAAATAGATGAACATCAGCGTGATCAGGACAGGCGTGCCGCGAAAGAGCTCGGTATAAAGGCGCGCGATGCGATCCGTGCCCCACGGTCCGAACGATCGCAACACGGCGGCAAGAAGGCCGATCAACGTGCCGCCGACGATCGAGGCGACCGACAGCAGCAGCGTCGTCACGAGACCTTGCAGCAGGATCGACAGACTGGTTCTCAGCAATTCGATTGACATGATGCGGCTCCGGTTCGGGCATCAGGCGCGATTGGCGCGGCGCAACGCGAAGCCGCCGAACCGTGCGCGCGGCCGCACGATCAGCGGCGGATGAAACATCCGGGCGCCGAGCTGGCTCGCGATCCACGACAGCACGTTGCTCAGCACCAGATACGCGACGAGAACGACCGCGAAGGTCTGGACGTACAGCAGCGTGCGCGAGTTGATCACCGTCGCGGTGCCCGTCAGTTCGGGCAACGCAATCGCGGACAGCAGCGAGGTGCCGAGCAAGAGCTGAATCAGATAGTTGACGATCGCCGGATAAACCGCACGCGCGGCCTGCGGCAATACGATCTCGGTGAAGATCTGACCGCGCTCGAGACCGAGGATGCCCGCGGCTTCGAGCTGTCCGCGCGGCACGGACTGAATGCCCGCGCGAAACACTTCCGACAGGTAAGCGCCGACATTGAGCCCCAGTGCGATTACGCCCGCCCAGTAGGCATCGAGCGAAATGCCCGCCGACGGCAAGCCGAAGAACACGATGAAGATCTGCAGGAGAACCGGCGTATTGCGGATGACTTCGACATAAGCCCGGGCGATGTACCGGAACACGGCGACCGGCGATATGCTGGCCAGCGCCGTCAGCAGTCCGAGCAGCACCGCCAGCACGAACGCGAGCAGCGTCACTTGCAGAGTCAGCCAGCCGGCTTTCAGGAACTCGGGGACATAGCCCCACAAGGTGAGCCACTCGTAACTCATTTCAGCCTCCGCGTCGTTCCGGTTTCATGCGATATCGACATCACGCCTTTCTCAGAACTGCGGGTTGAGCGGATAGCGCGGATCGGTGCCGAACCACTTTTTGTAGAGCTGCGCGTTGAGCTTCGACGCGTTGATGTTGAAGAGGAACAGGTTCAGGTAATTGAGCCACGCCTGATCGCCCGCCTTCACGCCGAAGCCGTTGTATTCGAGCGGCACGAGCGCTTCGTTCGTCACGGTCAGTTCGGGGTCGAGCGTCGCCTGATATGCGAGGAAGTTGTTGTCCTCGATCATCGCGTCGGCCTGACCTTGCTTCACGGCGAGAATCGCGGCCTGCGAGCTGTCGTATTCCTGGATCTTGATGGGAATGTTCAGCGAGCGGACTTCATCGCCGTTGGTCGAGCCTTTCACGGTCGCGATCGTACGGTTGCCCATGTCCTTGACGGACTGAATGCCGCTGCTCTTCTTGACCAGCAACGCCTCGCTCGCGACGACGTAAGGCGTCGTGAATTCGATGACCTTCGCGCGCTCCAGGTTGCGCGTGAAGTTGCAGAACACGACATCGACCTTGCTCGTCTGCAGGTTCGGAATCCGGTTCGCGCTCGTCGTGTTCACGACTTCGAGCTTGACGCCCATTTGTTTGGCGAGCTCCTTGGCGAGATCGACGTCGTACCCGTCCGGTTGACCGTCCTTGTTGTAGAAGCCGAAGGGCGCGAAGGTCAGGCAGTCGCCGACACGCAAGGTACCGCGTTGAAGTACGGCCTGAAGCGTGGGAGCAGAGCCTGCCGTGGGGCCCCCTTCCGCCGGCGTCGAAACTTTCGTACACGCGGACAACGCCAGCGCTGCGGCGATGACGAACAGCGAGACACTTCTTGCGCCTAAGTTCGAGAGTTTCATGTGCGGGTCCTGATGGAAAGATTGGGAAGCGAACCGGTTCCAAAGCCCGTCCGCATCGTAGAGCTAGTCACGGCGCACTGTCCGGTATATCGGACAGATATCTGGCTAATCGGAATGCAATGAAGTGTTGGACAATAGAATTCGGCGTGCAAGCGGCCCGAACCCCAATTGCACGGATTTTTTTGTTCAGCTATCGCAGCCGTCCTATCACGAGATCGACCGATGCCTTCAGCGGCAACGGCAACCCGCGACGGGCAAAGACCTACTGACTCGCGCCCGCCCCGATCCCCGCTTTTTTCTGAGCGTTCTGCAAATCCTGGGGATAGTTGGGATCGTTGGCGCGGCCGGGGTTGTAGCCCGCGTCCTCGAGTTTCTTCAACTCGGCGTTCTTCTTCGCGCGCGCCTGTTTTCGCGCGGCCTTTTTTTCCGCTTTCGTCATGGGTGCGGCTTGCGTCGCGTCCGTTGCGGCCGAACCGGTATCTTGAGCATAGGAAAGCGGGGCCGCGGACACGCCCACAACGCCCATGATGAGTGACACAGCAATGCTTGCCAGCTTCGTTCTCACGGTGATTCTCCGTTCTGGAGGAGATGCGTTTCAGAAAGTATAGGCGCTCGGGTCCGCGCCGCGTCGCCGGAAGACATCGTGCGATACTCGTCGCGACGCTATGCTCGCTTCCCCTTCGCGACGGCGACATAACATTCCGGGATACCAACCGATGCAAATCATCGTCGATGCCGACGCCTGCCCCGCCGTCGTGAAAGACATCCTCTTTCGCGCAGGCCCGCGCATGAAGGTGAACGTGACGCTGGTCGCAAATCAATTTCTTCGCACGCCACCCTCGCCCTGGATACGCGCCATCCAGGTGCCGGCGGGGTTCGACGTGGCCGATGCGCGCATCGTCGAGATTGCCGAGGGCGGCGATCTCATCATCACGTCGGACATTCCGCTTGCCGCCTCGGTGATTGCAAAGGGCGCCTTCGCGCTCGATCCGCGCGGCGAATGGATGAACGCGGACAACATCGAGGAACGCCTGTCGATCCGCGCGATGATGGATCAGTTGCGCGGCTCCGGCGTCCAGACGGGCGGACCGTCACCGTATGCACCGCGCGACGGCAAGAATTTCGCCGCGCAACTCGACCGCTTTCTCGTGAAGAACGTTCGATAGATACGCGGGCGAGGAGCGCCCAGCCCAGCGGCGACGAAGCGACAGGCAGCCGCGCGCCCGCGTGCAGTTCGAGATCGATCGTCGCGGGCTTGCTCGCGCACGTTTGGACGACGATCACATCGAGACGATCGCGCGCCGCGAGCACAACGTAGGGTCCGCTCGCATCGATCAGTGTCCCGGCGGCGGCGATTCGCTTCGCGCGCTGATCGGCTTGCGCATGGGCACAGGCTGCGTCTGTCTTCGTGCGACATGTGCACGCATCTGAAGGAATGCTCTGCGCGCTTGCGAGCGCCGCGTTCCAGACGAGGGTTGGACTGCGCCCATCGGCATTGAACGAGCGCGACAAGGACGGCAGGCCCGTCAAGATCGACAGTCGTCATGCATACGGCGCGACGCGGAATCTCGTGAAGCGCTTTTGGAGCGACCATCGCACGGCCACATGAATCTTCGCGCTGATGCGCGCGCTCGTCGCTCTACGGCATCGCATAGTGCGCGTGGGGCGTTTGACGGCGGGGGCATACGAGTGAACTACATGTGGTCGGCTAGCGCTGAGAAGTGTCGGGCCAGCATCGCCGAAAATCGACAACTGCTTCAACCGTTCTCATCGATGGTCTTCCGAATCGCGTCCTCGAATGCTTCGGAAGGCTGGCCGCCACTCACCAGATACTTCTGGTCGAAGATAATCGCGGGCACCGACTGGATGCCGAGTTGCTGGAACTCCCGCTCCTCCGCCCGCACCTCGTCGGCATATTTCCCATTTTCCAGCACCGCGCGCGCTGCTTCGCCATCGAGGCCGACGCTTCGGGCCGCTTCGATGAGAACGTCCGGATCGCTCGTATCCTTGCCGTCACCGTGATAGGCACGCAACAGCGCGAGCTTGAGCGGGAGCTGCTTGCCCTCGATGCGCGCCCAGTGCAGCAGCCGATGCGCATCGAACGTGTTGTACACCCAGTTGCGTTCACCGAAAGCGAAGCCTTCTTGCGCGCCGCGCTCGCGGATCATCGCCTGCGTCTCGCGAATCTGCTCCGGCGTGCGGCCATACTTGCGACCGAGATAATCGACGATGCGCTCGCCTTGCGGCCCCATGTCCGGATTCAGTTCGAAGGGATGCAACGTGATGCGCGCATCGACGGTGTTACCGAGGCGCTCCAGCGCGCGTAGCAGAGAAGACAGGCCGACAGCGCACCACGGGCAGGCAATGTCGGAGACGAAGTCGATTTGGAGAGCGCGGGACATAAGCGTGGTGAAAGTTGGAGATGAAACGGACAGGCTAGCCGAAATCGTTCTGGCTTGCGTTGTTCGCATCTGCGACGAAAGTCGGGAAGCGCGCAAGGCAGGTTGCGCGTCCGCTCGGGGCGTAGGCGATCGAGCAGCCGTAATGCTGAGCGGCATCGTCCCGATGCAGCTAGCCCCTGCCCTTCACGGATCGCACCTTGTTGAACACATACCCCGAGAATCCGTCCCGCAGGTCGGGGTACTTCTGAATGATGGCTTCGGCCAGGTCACTCGATGGATCGATGCCGAGCCTGCGCAGCGTGAGTTTCCCGCCGGGGCTTGTCTTGTAAGTGCGGCGCCAGTCCTCGCGTTGTCGCGGCGTCGCGGCTTCGTACACTTCCCAGCCCCGACGAACTTCGTCGACGATCCGGTTCTGGGCATTGACGTCTTGCGCTGCGACCTGCAATGCCCGACGCGCCTCTGCTTGCTCCTTGGCCTCGGCCTCGCGTTGGTCTGTCAGCGACAAGCCTTCCTGGATCTGTACCATCTGACGCTCCGCATCGGAGACGATCCAGCCTTCTTTCAAGGCCTTCATGAAGAAGCCAGCCGGACTCTTCGACACTTTGCCCAGCTTCAGACTGAAACGCGTGCGCTCGATTGCCTGTTCGAGGCGTGCATCGGTGTAGGTGTCACGGTCGGAAGCGATCTGGCCGAATTGCGTGCTCGAAAGACCAATCTCCTGCTTCAGCGTCTGATACAGCGCCTGCGCATGTTCGTGCGTGTGAAGCAAACGCTCGGCCATCTCCTTTCGTTCGACGCGAAAACGCATGCGCCCGATCTTGCGAGAGCCCGGTTCGTTGCGCGTCTCGTACGACAAGGAAAGATCGGACACCTCATTGATCTGGTCCACCGCCGGCGCGAGCCAGTCCCGTTTGAAGTACTTGAACTCCTGTGCCTTCGCGCCCATCGTTCCCTGCCACGCGCGCAGTTCATCGAGCGTGAACCATTCGGTTACACCCTCGCCCGCGTACGGAAGAAGATGGTCGTACATGACGCGCGCGTAGCTGAGCGTGAAAAGAGATGTGATGCGCAGGCTCAGCCAGTGCGATTTCCCGGGACCGCGGATGATCCCGATGAGATCCGGAGGCACCCGGAACTGGAAGCGCCCGCCCACGTACGAAATACGTCCGATCAGTTGAACCGATCCGAAGGGCTTCGAGCCGTCGGCATCGGGTTCGGCGGTCGCCTGAATGAGGGCCCGCTGCGCCTCCGTGATCACCTGTTCGAGATGCGCGTTGTTGCGGCTCGAGTAACGCATGAGCCACTTGAAATAGTCCAGCTCGACATCGTAAAGATCGTGAACCTTGTGTTCCTGAGCGACGATGAAATACGCTGCGTCGATAAGACGACGAGCCGACACACCGAGATCGACGATCCGAATCAGAACGTTCTTGCGCGCGAAGCCGATGTCCGATCGTGCAGCATCAACGGGCAGGCCTTCGGCGTTCGCGTCGTCGAATAACGCCAGTGCCAGTTGTCTGGACGTGGCCACCTGCCCTCCTGTCGTCATCCCGCCTCCACGTCACGCGCTGTAGTTTTGCTATCGAGCGGTACGTTAACGGCTGCAAGGTGAGATGTCAACACAAGCTACCTCACCTTGGGCCGCCGTCGACACATAAAAGCTCACCTTTACCGGCCTTCATCACAAATCTCCTCACCATTACCGCCCAGACGCCTCACCTTGGGCGGCATTTCGCTTCACCTTGGTGTGGTAAACGCAGCACCTTGATGCTCAATCCACATCACTTTGATCACAGTAAACCTCACCATGTGAGCGTATGTATCTGATTTATAGGGGACTTGGTATGTGTGTTGGTGGTGGTACGTTTTGTTTTTTTAAAAAAACGAACTAACCAGCGGTTAGGACAAAGGGGTTGCGGGGTACTCAAAAAGGGATTGCATATGCGGCGTTTTCATTCACATAAAAACGGGGTGTTTGGGTGAGGCGAATTGTGATCGGTGCGATCGCTTTGCGGCTCATAGCGTGCGCGGCCTCTCGCTGAGGTGAGGTGTTTTGTGTCAGGTTGCTGCCTGATGGAGGTACCGACGCGCCAATCCGCTGCCGTTCAGCCAGAACAGCGGCACCGCGCGAGTGCATAAGCGTCGGATAAACAAGGGTTTTCTTCAGCGCGGCGAACGATTTTGCAACTTTCATTCGATTCCAATAGCCATTCATCAACCCGGCGAGTATTCTACGGTTCGACGTCTAGTTACAGCAAAACCGTGGAAACACCACCGAGCGTAATAAAACACCTCACCGTGGACTTAAAAGGAAGCGCCGAATGAATTTGAGTGAACTGCCAGGGATCAATCGAAGGGTAAAGCTCTCCAATCTTGGAGAGTTCGCGGAGCGTTTGTCGGTCATGACGAACGAACTGCGAGACCAGATTCTGGCGCCCAGGCCGCGGAAGACGGCTCCCGTCTTCACGATCGGCGAGCTCTCCGACATGTGCGGAATCGATCGCCAAAAGATCAACTATCTGGCAACCAAGGAGGGAAGCGAACTGCCTCCGGGCGAGACGCACGGAACCGGCCGTGCGCGCATCTTCTCATTGCAGGATGCGCGGACTTGGGTGCAACAGGTCTCGGACATCTACCAGACGCCGCTCGTCACTGGCACGCGCGAGCATCGGGGTCGCGTCCTGATCACCGCGAACTTCAAAGGCGGCTCGTGCAAGACAACGACGTCGATGTGCATTGGTCAAGGGCTGAGTCTGCGTGGTCGCAAGGTTCTCATGATCGACCTCGACCCGCAAGCATCGCTTTCGGAACTGTGCGGCTTGTACGCGGAGAAGGATTTGACTTGGGAGGATACAGTCCTGCCCTTTATTTACGATCCGGATATCGAGGGTGGCCTTTCGTCAAAAGTACAGACTACGTATTGGGACGGGCTCGACGTCATTCCGGCACATAACTATTTGCACGACGCCGAATTCCACCTGCCGACGGCGCAGAAGACGAATGCCAACTTCGAGTTCTGGTCGGTGCTAAGGAAAGGGATCGAACCGCTGCGTGCGCAATATGACTACATCATTCTGGACACGGCGCCGTCGCTCTCGTATATGACGCTCAACGGGCTGATGGCCGCCGATTCGATGGTGATGCCGCTCGTCCCCGAAAGTCTCGACTTCATTTCGTCCGTGTCGTTCTGGTCATTGTTTGCCGAGGTTGCGAATGGCTTCGTCGAACACGAGGTCGACAAAACCTACGATTTCGTATCGGTGCTGCTCTCGCGTGTGGACTATGGGAGCACGTCGTCTGCGCCGGTCGTACGCTCGTGGTCCCAGCGAGCCTATGGAGACTGGTTGCATACCACCGAAATCCCGGCCAGTTCCGTCATGAGTAATGGTGCGTTGGCGTTCTCGACGGTGTTCGATTTGTCGCGTGCCGAGACCGTCGCGAAAACCTTGGCGCGTGTAAAACAGCCGATGGTGGATTACTGCAAATGGATCGATGACCAATATGTTGCCCAATGGAGGGCAGGACAATGAGCAGCCTTCGCGACCGCATGATGAGCAAGACCGCTGAAGTTCGTGCGGCCAAAGACATTCAGCTCGATCCGCAGCAGGAAAAGGCCGCGAGCCCGCGTACCGCGCCGGGAATGGCGGCCGCATTGGCGGCCGCGCAACAGCGCATCGCTCAACTCGAGCACGCCGGTCCCGCGTCAGAGGCACCGGTATCGGAAATCGTTCCGAATCCTTGGCAGCCGCGTCAGGTGTTCAACGATGCGAAGCTTGTGCAACTGGCCGAGTCGATTCGCGAGGCGGGTCTCGTCCAGCCTATCGTCGTTCGCCGCGTCGGCGCGGGTTTTCAGATTGTCGCAGGCGAGCGCCGGTGGCGCGCGCACAAGATGATCGGAAAAGAGTTTATCAAGGTCTTGGTCGTCGATCTCTCGGATGAAGAGATGGCGATGCTTGCCCTAGTGGAAAACGTCGCACGCGAGGATCTCTGCGACTACGAGATTTCGCGATCGATTCGACGGACCGAGAAAGAGTTTCCGAACCGCAAACGAATGGCTGAAGCCTTGGGGATTTCTCGATCCGAGCTCTATCGCTATTTGTCGTTCGGTGAGCTGCCCGATTTTGTTGTTCAGGATCTGGATGTGCAGCCTCGCTTACTGGGTGCGACAGCTGCCGAGAGCGTCGTCTCTGTACTCCGCGGACGGAATGGCGCTGCGTTCGAGATTGCGAAGGATCTGTGGGCGCGGGTGGTAGCGGGCGATTTGGACCAGTTGAAGTTTGGGAAGGCGATTAAGCAGGCGTTGGAGGACGAGGGGAAGCCGGCGCAGGGCGTGAGCGATCGAAGCATCGACAAGATTTTCGCGGGCGGATCTCAGGCGGGGTCGATCACCAAGGATTCGATGGGACTGACTGTCAAAATCAAAGCGGGCATGCTCACGGCCGATAAAGAAAAGCAGATCCGTGATTTGGTCGCGCAGTTGTTCGGGGATAACGGTTAGGAACGTTCGATAGCCGGGGACGGTTTTCTTCAGCCGACGCCTCCGTGACTCGCACGTCGATCGTCCTTTAGTCAGAGTGTCTCAACTTGGGACACTCTTGGTCCGGTTTTTCACTCGATGAATTTCTGAGCCCCATCCCGCGAGTGTCCCGACTTGGGACACTCTCACGCCCTCTGGCAGATTTCTAGTTCCGCAATTGCCATGCCGATGTCGCTGCTTATTAGGCAGAGACAGCGGCTTCACAAACTGCGGGGCCGCCCTTCGAGCCGACGCTCGATTGAACTCGCAACGAGTTGAGGAATTCCGATTGTCGGGTATTCGGTAGCCCGGTAAGCCCAACGCGGCGTCGTGGGAACGAGAGGGCAAGGCACCTCTGCCCTTGCCGCAAGCACTCCGCCTACACCATCGCAGTTTTTCCGATTTACTCCAGCCTCCCGTCCAGATCCGTTCGTCGAAATCAAGGTGGCTTGGACGTATCCGTAAGTTTAGAGAGTAGCCCACCAATTGATTGCGGGCCGATTGTTTATGCCTCGCGCTCTTGATAAGTCGCGAATGTGTATGGCCTCCTGCCATCCCTGCGCGACGATAATCTGCTCGGGCCGTCAGCGGGGGCGAATAATCTCGACTGCAGCTTGAGCGCCGCGCGCATATCGCGATGACGAAGAGATCGTGAAACAATCCCCTCAGCAGCGATAAAACCCAAAGAGCCTTGCTGCATAAGACTCCAGAAGTAGTCTGCGCCCCTACTTGAGGGATTGTTCCACGGAACGGCCCTGCGTTAGGCGGGACGTCTCAAGCATCGCTGCGTCGAATGCGCGATCGAACGAGGCATATGAGCGTTTGTAGTGATCAAAACGACCGGTGTAGTATTCAATACGGTCGATCGTCGAGACGTGATCGCCGCCCGAGGGCGTCGCCGTAGGCATTGGACCGGACTGACCGGCCGTCCATGCAAGCTCACGTCCGATAAAACGTCGGTATGCGATTTGTCGCGTTGCCGGCGCCACCGGCCCACCTAAAGTAGTCACGGGTCAAGCATTCAGCACTTGCTCCGGCCTTAAGTCGGTTCCGTCAGCACAGTCGAAAATTAGCGAAGATGCGGAGCCCAGGTGCGTGATTAGCGTGCACGCGAGTGTGCTCTTGCAATTTTGCTTGCGCGCGAGTGGTCAAATGAACGGCCACCGATCGAGGCAGGAATCGAGCGCGGTATCAGGATGTCCATCATCGCCAGTAACGAAAAAAACACGACGGCGACAAACAACGTCGTGCCGAGCAATTCGAGCAAAGCCATGGCTACCTCCTCGGTTCCAGAATCCCACTGTGTCGTAGCATCTACTTGCGTTTAGTTTGCGTCCGGCAGCGCCACATCAATGTCGTGAGAAGGCGTCACGATATGGCTTTGATCACTGATTCAACTCTGGCTGATGCCGCTCACAATCCGCTGAAGAAGACCACTTAATACGGGCGCGCGGCGGCGGATCGCGTCGAGCTGAATATGTGACGTTCCGCTGCTCCGGGCTTGATGGCACTCGGCTTGCTATCGGCCTCATCGGTCGATCCTGAGCCGCAAACGCCGCACTCGAACGGGTGCCGCTCGAACCGCACGTCAACGCGCGCATTGCGAAGGCAGTCAATAACGGTCGCGTGAGCCAGCGCAGAACTCAGACGAGTCATCGTAGGTCTCTCCGCCAGGATTGAATGATGCGCGCGGCTAAACGGACAGTGCTCGCCGTCGGCCAGCATGATGCTAGCGCGGCATTACGGCCAAACGAGACGAAGCTCGTGCCTGCAGCGCGCGCCAGGTGCGCGCGCGGAGCATCGCAGATATCGGCGCAAGGGCACAGATGGCCTCTTGCGGATGCGCTAGCTATTCGTCGCGAAGGAGTCTTCGCAGTCGACTTCGAAATTCGGTGCAGCGCTGGACGCGGTAGCCCAGCGAGTGCCGAAATCGAATTCGCCGTCCGCCTGCGCCATAAAAAACTGGTTTGGATAACGAAACATACTTTGCGATTTGTGATCGCGAAAGGTGAGCGACGCAGCTTCGGCGCACCGGTTCTACCGGTCGTCCGATCGTACGGCGAACATCCACGCTTGCGAGTGACTTGACGGGTCCCTGGACGCCGCGTTTGACCGCGCCTAGGGCTCATCTTGAAAACATCCAAGGCGTGTCGCCGGTTTTTCGCCGCGTTCGAACCGGACGCGCAGATACAACGCGATGATCGAATTTCGAGTCTACGTACGACGGTGCGGCGCGTCGCCGGAAATCTGCCGAAGCCCCAGCGGGGGCGAGCGCAACTAACGGTCTTAAAATGAAACTCACGCAAACCAGCACTCGCCGACAGCCTGAGTAGACGCCAGAATTAAATCAACCGACCCGTCGAAATTAAAGGTGGGCAGATGCATCGAGAGGGCGCCATCGATTCCGTTCGACTCAAACGCCGCGTCCCTTACTTCGCAGCAGCAACGACGAACTCGGCCGACCGATCGGGCAGCGTCAGCGCCGTCAGCAACTGGCCGTTGCTGAAAAGCGCGACCCCGGCGACCGTCGCGTCCGGATAAAGACAAGGCGCGGCTGCAAACGTAACCGAGGCATCCAGAAAATTTTTGTCTCAGTGAGGAATCGCCGTTCCGCTAAACGACAGCCGCTCGCTCCGACACCCTTGATCGCCCCGTCATGACCGATCAGAAACGTCGCGGCCTCACTGCCTTTAGTCGATCCCGCCGCGCCGAATATGTCTCGGCGACGGCAGACAGCGAGATCGCGCGCTCATATGGGCCGTCGTAAAGCAAATTGAACTTGAAGCCGTTCTGCTTCGCCGCGCTCGTGTAGCTCACGCCCCTGGACACTGGTTTTCTCGTTGCAATCGGCGAGAACGGGCGTTTCGCTCGTGCCCTTGCCGCTGATGCATCGTCGAGTTGCATTTGACGCTCAGCGCTGGCGCCGAAGCGTGTATAACACGGCGCTGATGCCGGCCGATGGCGTTCCGGGTCATCGGATTAACAGCGTCTCCCTAAAGTTGTAACCCTCGATGCCGATCGACGGCGAGAGCATCGACGAACTGGCGGTCGGCGTCATCGTGCCCCGTCAACGCATCCTGCGGCGTGCGCGATTGGGATCTCGAGCATGTGCCCGCTGCTATCGGCGAGGGTGCTCATTCAAGAATCCTGAGCTTGTTCTTCCTGCCCGGTTACGGTCGCGGCCGGGCGGCTTCGCGCCAGCCGTACATCTGCACCCGCGATTGAGCGTGCAATCTAGCGGAGGAAGGAGTGCAGGCCGAAGCACTGGGCTACGACATTCGTGCTGCGGCGATCAGGGCGACAATTCGTTGCGAGTCATCGGTCGGCTGCAGGCGCCCTTCTCGTGGTTCTGATTCGATTTTTTTTAAAAAAGCCGCTTGACGGCATCGAAATTGGTCCGCATAATTCGCCTCCCGTTGAATGACGGTGCGCAAGAAAGCAAGCAAGCAGCAAAGCAAATTCTTGGCGCAATGCTCTTTAAAAACTAACAGCCGATAAGTGTGGGCGCTTGATGTTGGGTGCGGTCTGGTTCTTCGGGGCTGGATATAGCGAAAGTATCAAGAGTCTCACACGAAGTATCAGAGGAAGGTTTTTCCATCTTTGGATGGAGTAAAT
>NZ_JALQDT010000078.1:0-85515 GCF_023631085.1 Caballeronia sp. INML1 | reverse complement strand
AATCATCAAGCTTCAACACCGTGAACATCGACTCGGTAAAACCATCGCTGCCGCGCATCCGTTCCATCTCGCTCTCGCTAATGGCTTCAGATTCAACGTTCACCCCTTCACTCAGGATGACCGTTTGACGAGGTATTTCAACGACCTGCTAGTCAACACGCTGCATCTGACGACGAACCTCCGCGAGTACGACTTCACGCTTATCGCGTCGCCGGCGGGCGGCATGTTCTATCAGACGGTGCGCTTCCAGTACCCGCGAGCGCCGATGGCCCGCGTCAGTGCACGCGACGACGCGACGGCGAACGGCGCTCGTGGAGGTGCCGATTCGGGAAGCGTCAGTGTCGCGCCCGACAAGCTCAACTGGGACTACAGCGTCGAGGGCCGCGCCGAGTTCACGCCCGAAACCGTCTTCGACGACGGCCATGCGGTCTGGATGCGCATGCCTGCCAAAGCGCAGGAGTGGCCGGTTCCGTTCATCCTCGACCACGGCGATCGTGTCGTTGCGAACTTCATCCGCCGCGGGGACTTCCTGGTCCTGCAGCGTCTTGCCGACGAGATCGTTCTGCGTTCCGGCAAGGACGAGGTCACGGTGACGCGCGGTCGCCGTCGCTTGTTCGGAGTGTTCTGATCGTGGCAAAAAAACCGGACTCGGCGACGCCCAGCGCGGAGCAAGAAGCACTCGTCAAAGGCAAGACGCCGCGCCACGCGATCATGAGCATCGGCATTATGGCTGCTGTCGTCATCGGTGGGCTGGGCTTCTACTACGAACTGCAAGCCACCAACAAGGCGGACGAAGAGGCGCGCCTCAAAAAAGCGACCGCGCTCAAGTCGAGTACCGAAGCGCCGGCTGCTTCGAACAACAACGACATCGACCAGATGATCCGTCAGCAGCGCCACGCAGCGGCGTCGGAAGCTGCAGCGCGCGCAGCTTCTGAAGCAGCGGCTCCGAAGCCCGCCGTCAAGCCGATGCTGACCGGCGCTGACTTCCAGGATGAAGTCAAAGGCACGGGCACGGGCACGGACACGCGCGAGCTTTCTCGCCAAGCCGCGCAAGACGCGATCTATACGTCGTCGATCTTCAAACAGGCCGGCGCGTCGCGTTCGGCGAACCAAGCGACCGGCGTACTGCCCGCTGGCGTCCCTTCGTTGGATGAGGTGCGAGCTGCTCGGAACGCTGCGGGAGCGAACACACCTGATGCGATGGCGCTCGCCTTGGCCAAGCAGGGACAGGCGCCCGAAGATCGCGACCGCGCGTTCCTGCGCGATGCGGCTTCGCAAGGCGGCATCGAACGCACGACCTTCAATGGCCGGTCGACGGGTTGCACGTTGACGCCTCCGCACGTCATTCACGTCAAGACGGTCGAGGGGCTGAACTCGGACAAGCCGGGTCGCGTCTCGTCGATGGTGGACGAGGACATCTATGACAGCCTGCGCGGCGACTGTTTGATGATCCCGAAGGGCGCCTTCATCAATGGTATGTACAGCGCGGACGTCAAAGTTGGCCAAGAGCGTTTGCTGGTTGCTTCGACGAGTCTGCGTCTGCCCAACGGCAAGAGCGTGCCACTCAACGGCATGCAGGGTGCCGACCAGAACGGTTACGCCGGATTCTCGGGCGATGTGAACAACCACTTCCTGAAGATCTTCGGCGCGGGCTTCATTACGGCGATTTTGCTGAAGGCGTTCGACAGCAGTTCTCAGACGGCGACGACCGCGACGCCGAACGGCGTCACTACTTATGGTGACACGGCGGGGCAGGTCGCGGCAGCGACGGCCCAGACCGTCATGCAGCGCAACCAGAATATCCCGCCGACCATCACCGTAGAACCCGGCCAGAAGTTCCTGGTGCAAGTGACGCAGGACATAGTCATGGAGCCGTACCATGACTAAGGCATGGGCGGCTGCCTGCCTGTCTGCGATCGCGTTCGGCGCGCACGCGGCGACCATCGACTCGATCATCAGCCCGACGCGCATCGTGCTCGATGATGGCACGAAACGCGCGATCGTCGAGCTGCCCGGCGAACCCGTCTACGCATGTGGACTCAAGCCGTTTCTGGCGTGGGCAAACCGATTTGAGGGCCAAACGGTCGAGGCCACGGCTGGCGGTGTTGCGATCAACATCGACGGCTCGCCTATCAGCCTCGAAAGCCTCTTTGTAAAGGCGGGCTGGTTGCGCCCCGCGACGCTTACCGATGACGCCCAAGCGAGCATCACCGAGCGCCGAGGGGGCTGGTCGTGCGCATCCGCGCAGGCGCCGTTCGACGCGATGCACACCTCGGTCGATCCCAAGATTCTCGCTGGCATCGCGCTCAATGAGTCCGCATACAACGGTCGGGCATGGCCGTGGACGCTGAACGTCGCCGGTCGCGGCTTCTTCTTCCGCACGCGCGAGGACGCCTATCGCGCAGTCCGCTATCTGATCGGCAACGGTCGGTCGGACTTTGATGTCGGCATCATGCAGATCAACCGTAACCTTTTGATGCTGCTGCTCGCGGCAGCCGGCAGTCCGTCTCATTCGAACGCGGTGCGTCACCAGCCGCCAACGCAACAAGCCGCACCGGCCACTGCGCAATCGCAACCGCCGCGGCCGCCGGACCTGCGTCGCGCGTCCGCGTTCGATAACGGCCGTCTGCGTCGCATCTGACACCGGCTCATTCTCTTTCACTTCTTGATTGGAGCCTTCCATGGCCTATTCCTGCACTGATTTCGTTGACGACGTACTGAACGACATGGTGATCCGGAGCTGGATCAAACCCGAGCAGTACGGGCCTGACGACCCGCAAGCTCAGTGCGATGCGGTATTGGGTGCAATCGGCGACGCGGACGTATCGCTTCGTCTCGCTGCTGACGCCAAGCAGTTTCATGCCGAACTCCTCGATGCTGTCGAATCGCTCACCGGCGTCGCTGAGCAGCATGGCCCCCTCGCCCTCGCGAACGTCGTCTATCTTCAGACGGCCATATTGAAGGGCGGGGTGATCGAGCTCACGCGCGACGAAGCGGAAAACTTCGCTTTCGTCAGAGACCTGCCGTCGGGTGGTCGCTGGTGGCAAAGCGTCAAGCTGATCGAGTAAGTGGGCATAGATCGCCGGCCATTTTCTTTCGTCAACCCTCGCGGGCATGCGGCCCGCGAGGGTCGCTCCGCGTTCTTTCTGTGGAGTGTTTTCATGTTGGAAGCAGCGAAGCTGGGCGCATCGCCGGAGCAGTTCGCCAACCTCGAAGCGGCGATTGGTTACATCGCCGGCACCGCGACGCACGCGGGTGAAGTTCGCCCGTGGGTCCGGAACGTGGAAACGAAGGTCTTCCTGATCATCGGTGGCAGAGTGCAACCCCAAAACGGGGTGCGCCAATGACGCCGCCGTGGTTGGAGCAATACGCCACTGGCCAGAAGACCGGCTACGCGCAAGCGTTCATGTCGTGCGCCGAGTACTACGGAGTCGACGGATCTGCTGACGATGACCCGGAAATCGAAGAGCGGATCGCCATGCATCGGCAGCCGCTCGTCGGTTACGCGAGCCGCACGGGCACCCGCCGCAACCTGGCCGCACTGAAGGGCGCCGACTGGCGCTTGTTGGTCTCGGCGAAGGGCGAGTTGCGTACCGAGGGCTTCGATCGCTATGCGTTGGATAACGGCGCTTGGACCGCGTACCAGCAGGACCTGCCCTTCGATGAGCACGCGTTTTCTGTTGCTGTCGAACGGCTTGGCGAGCGGGCCGATTGGCTTGTCCTTCCGGACATCGTCATGGGTGGGATGGCCTCGCTCGACTACTCGCTGAAGTGGCTAGAACGACTTCGCGGGATGCCGTGCCGGATGCTGATCGCTGTTCAGAACGGTATGCAGGTCGATGACCTCGCCTCGCTTCTGTCGCCTGCTGTCGGCATCTTCATTGGCGGTTCGACGGAGTGGAAAGAGCAGACGGCGCACGTGTGGGGGTCCCTCGCGCGACGGCGTCACTGCTACTTGCACGTCGGTCGCGTGAACTCGGCGCGGCGCATCCGCATCTGTGCGGCCGCCGGTGCGGACAGCTTCGACGGTACCAGCGTGAGCCGGTACGCGAAGACGCTTCCTCGGCTGGATCGAGCAACACGGCAAGCAGACATGTTTGCCGCAGCGCACGACGGTCTGGAAGAGGCGCAACGAGCGACGGCTGACCTTTTGATTTGAATTAGACCATTAACCCTTTCGGGAGCGCATCCCGAAAGGGTCGCTCCTATTCTTTTGGAGCGAGCAAGATGGAACAGGAAATCCTCTCGAAGATGGAAGCTGCGATCAGCGTTATGCAGCGTTACATCGAACAGGGCGATAGCTTGAGCTGCGCCTATTCAGGCGGCAAGGACAGTACGTGTGCTTTGGTGTTGATGGTGGAAGCTATTCGCCGTGCCGGCAGCACGACGATCAACCACCACGTTCAATCGGCCGACACGACCATCGAGAACCCAACGATCGCGAACTTCCTGCACTCGGTGCTGGACGAGTTGCAGTTGTATATCGAAGCGTCGGCGTTGCCGGTGCAAACCCATGTCACGACGCCTTCGTTGGCAAGCCAATTCGTCGTCTCGACGATAGGGCGGGGAACGTTGGCGCGCACGCCAGAGAACGGTGTGCGAGACGGTAGACGGACCCGTGCATGCGCGGATACTTGGAAGGTACGCCCGGGAGGTCGCCTTCGAACATTGCTCGAACGCCAGGCGGCAGATGACGGCGCTCGCGAAGTCATAACGGTGCTGGGCCTGCGCAGGGTAACCGCATCTACGAGTTTTAGTTGCTAACGCCACTTGTCGAAATTCGGTGCGAGTGTTACCGTCTCGTCCGCTTGGCGATGGACGACGCTAGACGATAAGAATCTTAGGCACCGAATGACATGACAAGAAATCACTGCAGTCCATCCAACACCGAATCTATCGGTTCACGTGTCCTCGTCGTTCCTGTATGCATGAACCTTGGAGATCTTCCCTATTTCGATCGCCTCGCACCGCGCGACACCGGTGGCGCCGATGTCACGGTCCGTCAGGTGCGATTTCACAGGGATCATGTCGTCGAGGGATTTCCCCTGCTCTATTGCGCATCGAGGTTGCCGGATGCGCTCGAGATGAACCTCTTCATGGAGCATCGCTACCGAGGCAGATTTCTACGTCCAAAAGCATCCCGCAATCGCAATCCGAAGGGCGGTGTTTCGCTCAAGACCTTGAAGAGCATAGCCAACTCTCTTCGGGGATTTCTCGCGTGGCTTGACCGCACCGATACGGATTGGCGCGAGGTCTATGCAGCAGCAGATGGCGACCGTGCGAAGGCATGGCTGCCTCCATATAGATACCGCGTTCACCTGATCGGTGAAATCGAGGCAGGCACGGTTTCGCGAGACACAGCCAGTCTTTACGTCAATCACGTTCGCCAGTTCTACGAGTGGGCGCACAAGATGCGGCGTATCGACCGCATTCCGTTTGCGTACAAACGTATAGCCGTTAGGAAGCCGCGGAAAGATGGCGACTTCGACCTGCTGTTCAGCACGGTTCAGGACGAGAAGGCGCTATTGGTCCAGACTACCGATCTCGCGATTCCAAAGAGATACAAATCGAAGAAGGTGGAGTTGGACGAGGGGCTAACACCCTACACGGTACAAGAACTCAAAATGCTCTTTGAGAGTGACCATATGCGCCTTGACAGCCGCAAGCTCTGGGCGGAACTCGCGCTTGCATGCGGTTTGCGTGCGGCCGAAGTGACGGCGCTTTCCGAGAGCGCCGTTGTGAATCCGTCGCTATCGTCGACCACGGCCTTTCCGGTTCGGGTGACTGGCAAGTTCAACAAGGAGAGGGTGGTATTGCTTCCGCATTTCCTGATGCATGGTCTGTGGGAGTACAGGAACTCGGTGGAGCGGATGCGACGCGCTGCCAAATGGGACCTGGTCCACGGGGCGGACGTTGGTCGTCCACTTTTTCTGAACCGTTCCGGCAATGCTATTAATAGTGCATCGCTCACGAATGTCACGTCATGCGTGGCGCGAGAACTTGCCGAGCGTGGCATCAGGTTCGGCAGATCGTTTCATGATTTACGCGCTACCTTTGCCACCTCGCTTGCGAGGTTCATGCTAGAGAAGCACTTACCGCTTGGCTTCATCCAGTACAAGTTAATGAGCCTGATGGGTCACGCGAACTTCTCGACGACGCAAAAGTACCTCAACTTCGCGAGATCTATAACGTTTGAAAGCCAGATGCAGGATTGGGTGAGCCAGATTTTCGCGGATCTGCGGCCGGGGCTTGAGTCCGAAGCGATCGCTTCAACGGTCGACGCATGAGGGCGCTCAGGCCTGATTCCAGAGGCGATGGAATTCGTCTCACGCA
Organism: Caballeronia sp. INML1; assembly: GCF_023631085.1. Classification (NCBI taxonomy): domain Bacteria; kingdom Pseudomonadati; phylum Pseudomonadota; class Betaproteobacteria; order Burkholderiales; family Burkholderiaceae; genus Caballeronia; species Caballeronia sp. INML1. The sequence continues at coordinate 79,182 of NZ_JALQDT010000078.1, read as the reverse complement.
TGCCGAAAACATATCGCTGAAGCTGGCCGCTGACATCCGCGCAGGCGTGGGGCGATATGGGGAAGACCCTGAACGATGGGGTTGGTCACCTGCAACGGTGCGAACGGGTCTTTCGCACATCCTGCCCGCCCTAAGCAGGGTCGTGGCTCGCCTTCCCGGCGCGCTTCGCGAGCGGTTTTTGACACGTGGAGTTGACGCCATCGAAAATGAGGACGCGTGGGCGCAATTCGTGGGTGCGACATACCGATCCGGCGGGAATGCGGCGTATTACCGAAACGTGGTCGGCGCCTTGCACAAGATCATTGCACTGCACAGGAACGATCCGGGCGCGAAGCCTCCGAGCTTTCTTCAGCTTCGCGCAGGACACACGGATATTTCGGAACTGTATCGGGTATCTCCAGAATTCCTGTTGACGTATAAGCGCTATATCCTCGCGATCGACGGCGAGGGACGGGCTCGGTCATCCGGCATGTTGCGTAAGCACGAAACGTATTCCCTGCTTTCTTTACTCATTGCAGACACCCGTGCCAGGTTGTGGCTGGTGGCCGAAGGATTCGAGGCGTTTGCAAAATATCCGAAGCTGAACGAGATGACGGAGAAACTTCGCACGTGGCAGCAGGCAGCGGCGATGACTGATCTGCTTGCCCGTCATGACCCGATCCGCTGGAAACGGAAAGTCGTTGATGTGCTCGGGCACACCGCAGATCTCACCGAGCTTTTCGCACTGTCCGAACCAGTCTTTCGAGATGTTGAAACATTTGCGGCGATCGTACGAAGCAAGCCGCTGAAATACAGGAAGGCGGCAACGGTTCGTGACGTGCTCACGCGCCTGCAGCGCGGGTTGCGCGTTGTACTGTCTGCGCTGCCGGGTAGTGCGGGTGCTGCTGTTATTTCGCGCGGTCTGGTCGCCTTCACGGAAAATGACTGTGAGCTCCTTTGCAAAGCGCACAGGCTTGATGGCATTACCGCTGATCAGTTTTCTCCTGTCAAAGAGATTGTGGATGCGTTGTTCCCGACGGCCAGACGCGACAGGAAGGAACTTCAGGCGTACCAGCTCGCTTTTGTAAACGACTATTCGTCCCGCCCCATCTTCTGCGACTTCGCTCCGATCAGAATGGTTTCTGTCGCGCTCTACGATGATCTCGTGGTACTGCTTGCCGGCCTCGCTGCGTCGTTGCCACAAGAACCATTCGGTTGGCGCACGGTGTATCACAAATATACCCAACTGAAGGCGGTCCTCGTGATGTTTCGCGAGCAACTCATACAGGAATTCAGTGTCGAGTTACAGGAGCACGGCATGCGGGCCTTTGATCTACCGGGACACAGGCTTCAGAAGACGATCTTCTTACTTTTGCAGAATGCCGCTCGCGCAGGGACAGTGACGACAAAGACCGCCTCCACCTACAGGAAAGGCCTAGTGTGGTTTCTGGAACGGTACGGCTTCACTGTCGTCGACGCGTATCCGATCACGACCAGTCGAACGGACAGGCATCTCAGGCTTCTCAATGCGGACGACTTCTATTCGGCCGAGCAATGCCGCGAACTTGCATTCCACATCGAGGCTATGCTCTACGACGAGGGCGGCTCGCGGGAAGACAGAATCACACTTCATCTCGCGCGCATTCTGCTGAAGACGGGATGGAATCTGTCTCCTGTTCTCGGGATTGAATGTGACGACATTATTCGTGCTGCGACTCCGCTAAATCCGGGTGCGGTTGCCGTCGTTCTCCGCAAAGCGCGGGCGGGCTACCGATCGGACGCGTATACTTTCGACGATCCCGCAACAAATATATCCGCGATGCGCAGCGCGGTCGCGGACCTTCTGCATATCCGGGACAACCTGACAGCGGATCTTCGGGCTTCTCTGCCCGACGGAAATCCGCACCGTACGTTTGTGTTTCTCATTGTGCGGAAGGGTGAAGTGCAGCGGCTGTCCATGGCCGCGACAAAGGCGGTCACCGAAATGCTCGCCAGACGCGGATGCACTTTGACATTCGATTCCACGAAAATCCGGAAGGGCGGTGTCAATCACCTGTACCGGCAGGTGCAGAAGAACCTGCGTGATTATGAGGCTGCGGCGAAACATGACTTCGCGACGTTCGAGTCGAACTACTACAGGATCGATGAGAACCAGTCCAGGTACACGTTGGGCAAAGCCGTCGACACCATGGGCAAATACTTCAGCGGGAAGGAGATCGCGGCGGGAATCGTGATCGTTACGGACCCGCAGATTCGGCTGCAGCATACGCCGACGGGCGAATGCGCGTCGACTGGTCGCGATGACGAGGCGGCGCGATACGGGCTCGAGCACAAGCGACTGCTCGGGGAAAGAGGGAAGACAGCGCATTTTTGCGCAGACTTTCTGAGTTGCATTTGGTGCAGGTTTTTCCGTCTTGTTGCCGATCCTGATCACGTTTGGCGGTTGTTGAGTTATCGCGAGTACGTACTGCGGTCGATGGAATCGTCCGCGCTCGAATGGGACGATACCGAGGAACAGAGGGTGAATATCGCGATGCTCAAGGATCGCGTGGCGGACATGCTCGCCAGGCTCGACGCGATGGTGCCTGGCGTCACGGAGAAAGGACAGATGCTGCTGTCGAGCAAGGGGATGCACCCAGACTGGGGGTTTGCGATCACGGACGCGAGGACGGGCCTAAGTGGATAAAGGGCGATGTGTATGAAAACCGATCTCCCGGAAATTATTGATGTCATTTCAACGGCAAATGGCCGGATCGCCATCAACGACCTGTCGGTCAGCGAAATTGATTCGCTTCGTGACAAGATCGTCTGGGCCTATAGTGACCAGCGGGCGCTGCGGGCCATCTATACGTTCGGCGGGCAGGATTTTCGCCAGCGGGGAATCCAGAAGGGGCTGGTGGTGGCCACTGGAAGTGTGCAATTCGATTATGAGCTTAAAGCCCTCATGCTCCTCCTGCTTCACTCGGGCGCCCGGGAAGGCGGCACGCCGTACAAATGGCTATCCGTTACGCAGCGCGTTCGTTCGTTAGCACGGTTCTCTCGCTATTGTGCCCAACGTGGATTGCAGTCGTTTCGGACCCTCGACCAGCTCCCGTCGCTCAAGTTGCGTACGATCCTGCTGGGGTTTCTGATGGACAGCGAAAAAGATGGAGGCATGAATGCGAAGGTCTTCACGTCTGGCTACAAGTCGGCTCGCGACGCGCTGAAGTGCCTGTCAATGTATGCGCTAGTTGACAGAAGCGACTTCGCAGAACTCGTGAACGAATTGACGCTGCCGGCAATCGATCAGCACGAAGCGCAAAACCGGCTTCGCCACGCGATCGTCCCGACGGGCGTGATGAAGCGTGTGATTGCCGAAGCCACCGGGTATGTCGAGCAGGCGGAAGCAAGGTTCGATGAATTCGCTGCTGTTTTTCGCGAGACACATCGGGGTATTGTCGCAGCGAAATGCGTCGATCCGGCGGCAGCCGTCTATTCGACGGCGCGAAAGGCAGCAAGGCGGCTGAAAACTCTTCTTTACGATTACTTCCGTGACCTTCAGTTGCACACGTATGCGCTGGTCCTTGCGTTCACGGGCATGCGGGATGGCGAAGCAGGTGCGCTACAAACGGGTTGTGCAGGCAAGCGGACCGAAGGAGGGGAGACGGTTTTCTATCTGAAGAGCCTACTGTCAAAGACAGACGACAATGCAATCAGCCTCGACTGGATCGCCAATGAGTCTGCATGGCGCGGCGTGACGCTACTCTCCAAGGTCAACGAACTCTATTATGAACGCGCCCGACTGCTCCAGCAACACTACGGCGATCACCTCACCGACGACGAATTGAACACGTTCACGCACGGGCTGGCCAATCGATGGCTATTCGGTCTGCGCCTGACCGTCTTTACGGCTAACTTCGTTCGCTATACAAAAGGCGCCGACGGCATACGTGCGCTCAAGCTCTCACATTACCGCATTCCCGTTACCGCTGCGGACATGGTTCAGCTGGAGGAGATGGAATGCAATTATCGTTCGGTGGCGGGCAACAGCGGGAATCGCGGGAAACCGTATCGCGTCGGAGACCCGTTCAATCTGACTGCCCACCAATTCCGGCATACGTTTGCCTGGTTCATTATCGCGAACAGACTGGGCGATCTCGACGACATTAAATATCAGTTTAAGCATCTACATCGCGCGATGACCTTCGTTTATACCGAACGCGGATTCAAGTCACTCAACGAACTGAGGAGCGTGATCGAGCACTTTGAGGCATTGGCCAATGGCCGGTCAGTCAACGATATTGTTCAGTCGGCGGTCACCGGTCGTGTTGCCGGCGGTGGTGGCGAACGTCTAACGAGGATGTTGATGTCGTTGAACGATGGAATGAATGACGAAGCGTTTGGGACGGAGCAGCAGCCGCATTTCAGAAACATGAAAGATGTTATCACTTTCACAACGCGACACAGCGAGTCGATCCGCGGTTTGCCGCATGGCTACTGCACAAAGGGGCCGTCATGCAAGATCAGGAATGCCGCCGATCCGTCCCACTGCCTATACTGCGACACTTACTTCGCGACACCGAAGCATCTCCCATATTGGCGAGCGATCAGGGCAAGTTGCGAGGCCAAAATCGGGCGGATTGACGGCATGCCGCACGAGGCGCAAGAGCAGTTTCAGGCGTTCCGGCAGTCCCTGGAAGACAACCTCTTTGCGGCGAACAAGATCATTGACCAACTCACCTCACAGCAATTGATTACGGTGGATGCCCGATGATGGACACACGAGCCCGAATTATTGCGGCGATACGCGAGATGCGTGAGGCCGGCGAAAGTATCAGCATTCACGCGGTCGCGGCACGGTGTGGCGTATCGCATTCGCTGATTTACAACCGCTACCCGGACCTGAAGGAAAATATCAAGGAACTTAAGACCGCGCAGAAGCAACAGCGGAAGGCCGACGACGATCAAGCGCTTATCGCGAGACTGATGTCCGAGACGAAAGCATTGCAGACGAAGGCGAAAGCCGCGAAGCAGGCTGACGCAAAGGAAACATTCAAGTCGCTTCTCGCACACGTGCAGGAAGTGTATTCGATGTATGACGGTCTTCTTGAAGAAAGGAACCGGTTGGCGGTCAAACTGGCTTCAGACAAATAGTTCAGTGGGAGATTCAGCTGTGTCGAATCGGATCGGCGCCAATCCTAGTTGAAGATCGAGCAAAAGGGTTGCAAGTCTCGCGGGCGAGTCGGCTCGCCAGATATCTCCAAGCTCGGCGAGCGTCACATGTCCCAATGGCGATGTCGCGAATCAGTGCAGGCCTGTCGCAGTTCAAAGGAGATGAAAGCGTCCTCTCCCATCTAGCGACGAAGTTCGCCACGGGGGTTGGATGTCCGTCGCGAGCGGATGCGGGAGCTTAGGTTCAAGTCGCTCACGCCGGGCTGCCGGGCGCGGGTCATTCGCTTGGCTCAAACAGCAGTGAAGTTTGGTTCTCGCCAAAAGTGAAGCTTTTCGGCATGTACCTTCCCGTGGTGGGAAGGTCAAGCGTTGCTGAAAGACGGTGCGAAATTCCATGCGCTGCATGAAAGCGTTGGGACAAACTGGCGAAAACGTGAATAAAATAGGTTCGCTATAATCTCGGCCATGAGATTCCTCCGGACACTGCTTCTTCTGCTGCTTTGCGCTGTGCTGCCCATCAGTGGGCTGGCAGCAAGCGGCTTGACCGGAGAATGTCCGATGCAGGTGAGCGCGGGTTCCGACGAAAGCAGCGCGATGTCGTCAGAGATGCCCGGTTGCGAGATGACGAATCCGTCCAAGCACGAGAAGGTCAAGGACATCTCGTGCAAGACGACTGCTCAGTGCCAGCTTGGTAGTCTTTATCATCCGGTACCACGTATCGAAATAATCCGTCCCGGCGCGCTGTCCAGTCCGGTCGTATTTTACTACGCACAGTCGCTTGCCATCCGTGAGTTGGCCGGCCTCTGGCGACCTCCTCGCTCCATCTAATCCCTCGCTGACAGGTTCGCCGCATCCGCGGCGAGGTCGTCCTGCATCCAGGACGTGGATTCCTTATCGGAGTCCGCCGTTGGGACTAGAACATGCCTTCAATCATTGGCACGCCGTCATGCCGGCGTGCGTCTCTGCGCGCGCGTTCACTTTTCGCCGCGCTGATTCTCACGAGCGTAGCCGCCTACGCTCAGGAAACACCTTTTACGCTTGATGCGGCACTTCAGGCCGCGACGGACCATTCCGCCGTCATGGGTGCGGCGCAGGCCTCGGTACGCGCTAGCTCGGAGGCAGCCGTCCGGGCCGGCCAGTTGCCCGACCCGATGCTTAAGGCGGGCATCGACAACTTGCCCGTGACCGGGCAGCAGAAGTTCACGGTCGGCCAGGATTTCATGACCATGCGTCGCGTCGGCATCGAGCAAGAATGGGTATCCGGCGAGAAGCGCCGACTCCAATCCGCTCTAGCAAACGACGTCGTTGACCGGGAGCGAGCGGGCTATTTGGCTCAGCTCGCGAACACGCGTCAGCAGACCGCCATTGCGTGGCTGAACGCGGTCTACGCAAAGAAGACCGTCTCGTTGCAGCAGGAACTCGTTGACCATATGAGTCATGAGCTCGCGGCGACGAAGGCTTCATATCGTGGGGCGAAGGCGACTGCCGCTGACGTCACGCAAGCGCAGGTGATGCTCGCGCAGACCCAGGACCAGTTGCTCAAGACCCGCCAGACCTTCCGGACGGCACTCATTGGGTTGTCGCGATGGACGGCAATGCCCGCGTCCGACGTGACAGGCGAGCCGCCTGCGCCCTTGTCCTACGTCTCGACGCTACCTCCGGAGGAACTGCGTGAGGTGCAGCCGGCGCTCGTCGCCGCGTCGCGCGACATCGCGCTCGCCGATGCCGATACGGCCGTCGCGAACAGTAACCGAAGCCCGAACTGGACGTGGGGCGTGGCGTATCAACAGCGCGGCGGAGCGTACTCGAACATGGTGTCCATTGGCGTCAGCATCCCGTTGCCCATCAATCGCAAAAATCGCCAGGACCGGGATGCAGCGGAAAAGGCGGAACTTGGCACTAGGGCGCGCCTAATGTACGAGGACGCGCAGCGTCAGGTCGAAGCCGACATTCGTACGCAGTCCGCCACCCTCGAGAGCGGTCGCGAGCGCATTGCCAATCTCTCCGACTCTCTACTTCCCGCTGCTGGGCAGCGCGTACAACTGGCGGCTGCCGCCTATAAGGCAGGTACCGGCTCACTCGCCGACACCTTTGCAGCTCGACGCGCGCAACTTGAGGCTGAACTTCAGGTGCTTGACCTGCGGCGAGACGTGTCACAGACCTGGGCACAGCTTGAATACCAAGTCGTCCCAGCTTCGATGACCGCGGGTCTGTGAAGGAGAAACGCATGCAAAAGAAACAATTGGCACGCGCAGCCTTGGCGGTGTTTGCGGCGGCGGCCCTACTCGCCGTCGGCTATGTTGCCGGCACCCATCGTCCGGCTTCGGGAGGAGCAGGCGCTGTCGCCCCGGTGTCAACGTCAGGGGACAAGGTCGACGCGAAAACGGGTCGCAAAGTCCTCTATTGGCACGACCCGATGGTTCCGGCACAACATTTCGACAAGCCAGGCAAGTCGCCTTTCATGGACATGCAACTCGAACCCGTCTACGCGGACGAAGGTGGTAGTGCGACGGGTGTCAGCATCGACCCTGGCCTTCAGCAGAACCTCGGCATCCGTTACGCGACCGTGCGCCGGCAGGATACTTCTGACGGGTTCGACGCGGTCGGCACCACACAATTCGACGAGTCGCGGGCAGACGTCGTGCAATCACGCGTCACGGGTTACATCGACCACCTATACGCCAGCGCCCCAATGCAGCGGATTGCAAAGGGCGCACCGATTGCGTCGCTCTTCGTACCGGACTGGCTGGCACCGCAGGAAGAGTACCTTGCGCTCAAGCGCAGTGGAATGGACAGCAACATGCTGGAAGCGTCCCGCGCGCGCATGCGGGCGTTGTCGATTCCGGACGGCGTCATCGCTGCCCTAGACCGGACCGGTAAGGCGCAGACCCATGTCGTGCTTTCATCGCCTGAAACGGGCGTCGTGAGTGAACTGAACGTCAGGGATGGCGCGATGGTCACTCCTGGGCAGACGCTCGCCAAAATCGCGGGGCTCTCGAAGCTGTGGCTCGTCGTCGAAATCCCAGAGGCGCTCGCGTTATCCGTGCAACCTGGCATGACGGTCGACGCGACGTTTAGCGGTGACCCGTCCCAGCACTTCAAAGGCCAGATTCGTGAAATCCTGCCTGGCATCAGCACCACGAGCCGCACGCTACAGGCTCGCCTTGAACTCGACAATTCAGCGCTGAAGCTGACGCCGGGCATGCTCATGCGAGTGCACGTCGCCGGCAAGAAGGCAGTGCCGCGGCTGCTAGTGCCTTCAGAAGCCGTCATCACAACGGGCAAACGCTCCATCGTCATCGTGAAGAACGGCGACGGACGCCTGCAACCTGTCAGTGTCACCGTGGGCAATGACATTGGTAACGAGACTGCGGTCCTCGGTGGTCTGGAGGACGGCGAGACCGTCGTCGCTTCCGGCCAGTTCCTCATCGATTCGGAGGCCAGCCTTAAATCGGTTCTGCCGAGGCTCGAAGGTCGCCCCGCTTCGGGGGCAACGGGCGTTACGCCCGCGACCGGTACGGCGCAAGCCTCTTCTTCGGGGGCGACTCAGACGTATGAGACCACCGGGACGGTCGAGAAAGTAACTGCGGGCGACATCACCTTTTCGCACCAGCCCGTTCCGGCCCTGAACTGGCCCGCAATGACGATGTCATTCAGTAAGCCCGCGCCAGGCGCGTTTCCGGATGTAAAGCCCGGCGAGACCAAGCACTTCGTTTTCCGGCAGTCTGGAGACGGCTACCAGCTGACAAAGGTCGAACCGGTCGGAGGCGCCAAATGATTGCGCGTCTTATCCGCTGGTCCATCCGCAACCGCTTCCTCGTCTTGCTTGCGACCGTGCTGGTCACGTCAATGGGCGCCTACTCGGTAAGCGAAACGCCGCTCGACGCGCTGCCTGACCTGTCTGACACCCAGGTCATCATCAAAGCATCGTATCCGGGCAAGGCACCGCAGGTCATCGAGGACCAGATCACCTATCCGCTAACCACGACACTGCTTGGCGTGCCGGGCGCAAAAACCATTCGTGCCTATTCGTCGTTCGGCGACGCGTTCGTGTACGTGCTCTTCGATGACAAGACGGACCAATACTGGGCACGCTCGCGCGTGCTCGAATACCTGAATCAGGTGCAAAGCCGCTTGCCGTCGGGAGCGACGGTCTCGCTCGGTCCAGACGCGACCGGCGTGGGCTGGGTGTACGAGTACGCACTGGTCGATAGAACCGGGCAGCACGACCTTGGGCAACTGCGAGCGCTGAACGACTGGTTCCTGAAGTTCGAGTTGAAGTCGGTGCCCGATGTGTCGGAGGTGGCCAGCATTGGCGGCATGGTGCGCCAGTATCAGGTCGTCCTCGACCCGGACAAACTGCGCGCATATGGCATCACCCAGGCAATGGTGGCCGATGCACTAGGCAAGGCGAACCAGGAATCGGGCGGTTCCGTGGTCGAGATGGCGGAGTCCGAATACATGGTCCGCTCTTCCGGCTACCTTCGCTCTCTGGATGACTTCCGCAACGTCGTGCTGCGCACAAACGATGCGGGTACACCTGTGCTGCTCGGCGATGTGGCGCGTATCCAGATTGGACCCGAGATGCGACGCGGCATTGCGGAGCTCAACGGACAGGGTGAAGTCGCGGGTGGCGTCATCGTGATGCGCTCGGGGAAAAACGCACTGACGACCATTGACGCCGTGAAAGCGAAGCTCGCCGACCTTAAACGTTCCCTACCCGCCGGCGTGGAAGTTGTAACCACCTATGACCGCTCCCAGCTCATCGAGCGCGCAGTGGACAACCTTAAAGACAAGCTCATCGAAGAGTTCATCGTCGTCGGGATTGTCTGTGCGGTCTTCCTGTTCCATCTGCGCAGTGCATTCGTTGCGATTCTGTCGTTACCGCTCGGCGTCCTCGCCGCGTTCATCGTAATGCGCTATCAGGGCGTCAATGCGAATCTGATGTCGCTCGGCGGTATTGCGATTGCCATTGGCGCGATGATTGATGCCGCCATCGTAATGATAGAGAACGCTCACAAGCATCTGGAAGCATTCGAGCATGAGTATCCTGGCGCGCGGATTTCCGCCTCGCAACGCTGGGAGCTCATCGCAACTTCTGCGGCTGAAGTAGGACCGGCGCTTTTCTTCTCTCTGCTCATCATCACGCTGTCGTTCATTCCGGTCTTCTCGCTGGAAGGGCAGGAAGGCAAGCTGTTCTCGCCGCTGGCATTCACGAAGACCTACACGATAGCGGCTGCTGCGGGACTGTCGGTCACGCTCGTGCCCGTCCTGATGGGCTACCTCATACGTGGCCGCATCCCGCACGAAAATGCCAACCCCATCAACCGGGTGCTGATTCGCCTCTACAGGCCGCTGCTCGAAGCAACTCTTCGACGTCCGTGGTTCGTGATTGGGCTCGCCGTCGTTGCGTTGGCCGCCACGATAGTTCCGGTTTCGCGTCTCGGTGGGGAATTTCTGCCTCCGCTCGATGAGGGCGACCTGCTGTACATGCCGACGGCGCTTCCGGGTATCTCGGCCGAGAAAGCGTCGGAACTGCTGCAGCAGACCGACCGGCTCATCAAGACCGTGCCGGAGGTGGCGACCGTCTTCGGCAAGTCGGGCCGCGCCGACACTGCCACGGACCCGGCGCCGCTCGAAATGTTTGAGACCACGATTCAGTTCAAACCGCGCAACCAGTGGCGCCCTGGCATGACGCCGGAGAAGCTCGTCGACGAACTTGACGCGACAGTCAAGGTCCCTGGATTGTCGAACGTCTGGGTGCCGCCCATCCGCAATCGCCTGGATATGCTGTCGACGGGCATCAAGACGCCCGTTGGGGTCAAGATTTCGGGTGCGGACCTTTCGCAGATAGACCGGATTGCGACGCAGGTCGAGGCAGCCGTGAAGGACGTGCCTGGCGTGACGTCCGCATTGGCCGAACGGCTGAACGGCGGTCGTTATATTGATGTCAATATCGACCGGTCTGCGGCGGCCCGTTACGGGCTGAGTGTGGCGGACATCCAGTCGGTCGTCTCGTCGGCGGTAGGGGGGGACAACGTCGGCGAAGTAATTGCTGGTCGGGAGCGGTTTCCCATCAATATCCGCTATCCACGCGAAGTCCGGGATTCGCTCGAGCAGCTTCGTCAACTTCCCGTCGTCACGGACCGAGGCGCGCAAATCCAGCTCGGCGACGTCGCGCATATCGCAATTGCCGACGGTCCCCCGATGATTCGCAGCGAAAATGCGCGTCTCTCAGGCTACGTATACGTGGACATCCGTAACACGGACCTGCAGTCAGCCGTGAAAGCGATGCAGCGCGCGGTCGCAGAAAAGGTCGTTCTCCCTGCCGGGTACTCAATCGCGTGGTCCGGACAGTTCGAGTACCTGGAGCGCGCGGCGGCGAAACTGCGCACGGTGATTCCCGTGACACTCGTCGTCATCTTCGTGCTGCTCTTCCTGACCTTCAATTCGGCGGCCGATGCGTTGCTGCTCATGTCGACGGTGCCATTCGCGCTGGTCGGCGGCCTCTGGTTCATCTGGATATTGGGTCATGCCGTGTCGGTCGCGACGTCTGTGGGCTTCATCGCACTCGCCGGTGTTGCTGCTGAATTTGGCGTCGTGATGCTGCTGTACCTCAAGGGGGCACTTAATCGTCGGCTGGAAGACGGTGAGCCGCTGACCGAGGCGCTGTTGTTCGACGCAATTCGCGAAGGCGCTGTGCTGCGCGTGAGGCCGAAAGCGATGACGGTTGCGGTCGTGCTGGCTGGTCTTGTGCCCATCATGGTTGGACACGGCGCGGGCTCGGAAGTCATGCAGCGCATCGCTGCGCCGATGGTCGGCGGCATGGTCACCGCGCCCCTTCTGTCGATGTTCGTGATTCCCGCCGCCTGGTTCCTGTTACAGCGCCGTCAAGCGCGAAAGGCCAGCGCGGCCCGTTTTCATCGTGAAGTACCTTCCGGCGCGAGAGTGCCATCAACCGAAACTGGAGAAATTCAATGAAGAAACTGATTGTCGCAACAGCGGCGTTTGCAGCCGTTGTCGCCACCCCTGCGTTTGCTGGCGATGACATGGCCGGCATGAATATGTCCACAAAATCTTCGACCGCGAAGGCGTCGTCGAACGCCGCGTTGACCGATGCGGAAATCAAGAACGTGGACGCGACGACCGGCATGATTACGCTGAAGCACGGCGCGCTGGAGAACGTCGGCATGCCGCCAATGACGATGGCCTTCAAGGCAAAGGATGCTGCGATGGTCAAGCGAGTCCACGAGGGTGACAAGGTCAGGGTTCGCATCGAGAACGTCGACGGCAACCTGACCATTGTGAGGCTGGAGAAACAATCTTGACGATGTATTGATGCCGTACTCGCAGGCTCGCCATCGGTGAGCCTGCAGTCCGGCCCGCAGGAGACAGAGCCCGTGATGCTAGCGTCATCAATCAATGTCAAACGTGTGTTGCACGTTGCACTCGGCTTGCTATTCGTACTGACTTCGCTGGCGGCCCACGCTGTCGACGAGTCGGAACTACTGCCACCTGAAAAAGCGTTCCCGTTAAAGGTCACGCTCAGCGCGCCGCAAGAGGTGCTGCTCGATTTCAACACCCACGAAGGCTATTACCTTTACCGGGACAGGTTCAGTTTTGCGGTCGACGGTGCACCGATAAAGCCGAACCAGATGCCGCCGGGGGAGCTGAAAAGCGACCCGACATTCGGCATGGTCACGGTATACCACCGGCCCATGCAAATCCGTGTTCCCTTGCCTCGCGCGGTAGTGAGCAGCATTGTGCTGTTCGTGACGTCGCAGGGATGCGCCGACCTGGGCGTCTGCTATCCGCCGCAGACGCGAAGCTATCGCGTGGCAGCAGATGGCTCAGTCGTGTCCGTCGCAACAGGGGATAAGGCGCCGGCGGGCGTTGCCGGATTCCCTAACACTGGCGACGTCCTGCCGTCCGCCGGGCTTGGCATCACTCTACACCCTGCGAATGGCATCTCGCTCGCCGAACTGGTCGGCTTTCTGCTCGCGGGCCTCCTAATGGCAGGTACCGTGTGCATGTACCCGCTCATTCCCATTGTGACTGCGGTTATTGGGGCAGCCCGCGAACCATCGTCCTTTGGCCGCGGCTTCGCCCTGTCATTCGCTTATGTGCAGGGGCTTGCGATTACCTACGCGGTTGCCGGCACCATTGCGGCACTCATCGGCATTCCGCTAGTGGCGGTGACACAACAACCCTGGGTGCTCGCCAGCTTTGGCATGCTCATGGTTATTCTGGCCCTCGGAATGTTCGGCGCCTTCAGAGTGCAGTTGCCGACGAACTGGCAAACCAAAGTGACGGAATGGAGTAATCGTCTCCCCGGGGGGCGCGTTGTCCCGGTGTTCGTTGCAGGCATGCTGTCCGCGCTGATTGTCGGGCCGTGCGCGACGCCCGCGCTGGCGGGCGCCCTGCTGTACATCGCCAACAGCCGCGACGTCATTGGAGGAGCACTGGCTCTTTATGTGTTGGGCATGGGGATGGGAATTCCGCTGCTACTCGTCGGTACCTTCGGAACTAGCGCGCTACCTCGGGCCGGTCGCTGGATGGTCGCGGTCCAGAACGCGCTGGGAGTCATGCTGCTCGCCGCAGCGCTGTGGTTTGTCTATTCGCTGCTGCCTGTTTGGCTGCTGATGATACTGATTGCGTTGCTGCTAACCGGTTGCGGCGTGATGCTTCACGCGATTGACCCGCTGCCAACAGATGCTTCCTCGATTTCGCGGGCGAGCAAAGCGCTCGGCTTGCTGCTACTGGTCGCGGGCGTCGCCGAGTTCATTGGTGTGTTGTCAGGTCATCGGGACATCCTCGAGCCCCTTGGCGGCGTGATGCGGGTATCGTCCGAGAGCATCCGCCAGGGACCCGCACCTTTCGACACGAAACGGTCGAATGCAGAACTGGAGCAAGCGCTCAGCGCGGCACGCGGCCAGCCGGTTATGGTCGATTTCTATGCGGACTGGTGCATCAGCTGTAAGGAACTGGAGCGCTTCACGTTTTCTGACCCGCGCGTAGTAACCGAATTTGCTAAGTGGAAGCTGCTGCGCATTGACGTCACGAAGAACACGCCCGAGGACATAGCGATGCTGCGGCGCTTCGGCCTTTTTGGCCCGCCAGCACTGATTTTCTACGACCGGAATGGCAGGCAGCAACCCGACGCACAACTCGCGGGATTCGTCGGCGCCGATGCGTTCCTTTCGCACCTGAAGAAATGGGCTCAGTGACATGAAGCCACGCCCGAATCTCGCGACGTATCGTAGCGGTGTGCTGCGACCAGGCCTATACTGAACTTCATGAAATTCTGGGTAAAACTCGTCGCATGTTTGCTGATTGTCTGGTTGCCTTTGATCGGCTACCCGGCGTGGGCGACGTCATGCCCGGAAATGACGGCAATGGCATCACAACAAGCCAGCGTGTCGGGTGTCTCGGACTCGACACCCTGCGCACACGACGTGAAACACAATGCGGTGAACGTCCAGCACGTCTGCCCGGGCGGCGCAAGCGGTTTCATTTGCGGTGTGCCGCCCATACCCGTGAAGTATTCGCTCCTCGTCACGCCTTCGTCACCTGTCTATCGGGCGGTTGCTCCCGCCTTCGCTGAAGAGTTCATTCCGGAACTTCCCGCACCTCCGCCTCGTTCGCTGTAACTCCCTTTCAACCAGGTTTGAACGGTTTTGTGCCGTGGCTCGCACACGTTCGCTGCGCGCAGCGACTGTCGACCTGCGCATGAACGCTTCACGAGCGACACGATTCAATCGGATTCGGAGCTTTCCATGAACACGAAAACTGTAGGCGCATTGATTGTTTCAGCAGTGCTTCTAGGTGCAAGTGCCGTCAGCATGGCAGCAGCAGGAGCAGGAGTGAACAACTCTCCCGGCTCGTCATCGCCGAGTCGGGAACACGGCTCGATGATGGGCATGGGCGGAATGATGGGGAACTGCCCGATGATGGGCGGTACGGCCGGTATGGACCCGAAAACCGCGATGAAGATGCACGGCGAGATGATGCGTGCGATGGGCGACATTATGCTCAAGTATTCGGACCAGGCCCCAGCTGCTCCGTCGAAGTAAACATGTGCCGGTTCTCTCCCACAATATCTCAACACATCGCCGGGAGGATTCAACCTTGAAGTGCAACACGAAGTCGATGGTGACGATTGCGCTTGCTCTCGCACTGATTCTCGCAATCGGTTACTGGGCTCTGCCTCAGATACGAGGCGAGTTCAGCACTTTCGTCGCGATGGCCAGCGTGCTGATTTGTCCGCTCTCGATGCTGTTCATGATGCGCGGCATGCAGACCCCCGTCGATGGGCCGGAGAAGCATGCTCAGGCGGTGGGAAAAAGCGGCTCGTAGTTCAGCCATCTGATGGCGTTACGCAGGGCCGGTGTGGCATGACGGGACGTCGCGCCGGGTCCCTGCGTAGCGCGGGAACGACATGTCTAACGGAAAGCCAAAGAAAATGCCCGTGCAACATACATTCCAACTATCCCATCGCCACCTCCGGTCGATTCAACCCGTACTAGCAAGGTTCGCCTGGTCACTTGCGCAGCAGACGAAGGCCATTGCCGACAACGAGCAGGCTGGCTCCCACGTCAGCGAAAACGGCCATCCACATGGTTCCGTAACCGACAAGCGTCAATGCAAGGAATACAGCCTTGATTCCGAGTGCTAGCGCAATGTTCTGCACAAGAACGGAGTGGGTTGCCTTCGACAGACGAATAAACGCAGGAAGCTTTCTTAGGTCATCGTCCATCAGAGCGACGTCGGCCGTTTCAATTGCCGTGTCGGTTCCCATTGCTCCCATTGCGAAGCCAATATCAGCTCGCGCCAACGCCGGCGCATCGTTGATGCCGTCACCAACCATGCCGACCATGGTTGAGTTGGCGGACAGACGCTCTACAGCGCGCAGCTTGTCTTCAGGCAACTGGTTGCCCTCAGCCTGGTCGATGCCGACCTGCCGAGCGATTGCCTGTGCGGTGTGAGGGTTGTCGCCGGTCAACATTGCCGTACGCACGCCCAGCTTGTGAAGCTCCGAAATTGCCTCACGGCTGCTTTCCTTGACAGTGTCCGCCACGGCAAAGAGAGCCAGCACGCGAACTTCATCAAGCAGCACCACAACCGTCTTACCTTGACGTTCAAGGGCGTCGAGCCGCTCTTCCAGTTCCACTGAGCAGCGACCGAGTTCCTCGACCAGCCGATGGTTGCCAAGCGAATAATTCTTCCCGTCGACAACGCCGCGAACACCCCTCCCAGGAATTGCTTCAAATTCTTCGACCGGATACCGCGTTATGTCGTCATTGTCCGCGGCTCGGGCGATGGCCATCGATACGGGATGGTCGGAACGACCTGACAGGCTTGCTGCGAGCGAGCGAACATGTACGGCATCAATGCCCGTCACACGCAGTTCGAACTCCGTCTGGACCGGCTTCCCGTGGGTGATGGTTCCGGTTTTGTCCAGTGCGAGCCATTTGAGCTTTCGTCCCTGTTCGAGATACGTACCGCCCTTGACAAGGATGCCTCGGCGCGCCGCTGCCGCGAGGCCGCTGACAATCGAGACCGGTGTCGAGATAACCAGCGCGCAGGGACAAGCGATGACGAGCAGGACAAGCGCCTTGTAAATCCAGTCGAACCAGTTGCCCGAAAACAAAAGCGGTGGAACTGTCGCAACTGCGAGCGCCACAACAAAAACAATCGGGGTGTAAATGCGAGCGAACTGGTCGACGAACCGCTGTGTTGGAGCCTTCGAACTCTGCGCCTCTTCAACCGCGTGAATGATGCGCGAGAGCGTCGTGTTGTTTGCTGCGGCAGTGACCCTGTACTCGAACGAACCCGACTCGTTGACGGTTCCTGCGAACACCGCGTCACCTTCCGCCTTTTCGATGGGAAGGCTCTCGCCAGTGATGGGCGCCTGATTGATGGTCGAACGGCCGCTTGTGATTTCGCCGTCCAGACCGATGCGCTCGCCCGGCTTGACGCGCACGACCGCACCGAGAGTGACGGAGCTCGCTTCGACTTCAGCCCAAGACCCATCCGCCTGCCTGACGGTCGCCGTTTCCGGCGCCAGCCTCATCAAGCCCTGAATAGCATTGCGAGCACGGTCGAGGGACTTTGCCTCGATGAGTTCGGCTATGGTGAAAAGCACCATGACCATCGCTGCTTCCGGCCACTGGCCCAACAGCAGCGCGCCCGTGACGGCGATGCTCATCAGTGCATTGATGTTCAGGTTGCCGTTGCGGACGGCAATCCAACCTTTCTTGTATGTCGTCAGGCCGGAGCCAAATACTGCGAGCAAAGCGAGTGCGGCGACGAGCCAAGAAGGCTGCCCGAGCCAACTGGCGACCTCCGCGCAAATCGCCACAATGCCGGAAAGCGCCAGTGGCCACCACGGTTTGTGCTCGGGCTCCTGCACCTTCTCAGGTTGCCCATCTGCGCTAGCCAGCTCCGGCGTGAAGCCCAGCGACCGTACGGCATCGAGTACGGGGGCAAGCGCCTCTGGTTTGTGAGCAACCGTCAGCACGCGCTGCATCAGATTGAATTCCATCGCGGTAACCGCCTGCATGCCAGTCAGCTTTTTCCGGATTAACGCTTCCTCTGCCGGGCAGTCCATCTGAAGGATGCGAATTTGAGTCCGAACCGTACCGCCAACCGAAGTCGGCGCGCCTATGGCGCCGACGGATACGGCAACGGGTGCGCAGCAGCTATCGCTGGCGGCAGTTGCACAACAGCTACTGCTAGCCGCAGGCCGGGGAGCATGACCTTCGCAATGGTCTTGGCTGTGTCCGTAACCCTGACCACGCTTTTGCTCATTCGAACCATCCGCGATTGGCTCGGCAAGCGCCCCGAACGTCAGGGTCTCGGCGCCACAACAGCTGCCGGCGGTGGAAGGCGCGCAACAGCTTTTGCCAGCCGAATGTTCGTGAGCGTGGCTATCGTCGTGGTCGTGGCCACTCTTTCGGTCGTCCGCGTCTTCGCAGCAGTGGGCGTGACCGCTCGAGCAGCCGCGTTCGTGTGCCCGGTCATCATGGCGCTCTGCGCCCCTCGCAATGCCGCCGCGGTCCTGCTCACGTGCGGCTACAGCGTCTGAGCCGTGCTCCTGGAGCCTTTTCGAAACGTTTGCATCCGACATGGTGGTATCCATCCTTGATTTATGATGTAGTAAACACCTTGGAGTAGCTCTAAGGTCAAGGTGGAAAGGAAAAATCATGAAAATCGGTGAACTGGCGCGACTGGCTAATTGCACCACCGACACAATCCGATTCTATGAAAAGGAAGGGTTGCTGCCTGAGGCGGACCGGACAGAGGCGAACTACCGGAGCTACAACGAGGGCCACGTCGACCGCTTACGTTTCATACGGAACTGCCGCGCATTGGACATGACGCACGACGAGGTTCGTTCGCTGCTCGAGACCGCCGACAACCCAGGCATCGGCTGTGGTGCTGTGGACGCGCTAATTGATGAACACATTGACCACGTGAACACGCGTATCGATGAACTGCTTCAACTTCGGGCGCAATTGACCAAGCTTCGTGAGAGATGTGGGGGTGCGCGGCCGGTCGAGGACTGCAGAATCATTCACGAGCTGACATCAATGGAAACGGCCCAGCCGAAATCAAAAGCTTCTCACTTGGGCTAGGCATCAGGCAGGTACCACACCGCCGTTGAGTGAATGCCTTCGAGCGACCGACCGGTACGACAAACTGTCATGCCGACAATTGCACGGGTGACCGATTAATGGACAGCACATCGCGATGAGTACACGTTTTAATGCCGCTTTCACCGCGCTTCTTGCCGCCGCGCTATTCGGCGCGACCACGCCGCTCGCGAAGATGTTGCTCGGGTCCCTGTCCCCATTCATGGTTGCTGGCCTTTTTTATTTGGGCAGTGGGGTCGGCCTTGCCATCGCGATTCAAATTCAGCGCCTCCGCCGCACGACGGATGAGCGGCGAAACGAAAGCCGCATTCACGTTTCAGAGATTCCCTGGCTTCTTGGCGCTATCGCGGCGGGCGGCGTCGTCGGACCTGCGCTGCTGATGCTCGGACTTAGCACGACCCCGGCAGCAACCAGTTCCCTGCTGCTCAACCTTGAAGGGGTCTTCACCGCAGTGATTGCATGGGTTGTGTTTCGCGAGAACGTCGACCTGCAGATATTTCTCGGGATGGTTGCGATAGTCACAGGCGGCGTCGCGCTGTCCTGGCAACCCGGTGCAACTAGCGTGGCGGTCGGCGCATTACTGGTCGTGGGAGCCTGCGTTGCGTGGGCCATCGACAACAATCTGACGCGGAAGGTGTCAACTAACGACGCGATGGTCATTGCCTGCCTGAAAGGACTGGTCGCCGGTTCGGTCAATCTGGGTATCGCACTTGTGCTGGGTGCGCATCTTCCGAGCGTCGGCAACGTGGCAGCCGCCATGTTGACCGGCTTCGCCGGCTACGGCGTTAGCCTGGTTCTCTTTGTCGTCGCGCTGCGTAATCTTGGTACGGCGCGGACCGGGGCATATTTCTCGGTGGCACCTATATTCGGCGTCGCGTTATCGCTCATCCTGTGGCCAGAGTTGCCGTCGCTCCGTTTCTGGCTATCGGCAGCGCTCATGGCGCTCGGGGTCTGGCTGCATATACGTGAGCGGCATGAACATCCTCACACTCACGAAGTCCTGGACCACAACCATCGACACCGGCACGACGAGCACCACCAGCATACGCATGAATTTGATTGGGATGGTGAGGAGCCGCACACGCATCCTCATCAACATGCGCCTATCACTCACACGCACGCGCACTTTCCCGACATTCATCACCGGCATACGCACTGAAGCCGCACCGACAATAGTGTGTTTTGCACGCGCCAGGCCGTCGGGCCGTACAGCGCCGTTACCAAACAGCGCAACTTCAACATTCACTTTGTCGCGTCGGGATGGTTCTGGCCGCCTTGGCTGGAATAGCTAAGTGAGTTAAGTGCCTCATACCTGCAGAGCTGCGCAATGTCGATGACGCGCCCCGTCAGGTCTCTTATCATTGACTCGCATGCGGCATAAACCTGGGGAAGCAACATGGACAGCAAAGAACATTGGGAAGAAGTCTATCGGTCAAAGGCGCCTGACGCAGTTAGCTGGTATCGCCCGCATCTTGAGACATCGCTGCGGCTCATTTCCGAAAGCGCGCCCGATCGGAGTGCAGCCATTATTGATGTGGGCGGTGGTGAATCTACGTTAGTAGACGACTTGCTTCAATACGGATACCGAAATCTGACAGTGCTTGATCTGTCCGCCGTTGCTCTCGATACCACCAAACGTCGATTGGGCGCAAACGCTGAGCAGATAACCTGGGTTGCTTCCGATATTTTAATGGTCGACCTGCCCGCGCATCACTACGACGTATGGCACGACCGGGCCGTCTTCCATTTCCTCAGCGAAGCGTCAGAACGGGCCGCATACATTCGTGTGCTGACGAACGCCCTCAAACCTGGTGGCCACGTCGTAATTGGGACATTCGGACCTGGCGGACCGAACCGGTGCAGCGGACTCGACGTGAGGCGATACGATGCCCAGCAGCTCTCCAACGAATTCGGTGCAGGGTTCGAGTTGGTCACAAGCACCATTGAAGACCACCACACGCCTGCTGGCTCCGCCCAGCAGTTTCTTTACTGCTGCTTCCGGAAGCAGTGACTGTCGGGCTAACCCGCATTTGGAGCGCGCGTGAGCTCGACTAAGCACAGTAAGAGTCCGACACCAGTACCGGAGGGCAGTAGAATTCTCAAAGGCTTATCACAACGCATTCGTTTGCTCGCCAGTCCATCGGACGGAATTGCAGTCATGAAATCAATAGTTCTTCAGTCTGTTCTGGTTGCCGCCGCAGGGATGACTTGTTATGTCGTAGAACGCATTAAAGATGTCAACGTTGCGTCTATAAAGTCGTCAACCGACGACTTTATAGACGCGTCAGACGGCGAGCCATGCTCGGCGGCCTTCAGCGGACGCAGAATAATGTCGTCACTTCGCTTCTGATCCGGCAAGCCAGCGCGTTGAATACAACCTACCCTAAAGCGATGAGGCCTCGTTTCCCGCAGGTGCTTTCCGTTCTCAATTGTGCGATCGTCATTATCGTCATCGATCGCCAGAACCCCGGGTATCGTTACCCGGCTAAAGACGTACGCACCAGGGCAGGACTTTCGCCCTGCCCCCCAAACATAGAGTCGGGCATGGCAACCAAACAGATATGGCCAAAATTGCTCTTCTTACAGGAGTGAGCGTCCGTGCAGGTATGGTCTGCGATCAGACCACACTGCTTGGTCATGGCTGTCGCGAAGAGTGCACTCGAACGGGCTGGAGCGTCCTTCCAATCCGGCGGGGGCAGTTGCAGCCTTTTTGCTTGTGAGATAATGGTTGTATCTACATCGATGTTGGTGGCAGCTTTTCGTGCTCTCACGTATCTCGCACGCAAGCTCGACAGGCAAGGAGGAAGCCATGTATAGCGCGCGGCAGTCCAAATCGAATCATGTGAGATTCTGGCGGGAGCCCGGGTTCGCCAACACCGAGCTCCTTGCTGCGAGTTATACCACGCACTGTTTCCCGCGGCATTCCCACGATGAACTCGCTATCGGCGTGATCACCCGAGGAGCGCAGGCTTTTCAGGATTGTAGGGGGCAACGGGCCATCATGCCGCAAGGCAGAATGTGCGTTATCAATCCAGGTCAGGTGCACGAGGGGCGTCCAGCAACGGAAGAGGGCTGGGATTACCGGATGGCGTATGTCCCTGCGGCAAGACTGATTGGCATGCTGGGTGAAGAAGGCGCGGCGGCCGGTCGCGCCATGCATTTTCCGAACGTAGTAATTGATGACGACGAGACCGAACAGCTCTTCTGGACCGCGCACCTATGCTCGGAATCAGTCGAGGCAACCGGACTCGAAAAGGCATCCCGTCTGACAGCTGCTATTTGTCAGGCCGTCATGCGGCATGCATTGCGG
This sequence comes from Caballeronia sp. INML1, assembly GCF_023631085.1. Taxonomy (NCBI): domain Bacteria; kingdom Pseudomonadati; phylum Pseudomonadota; class Betaproteobacteria; order Burkholderiales; family Burkholderiaceae; genus Caballeronia; species Caballeronia sp. INML1. The sequence continues at coordinate 57,087 of NZ_JALQDT010000078.1, read as the reverse complement.
GGACGCGATTTTGCCAACCTGGTTCCTGTGCCTAGGGCTGTTAAGCGGGCTAGGGAATACATAGACGCTCATTTCGCCCAGAATCCATCTCTCGAAATAATATCTAGTGAAGCTGGTATCAGCGCCTATCACCTGTTGCGGGCCTTCAGGGATGCGATTGGAATTGCTCCGCATTCCTATCTCGTCCAGCGACGAATAGAGCGGGCGAAAAATCTTCTCCTGAGTGGGCAGACGCTGCGAAGCATAGCAATCGAGACGGGGTATTGCGATCAGGGACACCTCAGTCGAGACTTCAAGCGCTTTTACGGCGTACCGCCAAGCGCCGCGCGTCGCTGACTGATCAAATTCCGCAATTTTGTCCAAAGCGGGGGGCCAGCTCCGGGGTTACGCTAGAGCGACATATTCCTCGAGGAGCCTCAAATGATCGACCTGCGCAGCGATACCTGTAGTCAGCCAACCGATGCGATGCGAAAGGCCATCGCATCGGCAGTTGTCGGAGATGATGTCTACGGCGACGATCCAACCGTTAAAGAACTGGAGCGTGAAGTAGCGGACCTCCTTGGAAAGGAGGACGCTGTTTATATGGTGACCGGGACCATGACGAATCAGGTCGGTATCCGAGCTCACACTGAGCCGGGTGACGCGGTTCTTTTCGACCAGAACGCTCACGTGTACCTTCTTGAAGGTGGCGCACCCGCCGCATTTTCAGGCGTGCTTCCTCGTCTTCTGCCTGGTGTACGCGGAATTTTCACGGCAAATGACGTAAGCGCAGCGCTCGGCGTGTCGCATCGGTTCTTTCCAAGCACCATTCCTGCGCCGGTTCAATTGCTCTGCCTGGAAAATACACATAATATTGGCGGAGGAAAAATTTGGCCTATCGGGCAGCTGGAGGCGGTGTGTGCGGTGGCACGGGCTCGTGGGCTAGCACTGCATCTTGATGGTGCCCGACTGTGGCACGCAAGCGCTGCGACCGGCATTCCGGAAAAAGAATACGCCAGGCATTTCGATTCCGTCAGTGTGTGCTTTTCAAAGGGGCTCGGTGCGCCAGTAGGTTCAGCACTCGCCGGCTCCCGCGAATTCATATCGCGAGCCCGTCGCTTCAAGCAGCAGATAGGTGGAGGCTTCCGGCAAGCTGGAATTATTGCAGCAGGGGCACTCCATGCGCTACGGCATCACCGTGATCGGCTGCTAGAGGATCATGAGCATGCAAAGTTGCTGGCCAATGGTATTGCTGGGTTGCCGGGCATCAACCTCGATGTGTCGTCCGTCGAAACCAATATTGTCCGGTTTGGTGTTACGTCGCTGCCAGCGTCAGATTTCGTTGAGAGGCTTTACGAAAAGGGTTTGTACGTGCTGCCGTCAGGTACCGACGGAGTCAGGGCGATTCCTTACCTGAACATTACGCGCAAACAGATCGGCGAGGCCATTGACATCATCAGCGCAGTCGCGGAGGCCCACTCAGGCTCCGCACAAGATGGTCAGGCGTCTGCTGCGATGAGCGGATCAGACAGAGCAGCAGGCTACTAAGCTGGATCCGCCACCGAAGGCACAGGAGGCGGCGCGGACACCACGCCGCGCGCGTGCCATACACGCTTCCATCAAGCCTGCGAGCTGCACGAACCTCCACGTCTCGAAACCTGAGTTTACAATACTATTGCGATACTGTTGATCCAACCTGGGCTGGACCTCGGTTGCTTGATTGCTTGATTCTTCGCGTTTAGGAAGCCGCCCGTCGTGCGCTGGGGCGGCTTTTTCTATGCAGTGGTCCATTACCGCTTGTGCACCGATAATTCGTTTCTTAAAGATCCAGTGACTTTCTACGCCAGCGCAAGCAGTATGGCTTCTCTCCACGATGCAAAGCTTGGGGTACGCGGCTTACCTATGGCGGGATCGTGACGGCTGTATCTTTTCTTAGGCTGCTGCCCGTTGCGCCGTATCGGTGATTAGTAACCCTTTGGTGTCGGAGCGCTGGAGCAAGCAAACGTCTGGTGGGAATCTGCGATGGCGCAACCGCCGGTTTGCTGCTGCGCATCTCGGCCTTCTCGGTCCACACCAAAAAAAAAGCCGACGCGTGGCGTCGGCAAAAGGGCTCGAGCGGAGCCCCTGAGAGAGTGATTCCAAATACCTCAGTTAAAACTTTGCCAACAAATCCGCTGATAGCCGCAAGCGCGGCGATCATTTAACAAGAACTGCATACATACTCGATGTCGACGCACTCTTATCGGCGGGTCGTGCTGTCTACGAATCTGCCCCGGTTTTGATAGTTCCAAAACGAACCGCGACGAACCAGATGTCATACGTCGATGTTTCGATGCCTCGTCTCAGGCAGGAAGATAAAGCCAACGACAAGCGACACCGCCGCGATGATGACCGGGTACCAAATACCTGAATATATGTTGCCGGTTGCTGCCACCAGGGCGAACGCAGTCGTCGGGAGAAAGCCGCCGAACCAGCCGTTGCCGATGTGATAAGGCAGAGACATTGCCGTGTACCGAATACGAGTGGGGAACAATTCGACAAGGGTCGCTGCAATTGGTCCGTACACGAGTGCCACTAAAACAACAAGTCCGGTCAGCATAACCATGACCATTAAGTAGTCAATTTGCTCAGGGTCGGCCTTTTCGGGGTATCCCACGGTCTTTATGCGAGCGGCAAGGTCTTTGTCAAACCTTGCGGTGCTACGCCTCAAGTCATCAGGAGACATGCCGGTACCTTCAAAGCTTCTAACGACATCGCCGCCGACCAGTACCTGGGCGACTGATCCTGCAAGCGCATCTTGGTTGCTGTAATTCACCGACGACCGGGCAAGAAACGACTTGGCAATGTCGCATGACTTGACGAACGCACTAGTGCCGACCGGATTGAACTGAAAGGAACACGAGCGCGGGTCTGCGACCACCGTCACGGGTGCCCTTTCCTGAGCCGATACGAGTGCCGGATTTGCGTACTTAGCTAGACCGTGGAAGATAGGGAAGTACAGGAAAACAGAGAGAAAAAAGCCGGTTAGGAGCACAGGTCGGCGTCCTATGCGGTCTGATAACGACCCGCACAGCACGATTAGCGGGGTCCCTATGAGCAGCGCCCCTGCGACCAGCAAGTTTGAGGTAACAGCGTCAACCTTCAGCGTCTGCGTAAGGAAAAAAAGGGCGTAAAACTGTCCCGCGTACCAAATCACCGACTGACGTGCGATCAGCCCAATTTTGATATTGCGCCACTGCCCGAAAGCTTCGGCGATGGGAGCTTGGACAAAGCCTTATCGGCTTTCATCCGCAGAAACACCGGAGACTCGTGCAATGTCAACCGGATCCACACGGAGATGGATACCAGCACAATGCTAAACAGAAATGGAATTCTCCAACCCCATGCAGCAAAAGAAGATTCGCCGACGATTAATCGTGCGCCAAGCACAACTACTAAGGATAGGAAAAATCCGAGCGTCGCTGTCGTCTGAATCCATGACGTGAATGCACCTCGACGACTTGCAGGAGCATGCTCCGCCACGTATGTAGCCGCCCCGCCATACTCACCGCCAAGAGCCAGCCCTTGGAGCAGCCTGAGCAATATGAGCCCAACCGGCGCGACAATGCCAACAGACGAATATGATGGAAGTATCCCGACGATAAATGTGGACGCTCCCATCAACAAGATGGTGATCAAAAAAAGTGTATTTGCGGCCTACGAGATCTCCGATGCGCCCAAATACTAGAGCTCCAAACGGGCGGACCGCGAATCCCGCTGCGAAAGCGAGCAGGGCGAAGATAAACGAAGCGGTCTCGTTAACCCCGGAGAAGAACTGCTTCCCCACAATCGCAGCTAAAGATCCATACAGGTAGAAGTCGTACCATTCGAAAACCGCACCAAGCGAAGAGGCAAAAACAATCTTGCGTTCTTCAGCGGTCATTTTACGAGACGTTCCGCTCGCGAGAATCGTCGAACTCATATGCCTCCTCCTTCTGATCTTATTTGCCAATGCCAAGAAGGTAGTTTCGATCTTCTAGCGACATCGCCTGAAGCCATTGCGCTTCCGTACCGGGCTCTGGCAGTACCTTCCCAAATTCCACCATCTGGGCAGGTGGAAGTTCTGCAACATATGCCCAAACATATCGCCTATCGGCACTCGCGCCCCGACACACGGCATCAACAATCTCGCTAAGCAACTGCTTTTTCTGGTCCGGAGTGCGCCCACCCCGGATGTGTCCGTGGACAAATATCTGGTCCGAAACTAGCGGGCTACCACCGAGGAAGTGATTTCCCGAAGTGATCTCTTGAAAGATGACCTGAGCAAAGAATCCCTGCGCTCCGGTCGCAGCCGAATGCGCATCCGTGATCCCTCTCGCTATCGCATTCTTCTCTGCGCTGCTGAAACGACCTTCGGCCGAAGCGACGACATACGTGGGCATGATTCCTCCGTAAGATAAATGTATATACAACTATTGGACGTAGATGTAGGTACAACTATGTGTTGTCCCGATAATATCTAGGCTAAGCACGTAAAAGAAGAAGGGGTTTACCCGTCGCGCGCGGTATACCGCTAGCCCTAACGGGCTCGACCGAATCACGGTGCGACGCGTTGCAAGCACTCTAGCGCTTCCAAGAGCTGCTTGTTGGCTGGTCCTTTCAAGAATCGCTGCACTTCCTTCTCAACTCGTGCTTGCGCAAGCAGCCAATACTGCTCCGCGCTGCGTAGCTTCGCAGTGCCGCGCTTACTTAATCGGGCGATCTTGAAGCGAGCGTCCGTGTCTGAGCTCGTCTCGACCCACCCGGCGTCGATCAAGATCTTAAGATTGCGGGAAATGGTCGTTTTATCCAAAGCCGACTCTACTGCGATCTCCGTGTAAGTCGCAGCCTCCAATCGCTCCAATGCTCGGAGTAGGGAAAATTGCGTGATCTTGAGCCCGACCGGGCGCAACGCGTCATCGTAAATGCCAGTCAGCGCATTCGCCGATCGCCGGAACTGTGTGCAATAGCAATCTGTAAACATTAATCAGTTCAGTCTCTGAACCTCATTTACTTGAGGCGTGGTAAGCATGGACTGCTAGCGCGTATCGTCGACCCCTTGTGCCGACGGTCCCAACATGCTCACTTTACCAGCGCTTCAGTTTTTCTGGGCAGCCGCTCCGCTGTTGCTTGGCTGGGACTGTCGCCCTGCACGAAAGCGTGTGTTTCGCGGCTGATGGGAAGCCCTGTGTTGCGGTCGATGAGGACGGGGACGACTAGGCTGCCGGTCTTTCTGTCGATGAGATCAATTCCCCATTTCCTCCCCCTGCCGGCATGCTTGCGACCCCAAGCGAACAAGGTAACGAGTACGGGCGACAGGTCGCGGCTCTTCTCGGTCACCCTGTATTCCTCCGTTCCCGCTTTCAAGGTCGATGGCACCTTGATAAGGAGGCCCGAATCGACCAGCTCGTTCAACCTGCGGGCGAGCATGGTTGGCGAGATCCTCAAACTCGACCTGAACTGCTCAAACCGCGTGGATCCCTGTAGTGCGTCGCGAATAATGAGCAGGCTCCACCATTCGCCCACCTCTTCCAAAGCCAGTGCGACAGCACAATCCATTTCAGCAAAACTCTTTCGCCTCACGGTGCCCCTCGTTCGAATATTCGCGGATTATGGCACGTGTGACCCTTTGATGTCCGGCCTCCCGTAGCCGACCTGATTCGCCGGCATGACGAATGATCTGATCTGCTACGAACACAGCTCAAGAACCAGTTTCTCCAGCTTGGCGTCGAGGGCCACGGCTGCAGCGCGGAGATCAGAATTTTCTGTAGTGCAGATCAAACTGGATGGTCTTACATAGACTGCAGTGGTACCGCTACCATGGGACCGCTGGGAAAGGAGCAGTTCAACCGGCGCGAACAGACCGGCAGTAACGTCTAGCTTCATCATGGTAATCGCGATCAAGGGGTTACCCAAAATAACGCGAACCGTGGGCCGTCTGATCCCGTAGATCGCAAGCCACGCACCGTGATCGAACTCCCCAAAAATCATGAATCCGCTTCGACCGACGTAGCGCTCTTTGACCTTTTCCTCGAACGCGTGCGAGTCTCGCGCGCTCTGAGCGAGCGTCGCTATTTCTCCGGCGCTCGACTTGCCGCACGCGTCGCGCAAACGATCAAGCACTGTTTCCAGAGAATGTTCCGTTTCAAGCTCAACGCGTTTGCCTTCGAAGTCCTTAAGTACGAAATGTGCCGTCATGTGGTTCCTCTTATCGTGTGATCCTTTCAATATCGAGCCGGACTCTGCAGATCGGCAATGAGCCTTAATCAACACATCGGCTTGCACACAACTGAACACGAGTCGGATCAGATAGTCCGCCAGCGGTTGATCGACTTCTTGAGACGCGAAACGAGATCGACCTAAACCCCACTTTCAACGTGCTCCGTGGGCAAGCAAGTACAATACTATCATGATAGTATAAAGTGGTTCTCACACTCATCGCGCGGAGCGTCGGCGCGTGACTTCTGGCTTTTATACGAACTATGAAGAATGGCCTCAACATTCTCGTCCTTGGCGCCGGCGCAATGGGCGGCTACTACGGCTCTAGGCTCATTCAGGCTGGAGCCGACGTAACGTTTTTGGTGCGCCCCGGCAAGCTTTCGACGTTCCGCGACGCTGGGCTTCGAGTGTCAAGCAGCCTGGGCGATTTCTCCGGTCCGGTGAACGCAATAGGGTCGGACGGACTGCGACCCGAATATGATCTCGTGCTTCTCGCCTGCAAGGCCTATGACCTCAAAGAGGCATCTGAAGCGATCCGTCCGGCAATGCATTCCGGTTCAGTGATTCTTCCCTTGCTGAATGGCATATGGCCGTATGATCAACTGGATAGTCTGTTTGGGAAAGATCGCGTCGCCGGAGGCGCCTCCTACATTGCGGTCACCTCATTGCCAGACCTGACAATCGAGCATTCCGCTACGAATGATAGGCTTGTCATCGGCGCTCGATCGAATCGCCATGTGGATGTGATCGACCGCTTCTACGAAATTATCCGAGGCGCACCAGGCGTGCGGGCGCTGACAGATGACATCGATCAGCAGTTGTGGCAAAAGTGGGTGATGCTCTCCGCTGGAGCTTCTGCAACTTGCCTCATGCGCGCGAACATTGGTGAAATTCTCGCGACCAGCTTTGGGGCGGCAGTTGTTCGCCAGCTGCTTGCCGAATGTCTGGATGTAGCGGCGGAGTCACGTCATCAGCTCGATGGCGGTGCAATCGCAGCCATCGAAGGATTGTTACTTGACCGCAATTCGACTTGGGCCTCATCAATGCTGCGCGATATACGATCGGGCGCGACGAAGATCGAAACGCACGCAATCGTTGGGGACATGGTCAAACGCGCAGAGAGCTTTTCAATTGAGGTACCTGGCCTCAGGATGGCTCTTGCTCACCTCGAGGCATACGAAGCCCAGCAACGCTTGTAAAATGGCACCGCACCGCTCTGGCCCTTGACTGGCTTTTGCGCGCTCAAGCGTTCGTCCCTAGCGCCGTCTGTCGCAGTTCAGTTGCACGCGGAAACCCGATCTCTCCCGCAGATCGGGGCACCTCGTTCGTCGGGAAAGCGATTCCCAGCCGGAACGTTTCAAGCATGGCGATAAAGGTCTTGTGCGTCGCGATCCACCTGGCGAAAGCGGGGGGCGAATGGATAGCCTACTTACGTCGCCTACACGCGATATCGCCCGACGCCGCCTGCCGCGTTCACCGCATCGCGCAAGGCGGTGAGCGCGGCGGTAAAGCCATCGCGCGCATGGAGCTTGCGAATTATGGCATCCGGTGGCGTGCGTTATCCGCAGTACGCCGCGTTGCGTGCGGCGCACCGCCTCGCATGTGGCGCCGGTCCCGACTAGTGATCGGCATGAGTGTCGGGGACGCCGCCATAGGCCGTTGCATCTTGGCTTTCGTGCTGCTCGGCGAAAACGGCCTTATTACGCGCGATGGCGCGTGCGCTCGGCGGATAGTTCGTTCCGTTCGACGGCAGCACTCCTTGGGCTTCAGCCTGAACGAGTTGTTGCTTGACCTCAGCACGCGTGAGGCCGCTCGTCTGCGCTTGAGCCTGGGCGGTGACGCCAACCGTCAGACATGCGATGAGCAGAAGAAGCGTCTTTTTCATGATCGGTTCCTTGATGATCTAAATGCGTCAATTGGGACTGGACGAAGCGTTGGCAATTCGCGGGCCGTGATCGCGCGCAAAAGCTTCGTGCGATACCGCGCCCAGCGCAAAAGCGAGGCTCAGGAGCGCACTCACGTAAGCAGTCCTTCGCATCACTGCGATACCTCGCCCTGATGCAGAGCGCTGCTTGCTTGGGTGCTGGCATTCGCGCCGCCATATGCATCGCGCGCCGGGACCTTTGCTTCGGCGGCCTGCAGCGCCTGCGGGTAATCCGCATCGTGCGTGCTAGGCTGATAGCCCGCCGCTTCGAGCTGCGCGAGTTCGGCGCGCACTTGCAAACGCGTCACATGTGCCGGCGTCGATTGCGCAAACGCTGCGAACGGCATCGAAGTTGCCGCGGCTAGCACGGCACAAATTAATTTTTTCATGGTCTTTACCCTCACTGATGCATGGAAAAATGGCGAAGGGCAACTGCCCTCGAACGCCGTTGCGTTGTACGGGACGTTGATGACATTGTGGAAGTCGAGCGCTGTAGAAAAGCTGACGCCGACGTTACAAGTTTGACATCTTGGGCGTCACGAACGGGTAGCTGTCTTCGGGAAAGACAGTACGAAACGCGTCCTGAGTACGTCGCTTTCCGCGTGTGCAAGCCCGCCGTGCAGTTCCATGATTGTTCTCACGATGGCGAGTCCCAGCCCCGCCGAGCCGCTCGCTGCGCCGGCAACGCGACGCGACGGATCGCCGCGATAGAAGCGGTCGAACACTCGTTCCAGCATCGGTGGTTCGATGGGCACGCCTTCGTTCTCGACGCATACGCGTACGAACGCCGCGTCCGCATCGACGGAAAGCGTGATCGTTCCATCGCGCGGCGTATAACGCACGGCATTGGCGAGCAGATTGCTCACCGCGCGCCTGAACAATTCGACATCGGCCTTGAGCGGTGCGGAACCGCGCACGGCGATGTGCACGCCCGCATCTTCCGCGAGCCCTTCGAAATACTCGGCGATGCGCTGCAACTCCTCGCCGGCTGCGAACTCGCGCAGATGACGCGCGAATTGCGGATGCTCGGCGCGCGCGAGAAACAGCACGTTTTCGATCATGCGCGAGAGGCGATCGCATTCCTCCAGATTCGATGCAAGCAGCATCTGATATTCGTCGGTCGACCGTGGCCGCGCGAGGGCCACTTCCGTTGCGCCGCGCATATTGGCGATCGGCGTGCGCATGTCGTGCGCGAGATCGGCGGTGAATTGCGACATGCGCTGGAAGCTGCGTTCGAGTCCCGCGAGCATGCCGTTGAGCGCGGCGATCAGCGGTTCCAGTTCGCTCGGCACATTGTCCATTGCGATGCGCGTATGGAGCTTGTCCGATGTCACCGTCGCCGCGCTGTTCGCCATGTTGCGCAGCGGCTTGAGCGCGCGCCGCACGAGAAAGAAGCCGATCGCGAAGGTGAGCAGCACGCCGATTGCGCCCGCGAGATGCAGGCGGTCTCGATAGCGGTCGAGCAGCATCCACCGATCGCGCATGTCGCGCACCACGATGATGGTCGCGAGTGTGCCGTCCATCAGACGCGTGTCGACGGCCAGCACCCGAAGCGGATCGCCATAGGCTTCGTGCATATCGACGATGGCCTGCGCGGTGATCTGTGCGCCCGCGGGCACCGCACGCGACGGCAGCGCGACCTGCGCCAGCGCGGCATCGACATTGTGTTGCACGAGCGGCTTGCGCGCAGCATCGACGATCTTTAGCGACAGCGCGCCGTTACCGAGGACCTGACTTTCGAGCCGTTCGCGATAGCGCTCGATATCCGCATAGCTCTGCAATTCATCGACCAGCCGCCGCGTATGGCGCGCGGCGAGCACGATGTCCAGATCGTCCTGCACATGCACCTGGTGCGCGAGCGCGAGATACACGAAGGTGCCGACCAGCGCGAACACCGCCAGCGTGGTCGCGGCGAACACGAGCGCGAGCGTCGTGGTAAGCGAACGCGTATGCATCAATCGTGGCCGGGCGTATTGATCACATAGCCGACGCCGCGCACGGTCTGTATGAGCTTGACCTCGAAGTCGTCGTCGATCTTCGCACGCAACCGGCGGATCGCGACTTCGACCACGTTGGTATCGCTGTCAAAATTCATGTCCCACACATAGGATGCAATCTGCGTCCGGCTGAGCACTTCGCCATGACGCCGCGCCAGCAGTTGCAGCAAGGCGAATTCGCGCGGTGTCAGATCGATGCGCTTGCCCGCGCGGCGCACCTTGCGGCGCGTCACGTCGATTTCGAGGTCGCCCAGCGAAATCAGGTCGCTTTCGCGCGGCGGGCCGCGCCGTGCCAGCGAACGCACGCGCGCAAGCAGTTCGACGAAGGCGAAGGGCTTGACGAGATAATCGTCCGCGCCGAGTTCGAGACCGCGCACGCGGTCCTGCACGTCGTCGCGCGCGGTGAGAAACAGCACGGGTGTGGCCTTCGTTTCGCGAAGACTGCGCACGACGCTCCAGCCGTCCATGGTCGGCAGCATCACGTCGAGCACGATGACGTCGTAGTTCTCTTCCTTCGCGAGAATCAGACCTTCGGCCCCGTCGCCGACGACATCGACGAGATAGCCCGCTTCTTCAAGCCCTTTCTTGATATAGACGCCCGCTTTTTGCTCGTCTTCGACAACCAGTATGCGCATGCTTGCACCCGTCGATAACGATTGACAAGTCCTGAATTCTACGCAATTGATTGCACTTTCGATTGCGGTCTGCCACGAGGCGATCGAATTGACCGCGATTTCAAGCGTGAGGAGGGTGGCTCATCCACGAAGCGTCGGCCGCCGGCTGGCAGACTTCGATATACGCGCTAGCACTCAGATTACGAACTTGTCATTTTGCGGTCAGCATCGGGCAAAGCGCGCACATGCACACTGCGTCGCCAGTGCCCCGACCCGGATAAGACTTCGTGTGGATCGTTCGACTCGCCCTTCGTCGCCCGTATACGTTCATCGTTCTGGCGCTCCTGCTGTTCATAATCGGCCCGCTTGCCCTCATGCGCACGCCAACCGACATCTTTCCCGACATCAACATTCCCGTCGTCAGCATCGTCTGGTCGTATAGCGGCTTTTCCGCCGAGGACATGGCGAACCGCATCACGTCGAACTATGAGCGTGCGCTAACGTCGGATGTCGAGAATATCGAGCACATCGAGTCGCAGTCGCTCAACGGCGTATCGGTCATCAAGATCTTCTTTCACCCGGGCGCGGACATCAATCGTGCGATCGCGCAGGCCACCGCCAACTCCGCGTCCATTCTGCGCATCCTGCCGCCGGGCACGCTGCCGCCGAATATCATCACCTATAACGCGTCGACAGTGCCTATTCTTCAGCTCGGCCTGTCGAGCGATTCATTGCCCGAGCAGACGCTCTACGACCTCGGCAACAGCTTTGTGCGCACGCAGCTCGCTACCGTGCAGGGCGCGGCCGTGCCGCTGCCCTTCGGCGGCAAGATTCGCCAAATCATGGTCGATATCGATCCGCGCAAGCTGCAGGCGAAGGAGCTCTCGCCGAGCGACGTGGTGAACGCCGTCAATGTCCAGAATCTGATCTTGCCTGGCGGCACCGCGAAAATCGGCCCACGTGAGTACAACGTGCAGATGAACGGCAGCACGAACAGTGTCGCCGCGCTCAACGACCTGCCCATCAAGACGATCAAGGGCGGCGTGGTGTATTTGCGCGATGTCGCCCAAGTCCGCGACGGTTATGCGCCGCAAGCCAACATCGTGCGCAGCGACGGCAAGCGCGCCGCGCTTTTGACCGTGGAAAAGACCGGCAGCACGTCCACGCTCACGATCATCCAGCAGATCCGCTCAATGCTGCCGCAGATTTCCGCGGGCCTCCCCAAGGCGCTGAAGATCACGCCGCTCGCGGATCAGTCCGTATTCGTCAAGTCCGCGATCATTGGCGTCGTACGCGAAGCGCTTATCGCCGCGTGCCTCACCGCGATGATGATCCTGCTGTTCCTCGGAAGCTGGCGCGCGACGCTCATCATCGCGGTGACGATTCCGCTGTCGGTCATCACCTCGCTCATCGCATTGTCGGCGATGGGCGAAACCATCAACATCATGACGCTCGGGGGCCTCGCGCTCGCGGTCGGCATTCTGGTGGACGATGCGACGGTGGCGATCGAAAACATCACGCATCATCTGGAAAACGGCGCGCCGCTCGCCGATGCCATTCTCAACGGCTCCGGCGAAATTGCAGTGCCCACCTTCGTTTCCACGCTGTCCATCTGCATCGTGTTCGCGCCGATGTTCCTGCTCTCGGGCGTTGCGCGTTATCTGTTCGTACCGATGGCCGAGGCGGTCGTGTTCGCGATGTGCGCATCGTATTTCTTCTCGCGCACGCTCATTCCGACGCTCGCCATGTATCTCCTCAAGGCGCGCGGGCGCGGCGAACCACGCGGACGCCTCGCGTTTCTCGCGCGCTGGCAGGCGGCGTTCGAGCGGCGTTTCGAAGCGCTTCGCATGGGCTACAAAAGGGTGCTTGCACAGGGCATCGGGCATCCGCGTACCGTGATTGCGATCTTCGCGGTGTTCTGTCTCGCTTCAATTCCGCTCTTGCCCTTCACAGGCCGGGACTTCTTTCCGAGCATAGATACGGGCGAAATCCGCCTGCATATGCGTGCGCCGACCGGCACCCGCATCGAGGAAACCGCACGGCTGACGGACGAAGTCGAAGCGAAGATCCGCACGGTGATACCAACGTCCGAGGAAGCGTCGCTGCTCGACAACATCGGCGTGCCGGTGAGCGGTATCAACCTCACGTATTCGTCGTCGGCGCCCGTCGGCACGGAGGACGCGGACATCATGATCGCCCTCACACCGGACCACGCCCCCACCGCTACCTATGTCGCGAAGCTGCGTGACGTGCTCGCGGCATCGTTCCCCGGCACGATCTTCTCGTTCCTGCCCGCCGATATCACGAGCCAAATTCTTAACTTCGGGCAGCCCGCGCCGATCGACATTCAGATCGTCGGCAGGGACCTCTTGAAGAATCGCGTGGCGGCGAATCAGTTGCTGGCGAAGCTGCGCCATGTGCGGGGGCTCGTAGATGCACGCATCCAGCAGCCCGGCGACGCGCCCGCGATCAACATCGACGTGGACCGCACTAAGGCGATGCAGGCGGGCCTCACTCAGAAGGACGTCGCGCAGGATCTGCTGATTTCCTTGTCCGGCAGCTCGCAGACCACGCCCAACTTCTGGCTCGATCCGAAGAACGGCGTGAGCTATCCGCTCATGACGGAAGTGCCGCAATACGACATTCATTCGCTGCAGACGCTCGCCAACGTGCCCCTCAACGACAGCCAGCTGTCGAGCGCGCCGCAAAGCCTTCTCGGCTCGCTCGGCACGATGCGGCGCGCGTCGCAGCAGGCGGTGGTATCGCACTACAACGTGCAGCCCGTGCTCGATATTTACGGTTCCGTGCAGGGCCGCGATCTGGGCAGCGTGGCCGCCGACGTGGACCGGCTCACCGATCAGGCCAAGGCGCATTTGCCGCCAGGCTCGACCATCGTCATGCGCGGGCAGGTGCAATCGATGACGCAATCGTTCAGCGGCCTCGGCTCGGGACTGGCTCTTGCCATCGTGCTCGTCTATCTGCTGATGGTCGTAAATTTTCAGTCGTGGATCGATCCGCTCATTATCATCTGCGGTCTGCCGGCCTCGCTTGCGGGCATTGCGTGGATGCTGTTCGCCACCGGCACCACGCTGAGCGTGCCCGCGTTGACCGGCACGATTCTGTGTATCGGCATCGCGACGGCGAACAGCATTCTCGTCGTCAATGCGGCGCGAGAGAAGCTGCACGAAGGCGCCCAGCCTTGGGACGCGGCACTCGAGGCGGGCTTCACGCGCTTTCGCCCCGTCATCATGACCGCGCTTGCGATGCTGATCGGCATGCTACCGATGGCGCTCGGTCTCGGCGATGGCGGCGAGCAGAACGCACCGCTCGGCCGCGCCGTCATTGGCGGTCTCGCGCTCGGCACCGTATCGACACTGCAAGTTGTGCCGGTCATGTTCGCAATCGCGCATGCGTGGCTCGCGCGCCGTAGCAATGCCCAATCCACCTACGCTCAATAAGGCCATCAGTTAGGTCACCAATCCGAGTCACTCGAATGAATCCGCAACACGACGCACACACGCGGCCGCGCGCGCGCCGCTTCGTCTTCCCGCTGACCGTGGTCGGCATCGCCGCCGCGCTGCTCGCGGCAGGCATCGTCCCGCGGTTTCGTGCGCAAGGCGCGCTGGCGGCGCAAGTCACGACGCAAAGCGTGCAAACGGTGTCTGTCATCGTGCCCAAACCCGCGCCCGCAACCCAGGAACTGCTGTTGCCCGGCGCCGTCACGGCGTTTTCCGATGCGGCGATCTACGCTCGCACGAGCGGCTATGTGAGGAACTGGTACGCGGATATCGGCGCGCATGTGAAGAAAGGACAGGTGCTTGCCGATATCCAGACCCCGGAACTCGATGCGCAGCTCAAGCAAGCGCATGCCGACGAAGCCACCGCGCAGGCCAACTTCGATTACGCGAAGGCGACCGCGCAGCGCTGGCAGGACATGCTGAAAACACAATCGGTGTCGCAACAGGACGCGGACACCAAAACCGGTGACATGCTCGCGAAGCGCGCCATGCTGCAATCCGCGCAGGCGAACGTGCAGCGGCTGACCGAGCTCGTCTCCTATGAGAAAGTCGCCGCGCCCTTCGACGGCGTGGTGACTGCGCGCAACGTTGATGTCGGCGCGCTCGTGACGGCGGGCGGTGCGCCGGGTCTCGCGGCATCGGCGGGCGAGTTGTTTCATGTCGCGCAGCGCGACACGTTGCGCGTGTTCATCGACGTGCCGCAAAACGACGCGCCCTACGTTTCCGCCAGCACCCAAGCGTATCTGACCGTCCAGCAGTTCCCGGGCAGACAGTTTGCGGCGCATGTCGCGCGCAGTTCCGGCGCGATGGACCCGGTGAGCCGGACGCTACGCGTGGAAGTCGACGTGGACAATCGGGACGGCACCCTGCTTCCCGGCGCGTACGCCCAAGTGCATCTCGCGCTTCAGAACGGCAATCCGGCGCTCGATCTGCCGGTTAGCGCACTGCTGTTCCGCCCTAACGGTGTGACGATCGCCACGGTGGACGCGGCCGGAAAGACTGAGCTCAAGTCTGTCACCGTGGGGCGCGACTTCGGTACGCACGTCGAGATCCTGACAGGGCTGCAAGCTGGTGATCGCGTCATCGACAATCCGGGCGATGCCTTGATGAGCGGCGAACCGGTCAAGATAGCCAGGACGGGCAACGCGTGGTGAAAGCGACGACGATGAAGATTCCATTGCGACGCGCCGCTTGCGCGATGGCTTGCATGTTTGTCGCGGCATGTTCGACTGTTCCGGACTATCGGCCGCCCGACGTCGCTGTGCCCGCGCACTTCGCGTCCGCGCCCGGCTGGTCCGTGGCTTCGCCGTCTGATCAGCAGGCGCGCGGTCCGTGGTGGGCGCTTTTTCGGGACCCGACGCTCGATGCGCTCGAAGCGCGCGTCGACGTATCGAATCAGACGCTCAAGAAAGCCGTCTCTCAGCTTCAACAGGCGAGAGCGATGGTCGACTATCAGCGCGCCGGCTTCTGGCCTACGATTTCGACGAGCCTCAGCCAGAATCGCACGCGGACATCGGCGAATCTGGAAGGGAAATCGCTCGCCGGAAAGACCGTGCCGGACTATGCCGTCGGCCTGTCGGCATCATGGGAGCCCGACCTCTTCGGCCGGATCCACGATGCGACGCTCAACGCGCAGGCCAACGCGGACGCAAGCGCGGCGGATGTCGAAGCGGTGCGTCTTTCCGTGACCAGCCAGCTCGCGATCGACTACTTCAACCTGCGCTCCCTCGACACGCAAAAGAAGCTTCTCGACGATTCGATCGACGCGTATTCGGCCGCGCTCAAGCTGCTGGATCAGCAACTCGCGAACGGCGCAATCGACGCCTCGGCGGTCGCGCAGGCACAGGCGCAACTCGAAAGCACGCGCACGCAGGCGACCGAAACCGCATCGCAACGATCGCAACTCGAACACGCGATCGCGACGCTGGTCGGACAGCCCGCTTCGACCTTCTCCATTGCGCCGGTCGTCCAGCCATTTGCCTTGCCGGCGATTCCCGTCGCGCTGCCCTCGCAACTGCTGGAACGTCGCCCCGACGTCGCCGCAGCCGAACGGCGCGTCTTCGCCGCCAATGTGCAAATCGGCGCGGCGCGCGCGGCGTATTTTCCGAGCCTGGTGCTCGGCGCGAACGTCGGCCTGGAAAGCACGTTCTTCGCGCCCTGGCTGACGGCGCCGAGTCTCTTCTGGTCGCTCGGCCCTCAACTGGCCGCAACGATCTTCGACGGCGGCCGCCGGTCCGCGATGCTTGCCGACGCACGCGCGCAAGATGAAGGCGCCGCCGCCGATTATCGCCAGGCCGTGCTCACGTCGTTTCAGCAGGTCGAGGACGACCTCACCGCGCTGACCGCGCTCGCGGACGAAGCCCGAAGCCAGCGCCGCGCATCCGACGCTGCGGCACTGTCGCTCAAACTCACCAACAACAGGTTTCAGGCAGGCGCGGTCAGTTATCTCGACGTCGTGACGGCGCAAACGATCGCTCTGAGCAACGAACGAACCGCGGATCAGATCGACGCGCGACGCGCAATCGCGTCCGTCGGTCTGCTCGTCGCCCTCGGCGGCGACTGGAACGCATCCGCCCCGCAGGCCGCCGAGTGATTTATGCGCGTATCTTCAAATTGCGTCGATTCATGCAGTCGCCAATTAAATCCTCCGCCGAGCGTTGCGAGGACGGCTGACGGCGGTCGATCTCGACGTCATACCTACCGAAATCCACGATCTGAAGGGCTTTATGGAAGTAAACATAGCGGCGTCCAACCGACGAGCGGGCGCTTCAGTTGAGGTTCTTTTTGTCTTTCTGAAGCTCGGACTGACATCCTTCGGCGGCCCGGTCGCTCACATCGCCTATTTCCGCCGCGAGTTTGTCGAGCGACGTCGGTGGCTCAATGACGAGACGTTCACCGACCTGGTCGGCCTTTGCCAGTTTCTGCCGGGACCGGCCAGCAGCCAAGCAGGCTTTTCGATCGGAATGCTGCGCGCAGGCTGGCTTGGCGGTATCGCTGCATGGTGCGGCTTCACGCTGCCGTCTATCGCGCTTTTAATTGGCTCCGCGATCTTCGCGCCCTCGATGGGCGGTCCGGTCGGCAGTGGCCTGATTCATGGGCTGAAGCTCGTCGCTGTCGCGGTTGTTTCGCAAGCCGTGTGGGATATGGCGCGTCGCTTGTGTCCTGACCATCGCCGGGCGGGTATCTCGCTCGCAACCATCGCTATTCTCGCGGTCCTGACCACTGTCTATGCGCAACTCATAGTATTGGTGATGGGTGCACTGTTCGGCATTGCGTTGTGTCGAACGACCACGCCACGCAGCCTCGCGGCGACACATGAACACACCCAGTCGTTTCGTGTGTCGCGCGTGGCGGGCGCAGCTGCGCTCGGCCTGTTCTGTGTGCTTCTTTTTGCACTTCCCGCGTTGGCGGCCTTCGATTCCACACACGCGATCCGGGTGTTTGATGGGTTTTACCGTGCCGGAGCGTTGGTTTTCGGTGGGGGTCATGTCGTTCTCCCGCTCCTTCAACAGGAAACCGTGACGACCGGTTGGGTGTCGTCAAACGACTTTCTGGCAGGATATGGCGCCGCACAGGCTGTTCCGGGTCCGCTTTTTTCCTTCGCGGCCTTCCTTGGCTGGATCATGATCGGAACACAAGACCACGCTTGGGGAGCGCTGCTCGCGACCGCCGGCATCTTTCTGCCCGGTCTGTTGCTTGTGCTTGCGGCACTGCCATACTGGCAAGCACTACGAGGGCGCCCGTCGATGGTCGCCATGCTCTCCGGAGTCAATGCAGCTGTCGTCGGACTGCTGGCGACTGCTCTCTACTCGCCGGTCTGGACCAGCGCCGCGCGCACCGAATCTGACTTCGCAATCGCTGTCATCGGCTTTTTCCTGTTGGCGCGCTGGAAGGTTCTGCCACTCGTCGTGGTGCTTCTCTGTGCACTGGCCGGTATCGCGGAATCCCTTTCGTATTGAAGTATTCCCCGGCGAAGGAATACATTTCTCCTCGGCCGATCAGCCTCATCATTTGGGTGCCGGCAAAGCCGTGTCATCGGCATGCGTCGGTAAGTCGCCTTCAGTGAGACGATGCGCGTCTGTTGGCAGCCGCTCGCACCAGAAGCGCCAGGGCGGTGCCGAGCCCTAGCGCCGACATTTCCGCTGCGATTGCCGCCGGTTTGCCGCCGCCCTGGCCGCCCAGCCTTCCTTTGTTACAGGGCACCCGGCGGCCGCCGGATGTATAAGCGTTTGTGACCCTTCTCTTCAATGAAGGGAGATTGATTCCGCGCAATTAGGAACGGTCTCTGGTCGATCCATTGTTGCCGGTCGGGATCCCATTATCCGGCGTCGGCATAAGAGCTGGCATCAGCCGTTGAGGCGATAATTCGCGGCTAGAAGTGCACACGCTGCGCACCTCGTGCGGCGATGCTGTCGGTGAACCACCTCATGAGCAATTGAACCGCCTGTTTCGTTCCGGCACTGGCGGGATGGACGAGGTAGTATCCCGCGTCTAACACAAGCAGGTTGTCGAATGGCTCGATCAGTTCTCCTCGAGCCAGTTCCGCTTCTACCAGCATGGGGCTGGTAAGCACAACGCCTTGCGCGCGCACTGCGGCGTCGATCGCCATCAACGACTGGTCGAAGCTGATGCCGGTAATGGTTTCGATCTGCGCGCCGTCGAGACCGCTGAATTGTGCAAGCCACGCGGCCCAGTGGGGGTGTAGCGTGTTATGGAGCAGTGTCGCCGTGCTCAGATCGTCGGGGCGCTTCAATCGGTGTTGTTTCGCGTATGCCGGGTGGCAATACGCGCGTGCCTCGTCATGGCAGAGCAGCTGGACGGATAGTCGTGCATCGGTCCCGTCGAAATGCCTAACCGCGAGATCGACGCCATCCAGTTCAAAGTCGACCATCGTTGTCGTTGTGCTCAGGCTCAGCGCAATCCCGGGGTTTGCCCGCAAGAAGTCGGCCATACGTGGGGCGAACCACTTGGCAGCGAAACTTGGCGGCATCGACAACCGGACGCCGCTGCCGCGACGCTCACGAATGCGGTGGCTCGCGTGAATAATCTCTGCCAGGGCAGGTCGAACCTGCGCGAAGTAGGCGCGGCCGTCGTCTGTGGGCGTTACATGCCGTATTTGGCGCACGAACAGGGCGACGCCGAGCCATTCCTCCAGCTTCTGTATCTGCTGGCCTACTGCACCGGGCGTGACGTTCAGTTCTTGGGATGCAAGAGTAAAACTGCCGAGCCGCATCGCGGCCTCGAACGCAGGTAGAGCTTTCAGCGGCGGGGGCGGTCGCATAGTGCAGTTTTTCTATTCCATAACCGATATTAAATCATTTGTAGCGACTTACCGCGTCGAACACAATCAGGACTTTCTCCGCTTTTCCGGTGCGCTGTCATGAACCCCGCTTATTTCGCCTTCGCCGCCCTCGGACTGATCTGGGGCACCAATTTCCTGTTCATGAAATGGGCGAGCGTCGATCTGGCTGCCAGCCAGATCGTGTTTCTGCGCGTGCTTTTCGGCTTTATCCCGCTGCTAGCCCTCGCGCTCTTCAGTAAGGCGCTCAAATGGCGCCATCTTCGGCACGCTCACCATTTCGTGGTGATGTCCCTACTTGCGACGGTGATCTACTACTACGCATTCGCGAAGGGAGCCGCTCTTCTGTTCTCCAGTATTGCCGGGATGTTGAGCGGCGCGATCCCGCTCTTTTCCTTCCTGTGTGCATGGGCGCTGCTGCGCGAAGAGCGCCCGAATGTGCGCATGATCACGGGCATCGTCTGCGGGTTCGTCGGCGTACTGCTAATCGCGCGTCCGTGGAATGCGCACGCGGCTGGTGTCAACCTACTCGGAGTCGGCTATATGATCGCCGGCTCGCTGAGCGTGGGCTGCTCGTTCGTGTACGCGCGCCGCTTTCTTTCCGGCTTGGACCTCTCCCCGCTGGCGCTGTCGACGTGGCAGATCGGCTTCGCACTGGTCCTGATCGGCTGCGTCACGGACTTCCACGGCATCGTGCGTGTGACTGGCGATGCGAGAGCGCTGATCGGCCTCGTGCTGGGACTCGGTCTGACGGGCACCGGGATCGCTTACATCCTTTATTACTTCATCGTCGGACGGCTCGGAGCAGTGGCCGCGTCCAGCGTAACGTACATTCCACCGGTCGTTGCGTTGCTGATGGGTTCGTGGCTTGCGCAGGAACCGATCGGCGCAGTCGAACTGTTCGCGATGGGCGCAATCCTCGGTGGCGTGTTTCTGCTTCAACGTGGCCGGCAACCACGCGCATCCGCGGCGCGCGGTCCGGCGAGGGCAACCGGTCAGGGCCGCAGTGTCGTATGAATGCTTCGCTGAAATATCGCGAAGACCGCACTCGGGCATCTCGACGGAAATCCACGGGCGAGTGGTCGGCGTACCGGTGCCCGATGCCATATGAAGCTGACATCCGTGCCATCGGCGCGCAGCACCCGGTCGGCGAATCTATCCAACTCATACCAGCGTGAACAAACATGTCTTTAGGGGTCCACTCGACCATATTCGTCATCGGTGGAACGGGCGCACAGGGAATGCAGGTCATCCGGGCGCTCGTTGCTGACGGAAAATATGCCGTGCGCGCCTTGAGCCGCGATCCTGAATCGCGACGGGCGATCGAACTGTCAACTCTGGGGAACGTCTCGATCGTGAAGGGCACGTTTGCCGATGAGGCGGCTCTGCGTGACGGTTTTCGCAATTGCAACGCAGCGTATATCAATCTCGATGGATTTAACACCGGCGAGAAGACTGAGATCTATTGGGCCATCCGATGCTATGAAATAGCCATCGAAGAAGGTGTCAAGTTCTTCGTATATGGAAACCTCGATTACGCGCTCAAGAGGTCCGGATACGATTCCCGGTTTCGGACCGGCCACTATGATGGCAAAGGCCGCGTAGGGGAATGGATTCTATTCCAGAACCTGACAAACCGGGACCGGATGGGCGCCGCGCTGCTTACGACCGGCCCGTATATGGAGATGGCCCTCTCGGCAATGACACCGATGACGCCGTCTGTGGAAAACGGCGTCGTTACGTGGCGGGTGCCACTCGGTGACGGCGCGGTCCCACATGTAGCGCTTGAGGACTGCGGGTACTACGCACGTTGGCTTTTCGACAATCCGGAGCGCGCGAACGGCATGAATCTCGAGGTCGCAATCGATCATGTCGAGTATGCGAAGCTTGCCGAGGCGTTCGGAGCCGTGACCGGACATCCCGCGCAATATATCGATACCGACCTGGAAGCATACTGGAGCGGACCGCTCAAAGCCGCAGCCGACTTGCCTTCCGGATATAACGCCGATCTCCGCGACAAAAGTACGATGAGTTTCCGCGAAAACTTCACCGGCTTCTGGAATCTGTGGAAGCACCGGATCGTCAAAAGAGACTTCGCATTGCTCGACGAAATTCATCCTGGGAGAATCAGGACGGTTGAACAATGGCTCAGGCGCGAAGACCAGCTAGGACGAGCACTGGGCAAGGGAGGCCTCTGGGAAAGGGTTCAGCCTGAGAATGTGCTCAAGTTGCCGCCTATCTTAAAGCTGTCCGAAGATAAACGGAAAGGCACCCTATAAGGTCCCCGCGATCGTCTGGCTCAAATACATAGCGCATCACCACTTTTCACGTGCTTTTTCACGCTGCGATGCTCGCGAAGATCGTTGACGGTCAACGTCTGAAGCTACCGCCAATGTGGCGGACGAGGAGTGGTATGCCAATATCCGGGAACGGCCGGTTGGGTGAGGTGACCAACCGCCGCTTAGTGGCATTGCAATCCGCAAATTGAATTGGCCGACTAACCGTATTGGAGCGAGTAGTCTGGCCGGAGTGGGGACCGTCGTCTGCCGCCTCCCGCTCGGCGCGCTCCACGCGGTGACCCGGATAGAACGCTGGCACCTTTAAGCGCCATCCACCCGTCCTGCAAGGTGCGGCTAGGCCGATAAATAACCTTATCAGTCCGTCACTGGGTTCGCTCTAAACTGGCGAGCATGAAAACGCGTGAGACCCGCCCCATCGCCTTTCCGGACGACGCCGAACTCGCTGCGCTGCGCGCCTGGTATGCCGGGCTCGACACTCGCGCGGCCGTCGCGCGCTATCTGGGCGACCGCAACGCACCGGGCGCATCCGCGCGCGGCGTGCTCGGCCGCATCCGGCGCGCCCTGATCGCATACGCGGCAAGCCGCCACCGGGCCGATCTGGCGGAGGTATTCGGCGAGCGGTCCGCCGCATCGGCCGACACCGTTGCGCGCACGATCGAGACGTTGCGCAGGCTGCCAGCACCGGTGCCGCACATTGCCGACGACATCGATCAATGGTTGCCGCCTCGTGCCGTGGCCGCCCTGCGCGCGCATGGCATCCGGACGCTGGCTGACCTGACCGTGCGGATTCCGCGCCGGCGCCGCTGGTGGACCGCAATCGCCGGGCTCGGCGCCGCCGGTGCACGCCGCGTGGAGGCATTTTTTGCTGCGTACCCGGCGCTGACCGAACGGGCGCGGGCGTTGATCGCCGCAGTGCCCGTCGGAGAGATCGAGCCGTGGGAGCGATTGCGCGTACCGCATGAAGTTGACGGCTCGCACGGACAGTTCCGCGCACCGCGGGCCGCCTGCCTCTTGAATGCGTCCAACGATTACGAGGCGATTCAGTTCTGGCTGTCGCTTCATGAAACGGCCGCCACGCATCGCGCTTACCGCAAGGAAACGGAGCGTCTGATCCTGTGGGCCATCATCGAGCGCGGCCGCGCGCTGTCGTCCCTCACCACAGATGACGCGATCGCGTATCGCGCATTCCTGCGTCGGCCCACGCCGCGCGAGCGTTGGGTCGGACCGTCGCGGCCACGGCACAGTGTGGAGTGGCGACCCTTCATAGGTGCGCTCTCGCCTCGATCGGCGGCGTACGCGCTAAATGTCCTGTCGGCGCTGTTCCGCTGGCTGGTCGAGCAGCGCTACGTGCTCGCGAATCCGTTCGCCGGCGTAAAGGTTAAGAGCCACGCGCCACGCGCAGGACTGGACGTGTCGCGCGGCTTCTCCGAGGGCGAGTGGCTATTGATCCGCACCGTAGCCGACGGCCTCGAATGGTCCTATGGCTGGAGCGTGCCAGCCGCTCAGCGGCTGCGGTTCCTCTTGGACTTCGGCTACGCAACCGGCTTGCGCGCCAGCGAGCTGGTGGACGCGACGCTCGCCGACGTCCGCCGGGACGAACACGGCGATCACTGGCTTTACGTGCTCGGCAAGGGTGGCAAGCGCGGTAAGGTGGCATTGCCGCCTCTCGCGCGAACCGCACTCGACCAGCACCTTGTGCAGCGCGGCCAGCCGGTCACGCCCGCTCGCTGGAACCCGGCTACGCCGCTTGTTGCGAGTCTCGAGGGGGACGGCACAGGCATCGAAAGCACGCGACTCTGGCGCGTACTGAGGCGGTTCTTCGTGCTGGCCGCCGATGCGATCCAGGGCGAACGGCCCGCGACGGCTGAGAAGCTGCGCCGCGCGAGCCCGCACTGGATGCGGCACACGCACGCGTCACACGCGCTGGCCCGGGGTGCCGAGCTGATCATGGTGCGCGACAATCTGCGCCATGCGTCGATCTCGACGACGTCGACCTATTTGCACAGCGACGAAGTGCAGCGCGCCCGGCAGTTCGATCAGGCGTTTACTGCACGCAATTTCAAGCGGTAGGCAAGCAACCGGGCGGCTCGCTGGAAAGCACCGGCGAGGCGATCCGCACTGCACACGAAGCATGCTCTACCCAAAGTGCAGCCTGTAGGACTTCCCGCAAATTGCAATGCGCTCCTTACGCGTCATGGGCTGGTGAGAGGCTGGCGAATACACCCTGTTTCCATAGGCCCATCGGCAATATGCGCATCGATACGGCGCTTCAAGAAGCTGCACGTTGATCACGAATGGGGCTTCGTATCCGCAACGTCGGCACGCAGTCTCCAGCGGAAGATGATGGGCCGGGCAGACATCGACACAGTCGAACTGGTGGATGACGCTGTGGTAACCGCGCCCCATACACCGGCGACACCGGCGAAGGCGATCGTTGCAACGGCTTCGCTCCGAAATCTGTATGAGTGATCCATGAAGCGTCTTGCGTGGAAGATCGAATGCAGGGCGAAGCCGACAGACATCGACCACGTCGGCCCGCGGCACGACGCCCTCATACGGATCGATTTCAGGACCGAGCAGGCGCGCCATAATGTGACCCGCCGCCGAATTCGCCCTGGCAAATTTCCAGAAGATCGAAACAAGCGATTCGCACGGATCCACCCACTTGCGGCTGAAGACGTAGCCCATCGCCGGCGTCAGTTTATGCTGGTCCATCGTCATGATCGGAAAATGCGGCGCTGAGCCGCGCTTCCCCTCAGGCGGCGACGAGAACGCGGCCGGTCGCATGACGGGACTGCACATAGCCGCAGTGATGCACCGCGTGCGCCCACAGCGCAGCATCGGGCGTGTACTGTAGACCGTCCTTGAGCTCACTCTCCTTCAGCACGATTTCGACCGCCCGCGCGAACGACTCCATCGGTATCTCGAGCGTGCCGGGCAGGTTTGCGCGGTGATGCGCGGACTCGAACGCGTGCCAGAGAACGCCGGCGTCGCTGACCAGACGATATCCGGTCTCGAATGCGCGCGGCACGTAAAAGCGCGTAAAGCTCCAGTCGCTGCCCTCCGGATAAGCGGTCCTGTCGTAACCGTCGAGGCAGGTCGCCACGTCCTCCGCGTCGCGGATGCCGTAGAAGGACAGCTCGTCGACCATCAGTCGCGCGACGATCTGCGTCTTTCCGGCGATCTGCAGGCCGGTCTTCTGGGCGAGAAGCTCCTGCTGACCAATCAGGAACGTGAAAAGCTTGATCTGCTGACGGTCCAATGCATCGTGGACATCGCGC
The DNA here is from genome assembly GCF_023631085.1 of Caballeronia sp. INML1. Classification (NCBI taxonomy): domain Bacteria; kingdom Pseudomonadati; phylum Pseudomonadota; class Betaproteobacteria; order Burkholderiales; family Burkholderiaceae; genus Caballeronia; species Caballeronia sp. INML1. The sequence goes on along the minus strand of NZ_JALQDT010000078.1, from coordinate 31,938 downwards.
AGCCACTCATATTCGTTCTCGTTGTAGCGTTGCGCCTCGTCGCAAAAAAGCAGTACGGTTCCGCTGCCCGCGCGGGCGGCCGCCTCGCGTATTCTCAGCGAGAGTCGCATCCGCTTCGAAGGGTTCGAACCCGCGTTGGGATCCGGGTCCCCGACGGCCTCAAGCAGGTTCGCAAAGAAGGGGCCTTCGGCATGCCGGGGTTTATGCTCACACTGTGCGTGGTAGCTGGTCATCTTCGGATAGTTGCGCGCCAGCAGCAGTCTCACGTACTCGATCGCCCGCGTCTTGCCGATGCGGGACGGCCCGTAGATCAGCGCGCCCATGATCCTGTAGTGCAGACACCGGATCACCAAATCATAGAAGGCCTGGATCGCCGGAGTCGCGATGCGGTAGTTGCCGGTAGCAAGCGGATGCAGCGATGGATCGATCGGTTTCGGAACGTCAACTGACATGATTCGCCTCCAGTTTCTGTTGACGGGTTAGAACACTTGGCCTGAGCCGATCGAGAGCTTGCGCACGCGAACCCCGCTGCGAGGGCTCTGTGTCGGGGTCACGTCCGTGGGCTTCTGAACAACGGGCAATGCAGCGGGCACCGCAGGCGGAGCCGCGGCGCGCACAGGCCCGGCTGGCGTGCGAAGGGTCGGCGCACCCGCCAGTACTCGGACGGTCTGCGCCAGATCATTCGCCGCCCGGCGGCTCTTCTTCGCCTGCGCGAGCTTGGCCTGGACATACGCTTCAAGCGGATTCGAGTCGATTCCGGCGCGGGGTCGCCGTCTGCCGCGCAACTTGAGGATTTCCTGCCGCAGCTTCAGGTTATGTGGCATTACGCCCCATGCACCTTGCGCATTCAGGACGCCCAGTTCCGTGCCGTCTGGCAGGAACGCCCGCACGCTACGCAAATCGTCCGCGTTCAGGTACAGCAGCAGTTTCCTGCCTATCAGCTGGGTGCTGGCGGCCAGGACGTCATTCGTATAGCGAACCCCATACAGGTTGATATGCGGTCGCACGCCTTGCGGCAGATACGCTCGGACGCTGCCGTGGCGCGCGGACTGCATCAGGCACAGCGTGCGACGATGGTGTTCGGCCAGCCATGTCACCATGACCTGTTTGCCGCGAACGAAATACTCCATCGCCTCCAGCGGCGTGACATTGTTCAGGCCGGCATGCGGGGTGCCGTGATAGCTTGCGATCGCGTATTCAACCAGCTCCTCCAGCTCATCGAGCGACACGTAGAGACGCAGGTTACCCTTCGGATCGGCGAGTTCGCGCCGGAGGTCGCGCAGATGGGAACCTGTATAACCCGGCAACCGCGAAGAAAGCCGGCTTGCGACTGTTCCGAAAAATCGCTCGATGTATGGACGCTCGTCCGGGCTGTACTTCGGTCCCGCATCGACACAGCAGCCAACGAACTCGCAGAGCGCTGTGAGCGTCTCATTCGCCAGGTTCGCCTTCGCGTTGTCGAGCCTGATCCATTCCCAGGTCGCCCACGCCAGCTCGGGCAAGCGATGTGACGCAAAGCCCTCATGCGGACCGTACTCAAGCCCGGGTATCGAGAACGACCGCTTTGGATGCGGCTCAAGTGCCTTCTCTACTGTCTTGATCACGTCGTAACGGCTGTATTCGCGCGCGAGGACAATGTGGTGGCCCAACACCATCCGCGTGCAAACGTCGATGATGACCAGCAGCCATACCCGTTCGATCTCGAATTCGTGCTCAAAGCCCAGCGGATCGCGCACGAGCACCTTTAGACGGATGTCGAGCCGATGCCCGTCAAACTCGACAACCTGATACGGCCGCGTCGCGGCTGGCGTAGCATTGTCGTCGTGCCGTGGCAGACCTTTCAGATGCGATGCGCCTGCCGAACGCGCAGCGGTACCGAAACCGCGCAGCATCTCCGCTTTCAGTCTTTGCGATAGCGACCGGATCGCGTGTCCCGCCGTGTTGAAGGGATAGTCCGCCGCCGTGAGTCCGACAGCGCGACATTGCCGCAAGAACTCGTCGTGCAGCGGTCGAAGCCCACGCAGGCGCGTACGAAGGCGGCCGTCCGTCACGACCTGTTGCAGCAGTACACGGCGTTGTTTTACCTGTAACAGCAGCCATGCGGCCAGCGGCGGATATCGCTCGAAGAGCAGCGACAAGGCGCCCACGGCGCCGCGACTGCCGCGGTCACCGTGAACCTTTACGGGACTTGTCCTGACATAGTCCGAGACGCGCACGTGTTTCAATAGCGCGCGAAAGCCGAAGATGCGCCCGTCAGGATGCTGTGCCAATGCCCTGTCAAGCAAGCGATAAAGCTGTCTTCTGTTCACGCCTGTCGCCAACTCGATCTCCCCGATGGACTCTCCTCGCGCATAACGCTCGACGGCATTCACACGACGCTGGAAAGCGCGACGCTCTTCGTCGCCAAATTCCGTATAGGCGACGCCGGGCCATGTCGCAACGTCCAGAGCCTGGAAATCAGTGCGCCGCCGGTTCATACCACTTCTCCAACTGCGACAAACTCCGTGAGTAGCGATAATTCGTGCGTCCTCAGTTCCGGTGCCTGCACACGGCCGGCATGCAGCAAGCCGAAAACTGCGGCACGCACGAGAACAGGATCCCCAGTCGTGAACTCGCGCTCAATCGAAAGTAGCCGATGCGGACGAGATACAAACCGCTCAATCGCGCTGCTGAGCGACGGAGGCACGAGGCCACGCGTGGCGATGAGGCAAGGGAGCATCCGCTTCCAGTTCGCGATCCACGTCCGAGAGGCAGCGATTTCAGACGACTGAACCGCCCTGACCGTCAGCCCCGCATGCTCGAGGAGCGCGTCAGATTTTGCAGGTGGCTCGGATGCCGAATCGAATAGGATTACTAATTCTTTACGGTCAAAGTAACGCACCCAAAAATCCGCGAGATAGCGTTTCCCTTCAGATTGGATAAAACCCGGTCGCTCACAGAACGCAATGACCGCTGGATCTGCCTCGAGAATTACCCACTGCTCGATCACGGACTGACGGTAGAGCGTTAGCCGCCGACCCGCCTTCAGGCTGAAAGCTTCCAGACGATGAGCGCCGCGCGGACGATCGAGCGCGGTCGGCTGACAGGGGAGGCTCTTGTCCATAAGATCAGCGAGTTACGGAGAAAATTCGAAGTTTAGAACGCGAATTGACGAATTTAATGCGGACTTATGCGAATTGACGACTTTATTTCGTTCGAACAGGAATCAAAGTCGTCAATTCCCACCCGTAGACGCCGCTGGCGCCTCGATTCCGGATTGACGGATTTATTGCGTTCTACGTATGTCGACGCCGAAGAGCCGCAACGTCAGTCCGAAGTCGCACAACGAGGTGCGGAGGTGATGCCCTTTTCCCTGGGCGCAACGACGCATATTTTCAGCAAAACAAGCGATGGCGGCACTCAACGCGTAGTCGCCAAAAATCCCGCAGACAAGACGCAAGTACGTCTGATACGCGAACACCTGCGTAGCATCGGGGAGCAGTTTCGGAACGGAGATTTCTCCGCACCTTCTCAGATTCATGGGGATGACATGCCGGGCCTCGCGCAACTCAAGGCTGCAAAGCCGGGCCAAATCTCCATGGACTACAAGGACGTTCGTGCTGGGGGACAACTAACCTTTCGCACTCGAGATACCACCCTTGTAGTCGCCCTTCACGAATGGTATGGCGCCCAACTTTCCGACCATGATCCCGATGCGATTGAAGGACACCAGCAACACCATGGAGGCATGCAGACGCAATAGCCGCGAAGGAAACACCTGATTCATATCGCCTGTCAGAACAACTTCGCGCGGCGGTGCCGCACGTCACATTCACGAGCCTGAAGCTGTTCTGCAAGTGGCGTCTCATCGAAGTCGAAATTTGATTTCGCGAAGGTGTCCGACGGAGGAGCTGTACGCACAACTTCTGCACAACCGGCGATGTGTCTCGCAATGGGCGTCCTTGTATTTCTGTGAGGCCTATATTGAACGTCAAAAAGTTTCGCTACTCCTCCCAGGGCCTTGCTGACTTAATTCGACCTTTAAATGCAAAGCTCACCCACATCTCTTCAAAGTGGAGCACGGACCTAGCGTTTCCCGTGTTGGCAGGGCGGGTATGTTCCCGGCCGCGTCCGGCCGACCAAAGACCAAAGGCCGCTTCGCTACACCGAATGGTCGCTTGAGAATATCTCTATGACCGTCGCATAAGGTTCGGTCCCAGCCGGTCACGACGCGCCACACCATCGAATGGAGCGGTAACACTTCCCAGGAACTTGCAGCGGGATTCCGAAAAATTGTAGTCAAGTACACGTCGAGAGTGTTACCTGCGCGAATTCGCCAATGCGGCATGGCATGTAACACTTTGCCGGTCTGTGTAGATGTGATTGGCAGGGACGAAAGTACCTCCCGTGCGGTCGCCATGACCGAGCGACGCGACAGCGCCGAGGTTGCGGTCCGAAGCAGAACCGGGGCGCTGACCCTCAGCCCGCTAAGCGAATGGACGTCCGATGATGTGTGGACGATGCTCGCGCTGCTGGCCGCGGACGAAGGCATGACGTTTCCCTCGCCGTTGGCACCGAGCACTATTCACCGCCTGTCCGAGATCTACCGGGCAGGAAACGGTGGAACGTGCGGTGTCGTGGTGGGCGAATCGGGTGCTCGCGCCGCGTGCGGCTCGCGTTTTGGGTGCTCCTTCTGTTGCGTCGCCGGTGATCGCGACAAGTCGCTGGAGGCCATGATCGAGGATGAGCAATACGGGCATCTTCGACCGCTGAACGACTTCCGCAACTATCTGCTTGCGATCCAGTGGGACATGTCGCGACGCGAGTTGGTGGGCCGGTCGTTGAGTGACGCCGGTTACACGCGCATCCAGGCAGACACGTACAGCTACCTGACGCGCGTCGATCTTCTGAAAAAGCTCTGCAGTATTGACGCGGCCGAACGCGACCGCGCCGAAGCGCACTCGGGGGCACTGGTGACTGGTTTAATTCCCGATACGGAAGAAAACCGGGCGTTGTGTGAGCCGCAATTTGAATTCGTCACGCCACAGCAGTTGGTGGCGATCGACTTCTTTCTCTCGATGCATCATTACGCGCCGCATGCGTTTCCTGCACTGGCGGTTTGGCACGACGTGAACGTGCTTGGGCGTCGGTATCCGGTTCCGAAGCTCGACGGCTCGCCTAAGACCGACATCGTGCTGCACGGCTGGTATCCAGTTGGGCAGTACGACCGGGACGCACCGTCAGTCGGGCTGCGCTCGTTCGATGCAGAGCAGTGGAATCCGTACCGGCATCCGGGTCGGCCCGGGCGATATGCGAGGACGACTGGCGGCGAGCAGACGGTGTATTTCGAAGAAGCCTCGCAGTTTGAGGTGGACGCGGAAGCCGCCTGTGCGTTCGTGACGTGCACGTATGACACTGCTTTCATGTTGGATGCGCAGCATCGTAACGCAATCGAATCAGCGCATTTCTGGCTGAACGAAGGCATCGTGAAATTGCCGACCGGTATGGCGCAGCGGTATCAGGACATGGCCAAGCGCGGGCAGTACTTCGCGCGACTCGCTCAACGACTGAATCTGACGCCAGCAGATCTCGACGCGCATTTGGTCGAGAACGCCATCGGCGACGACGAGCATCAAGCATTGTTGGGCTGTGACACTACGCAGTTGAGTCTCTTTGCAGAAGCGGCGTAGCCGCAACCAAGTTTTTCAACACGTCCCAGGCTAAAACCCTGGGACGTTTTTTTTTGCGAGGTCGAAATCATCAAAGTTCGGCGCGGGTAGTGTTTCGCCCGGCTGCACTCCAAGCAGCCGCAGCGCGTGCATCATCGCCGCGCTTTCGCGAGCGAAATCAAGCCGGAGGGCCTCGCCTTCCATCGTGGCCTCTATGCCGGAGAACACGCTGAAGGCGTGCAGCGCGAGATTGAGCGCACGAGCGATTTCGCCGTCGCGCGTCTTTTCATCGAAAATCGGATTCATAGCTGCCCCCTGGGCTCGGCATCCCCCGTAAGCAGCAGACACCGTGCCGGGCGGGAGCGAACGCCTCACGTGCTTCGTGCTCGCACCGACGCGAGGGGGAAACGCCCTAAAAGTTTGGAGCCCTTCATTGAAACAATCTCGTTTCACCTGCGTTGATTGCGGCTTCTGCCAGCCCGTGCATCATCCTTGAGCCGATTATCTCTGGGAGGTCGGGCAATAGCTCCTTTTTGAGTTCGAGTACGGCCTTGGCGGTGTCGCAGCCATCGCCTTCGAGAAACGACTCTTCGAGGCTAAACCACATCAAGGTGACGTTGGTCCACTCGTCGCTTTCATAGCTTTTGCTCGAGGTCACGGCGATCACTCGTCCAAGACAAAAGAGGGCCAGCGCTATCCACCCGGGTTGTCGCGGGTCGCCTGTCAGCTTCCGATGCGCACGTGTAATTGCAAGAACGATGGGATCGTCAGGATGCGCCGGCCGATTCTTTCGGATCATCTGATCGATGAAGTCCACGAATTTCTGGTTTCGGAATGCTTGCTGCATGCCCTCTGCCCAAGCTTGCGGCGCCACGGCCTTCCATTGTTTGGCCATTCGTGCGGCGCCGAGCGGGGCCTCTCGTAGGGCTTGGGCGAGCTCATCCTCCCCTATGGCGTCAGCAACCTGACCGAACATTGATAATTGCTTCGCTCGCTAACGCGATGCGAGTGCGCGGGACTGTATAAATTGCTTAATACCTGTCGATCAGTATAAGTTACCTTTGATTCCGGTTACTATTTGGGAAACAAGGTGTGTACGGGGAGCCGGTATGGAAGCGGAACGGGAGGTTCTCTACAAGGGTTTTACGCTTTCGCCGATGGCCGTCGATGATGGCGATTTTTATACTGCGATGCTGATCGTGCGAGCGCCCGGTGGAGAAAGGCGAGCGAGCGGTATGCTGGGTCAATTTCCCTGCGCTTTATCGGCGACCCAATACGCGCTTGCTTATGGGATGGCGGAGGTTGATCACCGGGAACTGCCGATTTTGGATTGGCCGGTCAGGATCCGCGTACCGCTTGCAGGGCGCCGCTTAAGAGCTTATTGACCGAAACGATGCTGGGTCACTTCCCGCCTGCTACCCTCCGTTCGTATCTCGCTAACTTCTGCCGCATCGACCACCCGGTTGCGGCCGCGCTCCTTCGCCCGGTACAGCGCAGCGTCTGCGAGGTTGAGCAGCGCCGGCGCCGAATCCGGCGAGGTGGGGAGCGAGCACGCAAGACCAATTGATACTGTCACCGGCCCACCGTTTGAGGATGCTGACGGGATGCCAAGTGTTTCGATCGCGGACCTCAGCGACTGCGCGACGCCCAGCCCTGCCGTTGCCTTACAGGCCGGAAGCACCATGACGAACTCTTCGCCGCCGTAGCGCGCCACGTAGTCGCTTTGCCGCCGCAATGTGGTCGAGAGTGTGCGCGCGACCCGGCGCAAGCAGTCGTCGCCGGCAAGATGCCCGAAGGTATCGTTGTATTGCTTGAAATGATCAACGTCGATGAGTAAGACGCAAAGCGGCTGGTCGCTGTCAGATGCGAACGAAAAATCGCGCGGGAATCGATCGTCGAAGTAGGCGCGGTTGAAGACCCCCGTCAGACCATCGCGCGCCGACGTCTCCACCAGTCTTTTATGCGTCTCGGACAGTCGCCGGTATAGGCCGGTCGTCTCGTAGATCAACATCCCGAGGACTGCACTCGACGAAATCATCGACGCTGCGCGCGCCGCGTACCAGCCCACGCTATAACGCGCCCCGGCAGACAACGTGAGCGTCACATCGATAAGCGTGCCGAGGAGCGCGACGGCGAGCCACAAGTCCATCAACGAGCGCAGTCGAGTCGTCGATACATGCAATCCGAGCGCTGCGAGGCAAATCGCCTCCACAACGATCCCGGCCGGACTGCTGGACAACTGCGCGTACGAACCGGAGGCTGCGACAAAGGGCGGGAGGTGCGCTTGCCCGGCGGTGGCGAGCGCGCAGAGGCTCAGCGCTAGCGCGACACAGGCTAATGCGACGGCTCTGCCCCGGGCGAGGCGGCTTGCAGTGGAGGGAACGGTTCGCGTAAAAAGGGAAGCGGTTATCAGCGCCGGAAAGCCGCCATGCCAGAACACCCAAATCCACACCGCCGTCTGAGGCCCCGCGCCAAGGAGGCCGGTAGGGGAAAACACGCCCGGAAAGACGAGCAACTGGATGGCGGCGATGGCACTCGTGAACGCATATGCACCGCTTAGTGCAGCGAAAAGCAGCCTGCCCGAGACGGCGAACTGAGTCCACAACAGCAATGCTGTCAGGCCTTCGGTCAGCGTCACCCATGTCGCGAACACAGGCAGGAACGGGGGAATAACCGGCCCAGGACTTTTCGCATATGGCCAGACAAAGACGGCGCCACTCATTGCGAGCAAGGCCACGATCGCCGCCATAACTCGATGCCGGAGGGTGGATGGCAGGTGAATCAGCGTTGTTTGCATTTGGTGAGCGTGCAAATGCGGCCCGGTTGCGGCCGTCGCCCTTAACAATTCATCGGAAGGTTCCGCTTTTACGGTCGGAGCGCTGGCTTCTTGAGAGCGCCGCCAGCACAATGCGCGCCGGGGTTGGCTTAGCCGTTGCTATTGGCTAGATGGCAGGCAACATTAGAAAAGTTCGATGCCATGAAAGTTACGATCGTTTCCTATGGCGCTCCTCCGCCGGGGCATGAGGAGGACATGCGCAGGTTCTGCTTCCAGACGGAAGACGGCCCGAGCCCGCCGAGACGTCACTCAATCTCCCTGCGCACCGCCCGAGTCATTCTGGAAAGCAACCCTCCCGACGACGCGCTTACCAAAATGCTGCGCGCTATCGTGAGCACTGCCAGCGGGGACTACGACGGCCTTATTGGAAAAACCTACACAGACAACGGTGATGCCCCCTATGCGCGAAGGCGTAGAAACGATGAAGGTCGAGCACGGTGATTGGACCATCGACTCGCGGCCACAACAAATGGGCCACCATTGGCATTCGTGGTGCGAGATTGAACGCCGGCCAACGGACGACGGGGTCGGTGGGGAAATTTTCCATTTGTCCGATATCGGCCACTTCGACACGCAACAGGCGGCCTACGCCCGAGCCGTTTCATGGGCAAAGGCGTGGATAGAGGCGAACTTCTAACGCGGGTGACCTGGAGGCAACGGGTTTGCGTTCGCGCTCACATCTTATCGACAGGCTTGCCGATACGCGCTCAGTAAAAAACGGGTTATTGTGGTGGTCGTTGTGCGGCCAGATGAAATTGAAGACCTAAAGCGACTGTTCGGAAAGGAAAAAGGACGACAGTGCGCCCGTCGTCCATGCGCTGTGGCACTCCTGCCAGCGTTCCTCAGGACGCTAGATGATGATCGCGCGCGGGCATGAATGCGCGGATCAGCATATAGAGGCCCGAGAGGCCCACGAGGACATACACGATGCGCGCGCCGGGCGAACCCGCGCGGAAGATGGCCGCGACCAGGTCGAACTGCAAGAGTCCAACGAGCCCCCAGTTCAACGCGCCGATGACGACGAGCGCACCCGTGATCCAGTCGACGGGATTTCGATGAACGGCGACGTTACCTTTCGAAGTGATGGTTGGCATCTCTATGCTCCGGAAATGGATCGACTAGTAGAAGCGTGTCCTACGGTGACTGCGCCTTGCCCGAGCCGAGCTCCGCGCCGGACCGCGCACGTCGTGGGTTGTCATGCTTTAAATCTCACAGCGACTGAGAGGAGCGGGCCTTCGTCACTTGCAGTCGGGCTGCTGCGAGCCTCAGCGCTTGAACATCGCGCTGGCGGGAAGCGGCGAAACCGCGCCGCATAACGGTTAAGGGTCAACAAAAACTCGTCGGGAAACGCCAAGTTTTTGAGTATTGGATGCACCTAGGAATCCGTACTTTTCTTTCAGCACTCAACGTGCCGTTGCCGAACGAAAAAACGGGAACGACAGTTGCAAAACGCTCATGCACCGCGGTTCAATGTTCAGGTCGCAGGCCGCTCATTGGTTCCTTTCATCGTTAACCGTTCAAGGAGCCGTCATGGCAGCCAAAACTACCCAGGACCTCTTCGTCCATGCACTATTCGAGCACCGCGCCGAGAAGCTACTGAACCGCGCGCTGCTCAAGCTCGCGCGCGCCAGCACACCGAGTCGCGTCTTTAAGCCCGGACGACACGCCCGCAAGGCGTCTTGTGACGATCGACAGCGAAAATCCGAGTAATTGAGAGTCCGACAGCGCATGAAGACGCGCTCGGCGGGCGCCAAGGGCAGCCCCCCGATGAGCTGCTCCCGGAATCCATCGCGCCGCAACTCGCCACGCTCGCGAGCCGACCGCCCGCGAGCGGCGACTGGCTGTGGGAGATCAAGTTCGACGGCTATCGGTTGATGTGCCGAATAGAAGGCGGACGCGCGAACTGATCACGCGTGGTGGACACGACTGAACGGACAAGATGCGGACACTGGCGACTGTCATCGAAGGCATGCCGGTCGACAACGCCTGGCTCGACGGAGAGGTGGTTGTGCTGACTAAAAGCGGGGTGCCCGACTTCAACACACTGCAGAACGCGTTCGACCGGCGCAGTACGGCGCAACTGACCTTTTTCGCATTTGACATTCCCTTCTTGAACGGCAAGGCCCTCCGCGACGTGCCGTTCGCACAGCGCAGAAACTGCTCGGGGAGTCAATCAGCCAGACATCAAGCAAGCGCATCCGTTTTAGCGAATCGTTCACGGAGGACCTGCAATCCCTGCTGGTCCGCGCCTGTCGGATGCGGCTGGAAGGCATATCGGCAAACGCGTTGATGCGCCGTATCGATCCGGTCGCTCGACGGCTTGGATCAAGCTCAAATGCTTGCTCAGGCAAGAGTTTGTCGTGGGTGGGTATATGCGGCAAGTGGGCGCAAAGTCCGGGATGCGCTCGTTAATGCTCGGCGTGCACGAGCGCGACGGCAGTTTGCGCTTCGCCGGAACAGTGAAGGCGGAGCTGAAGCCGCGTCCGCTTGCGGAACTGGAAAAAAAAGCGGCGAAACTCCTTCGGGACAATCCGCCTTTCTATAACCCGCCCCCGCGCGAAAAAGATCCCGACTTCGTTGGCTAGCGTCCGAACTCGTCGTTGAAGCGTCGTTCCTTGAATGGACGCCGTCGGGCGAGGTTCGTCATCCCGTTTTCCAAGGCATGCGCGAGGACAAGCCCGCCACCGCCGTGACCGAAGAGACGGTGGTCGAGGTCGATGAACCGATGAACCCGAGAGCGCGGTCGCGCACTAGATGGCGCGACTGACGCGTGAGCGCTTCTCCGCGGTCCTCGGACCCAAGAACCGGGTAAAAAAGATCTTCATCGACTACCTGCGCAACAGCAGAGGGGCAAGCACGGTCGCGGTGTTCTCAGCACGCGCGCGATCAGGCATGGGGGTGTCGATGCCCATTTGGCTTTCACCGCACGCGGCAAGGCATTACGGTGGCGATGCGAAGGGCGGTCGGCCTGCGCTGACCGGTGCAGCATCAGACTTGCTGTTGCCTGCCGCAATTATCGAGCACGGCGGCACGATTAAAAACTGATTCCGCGAGCCCCCGAAAAGCATGCGACAGCTTGGCTTTTCTACGACGATACCGCCGCCTTCTCAGACGACTGTCGTATTTTCATTGACGTCACGCTGAAATTTACACGCTTAAACCGCAGTGTTTGTATTTCTCGCGGGAAGCGATCGGCACGCTGTGTGCAGATGTGGAGGTACTGGCGGTACATGAGGAACCGATCCCCGGTGACATCAGGTCGTGCAGGTCTCGGACGGCACGCATACCGTGGTGCTGTGGGAGGCACCCGAGCCGGACCTTTCAGTGCGGCCGCGTATGCAAGCGATGCTGACCATTCGTCTTTGCGATCCACTGAATCCCGTGCGTAGGAAAGATGTCTGCGAGCGCTTGCAGTCGCACCTAAGCGCAATGCGCAATGAGAAGCGCGCTGCACGTGAGCGACCGCGTGCGCATGGCTGGGGCGTGCAAGCCGCCGCGTAGCGCCTGCGCGCGAATCAGGCAACGCTGTCTCAATGTCAGCAGAAGACGTACTGCGCAACGGGCGGTGCCATTAAGAGAGCTCGTTCCGTTGCCGTCCTATCGGCAAGCAACTGATCCTCTATCCTCCGGGAAGAGCGCGATTCCTGCTCTTTTTTAACGAATGAGACTACTGCATCGACACGTACACTTCTTTCCGTGGCGTTGAAACGAAAACTCGAGTCGCACAATGGCAGTCACCGAGCTTCCGGCCCAACCTCACGCCTATCCGGACAAGCGGTTGCCGCGCGTGCGTCGCAGGTTTCGTCGCTGCGCTTCGACAGATTAGTCGTTACGGGGAAGTTGTTGCTGTCCAGCGATACAGAGACGGTGTAGGAAGTTGACGCAGTAGTAGTCATCGAAGCCCCGGCCGGTCATCGGTCGGGGCTTCGTCCTTTTTGGCGCGGCGCTGCAGCGGAACATAGTGCGTGGGGGAATCCAAGCGTACGGGGTAAATCAAACTGAGGCAAAGACGACGCGCCCTTCCTTTTTCAGGCCGGCATCATTCGGCTCGATGATCCAACATTCGAGTTCGGGGTAAGCAAGCCGACGATACACGCTGGTTTCCAGCAACTCGCCGCGAAACCGGCGGTATAGAAGGTGCCCAGAGAAGTAGTACTGCGGCTCAAACGAAGAAGGCGCTGTTGAGGGAACGGCTCCGCGGAAAGTCGTGCGCGTGTCTGCTTCAAACGTCGTCCATAGTTCGCTGCGCGCCGGCAGCAGCGTCGCGGGCCTCACCGCGTCCGTTACGGCGTATCCCCAGCCCGCTTTCGGCAGCGCGTGCCGTGCGCCGATCTTCGTACACTTAATTTCAAACGCGCTGCTGACGACCTCGAAGTCCCAGTCGCATCGATTCTCCACGGCGAACGTCACCTTCCCTGGGGAGCCTGGGATGATGCGAGCCTTGCTGATCGCAATTGACAGTTCCCGCGCGTGCGTCGTTTGGGTCGACTCGTAGTCGGTCACCGGTTCACTGAGTTCTTGTTGGCATGCATTCATGCTGATACCAGTAGTCGACGAGGCGCTGCGCGTACTGCAGGTCTTCGGGATAGTGGGGGTCGTCCCAAAACGGTGAAGGGTCATATCCCGCCTTGCGCAACGCGGCTAACTCTGACTGGTGCTCAGCCATCGTGGGGCTCGGGTTCGTCCTCAGTGCAGTCAGGTCATGGCACTCGCGGTCGGTCAGGTACCTGCCGGGCGGCGGCATCTCGCCGACGGTGCAACCGGCGAGCAAGGACGCCGACGCAAAGGCGATCAGACAGTGTTTGCAGGTCGCGCCCACGATGGCCATCCGCGTTTAGTCGCCGCTGCCGAGTTCGCTGTGCTTGTGCGAGTGCGTGGCCGCGTGAACGAGCTCATAGTGAGCGCCTTTGCCGCTCCGGGTCGGCGGGAAATGCTCACCCTCGACGCACGTCACCTCGAAGCCGGATCCGCCGTCGCCTTCCTCCACTACCCTGTAGATGCCCGAGGTTTGCACCTTCTCGCCGGGTTTGTGCTGCTCTGCCATAGTTTCCTATAGAGAGCAAAGACTGTTCCGGCACGATCACTTGCGGCTGAGGTAGCGATCGAGGAGGGGGGTGGCGCTGGCGCCATGCACAAACGAAGAGGCGGGGCACGACCGCGTTGGCCCAATGCTTCCGAAGTAGAACGCGCCGACGCCGCGCAGGCCCAACCATCCCGACAGAAACCGCTGATGGCGGTCCATCGACGAGCCAACGAGAGAGAGCGTGCTGCCGAGTGGCCGGGCCACAATAAACAGGAAAAGCACCGGCCAGACAAGGTGTTGGAATCAGTCGAGCGGGGCGAGCAGGAGGAAGCCGCCAAAGATCCGGAACTGGCTCATGCGTATATCGCGGAAAACATGATGGGCTTCTCGGTCGAGACCTCGCTTGGCGGCTTGTCACCGGTTGCCTTCATTTCCTGCCGCCGTAGCGCGACGCCGGCGGCGAAGACTGCGATGAAGGCGTAGCCATCGACGATCAGCGTCGCACCGTAGGCCAAGGCAACGAGCCCGAGCGCCAGAAAGCCTTCCAGCCCCAGCGCATGATCGTACTTCGTGCGCAGTTTCGTCACTAGCACGACCACCCCGGTGCCCAAGGCCCAGCCGAAGAAGAGCGCGCTCGCCAGCCCCCACGCGATCGCAAGGGCGAACGTCCAGGGGTTTCCGCTGCCCAGACTGCTGACTCCGCAAAGCGCCAGCGCAATGTAGACCATCGGAGAAGCCGCGCCGTCGTTGAGTCCGCCCTCCGATGACAGGGCGAAGCGCAGTGGCTCATCGTCGCCGGCTTCCTCGACGCGCAGTTCGTTGGCCAGAACCGGGTCGGTTGGTGCAAGCGCAGACGCCAGCAGCAACGCCGGGCCTGCGGCAAGCCCGAGACCCCATCGTGCGCCGGCGAACATGATTGCGATGGTGATCAGCATCGCGGGGCCGGCGAGGCGTAACGTCAGTCGCCAAAGCGGGTCGGAGAGCTCCACGCGCAGATACATTCCGATGGCGAAAAGGGACACGACAAGTCCCGCTTCGGTGAGCGTGCGAAGTAGGCGCACGTCGCGCTCGATGTCGATCGTCAACAGCCCAGCGCACGCCGGACCAAGCAGGAAGCCGACGACGAGGTACACCATTGCGCCGGTCATCGGCAGCCGCTCGACCAGTTTGCGGCCTAGCGCCATTAGCACCATCAATGCCCCGACGATCAGGAACCAAACGGCTTCGATCGTCATCAGCGTCTCCTATTAGAGCTTCTCCAGTCTGGGGAACTGATTGAAGTGGCGAATCGCCAGGGTCGCCTCGCCCAGTTCTTCATAGATGCGCGCGGCGTTGAAGTGGGCATCTGCGAAGTCGGGGTCGTGTTCGATGCAACGCTCATATGACTGCAATGCTTCGCGGAAGCGGCCGGAATCTTCAAGCGCCACGCCGATGTTGAACAGAAGCACCGGGTCGTTCGCGCGGTATCGCAGCGCCTCTTGATACACCGCGATGCCCTTTCATTCTCAGCCCGTCGCAGGTGTGGCGGCCGTCGCCATCGGGCAGTTCAACGTCGGCTCGGATCACATCGAAGAGGAGGCTGCCCGCCAATGCGCGTGCGGTCTTACAGTCGTATGCGACGAAAGGTTCGTGACCATCTGCTCGATGAGCGCGGCCAGTCCCTTTGCAAAGTCACAATCGTCGTCCAGAACGAGAATTCTCATGGTGTTTCCCAGCAACGCTGCGATTTTTGATCCGTTGCGAGCACGGGCTCACGCATAGAGGATGCCAACCAATGAACACTGCAGCCAGGTCGCGTCGCGAAAGCCGTCGGTTGTTGTGGAGCGAGCTCTGCCTATGCCATCTTTTCAACGGGGCAGGAATGTGTGCGGGCGTCGGATCAAAGCGGGGCGGCGAAAATCCACTGCAGGGGCCGATGGCGTAAGTTGACTTGCCGAGCCTACGGTTCTCAAGCGAGACGCTCGATCGCCGACGACAAAGATTGTCCGGTCGACCAGAAATCCGTCCAGGGGTCCCGCGACTGAAAACTGAGGTATTCGCGCGCCGTCTGGACATTCCATTGGGCGCCGCTCTTCAGCTCGGTGAGCTGCTCCCACGCGAGCGGCATGGAAACGCCCATGCCCGGCCGGGCGCGCGCCGAGAATGCCGCTGCAGTCGTCTGTCCTTTCCCGTTGCGCAGATAGTCGACGTAGACCTTGCCCAAACGATTCGCAGGCCCGGATACCGCGGAGAAGCGCTCGGGAATCGTCTTGGCAAGGTGTCGGACGAACGCCTGCGAGAACGACTTCACCGTCAGATAATCCAACTCTGGAGTGAGCGGTACGACCACATGCAGGCCCTTCCCGCCGCTCGTCTTGAGCCACGCCTCAAGGTCCAGTTCTGACAGCAGCGTGCGAACGAGCAGTGCCGCCTCCTGGACGTGGTTCCATTTCACGCCCTCGCCGGGATCGAGATCGAACACAACCCGGTCGGGTTTGTCGAGCTGGCGGACGATTGAATTCCACGTATGAAATTCGATCGTGTTCATTTGCGCGGCGGACAGCAAGGCGTCTGCCGTATCGACTGTCAACAGCGGCGGATGATTGGGCCAAAGTTCGCGATTGTGCGCAGTCAGGCCGGGCATAGCCGTGCGCTCGACATGCTTTTGGAAAAACAGGTTGCCCGCCACACCTTCGGGCGCGCGAACCAGGGCTACGGGCCGGTCCTTTAGGTGCGGCAACATCCACTCGGCTACGCTTGCGTAGTAGCGAACCAGGTCGGCCTTCGTAATCGCCGCCGACGCATCGATGACTCTTTCCGGGTGAGTGATCTTAAGCTGCGGCGAAGGCTCTGCCAGCTGCGTCTTGCCTCCCTCTCGGACGACGCTGCGTGCGGGCTTATCAAGGCGCAGACCTTTAAACGATGATTGTCGTATGACACCGTCACCTGTCCATTCGGCGAACTCCACTTCGGCGACCATGGTCGGCTTGAGCCACCGTTCGCTGCCTGCAGCACGTCTGGACCATCGTCGTGCCTTGGCAACCTGCACGTCGAAGGGCGCCGCGTCGATCTCCAGCCCAATCAGGCGATTCCAGAGATCTCGAGCGGTCTTCGAGTCCCAGCCGGTGCCGACGCTTCCCGCGTCATGAAACTTGTCGCCCACGTAATATCCAAGCAACAGGCTGCCGACCTCGCCGGATTTACCGCCGCGGCCGGTCATGCCGCAGATGACCAGTTCCTGCCGGAGTCGGGCCTTTGCCTTCAACCACGATTCCGTGCGTCCCGACTCATACGGCGCATCGCGCCGTTTGAGCACAAGACCTTCCAGCCCTAGCCCGGCGGCAGCCGCGAAGACCTGTGCGGGAGGTGCGTTAAAGTCCTGACTGAACAGAAGCTGCTCTCCTGCGTTTTCGAGAACCGTAGCCAGTCGCGCTCGCCGTGCCCAAACCGGCACTCTCCTGAAATCTTCGCCGTCCAGGTACATCAGATCGAACAGGAAGAACACGATGGCTTGGTTGTTTCGCCCGTCAATTGCATTCTGAAGTGCCGAGAAGCTCGGGATGCCGTCTTCGAGTACGACAATTTCGCCGTCGAGCCACGCGCTCACGACCGGGAGTTCTTTGATCGCGGCGGTCAGGGCCGGAAACTTCACGGTCCAGTCGTGTCCGTTCCGCGTGAAGAGCTTCACTCGACCCTTGTTGATTCGAGCCAGCAGGCGGTAACCGTCCAACTTCGTCTCGGTGATCCAGTCGCCGCTTTTGGGAAGCGCACTTGCCAGTGTGGCAAGCTGCGGTTCGAGTTTTGCCGGTAGCGGGGCCGGCACTGCGGCGGATAGGTCGATCTTCGACTCCTTGGCGCGCGGGCGTGCGGTTGTCTTCGGCTCGCGTTCTTCAAGAAGCCCCAGCGGATTGGCGACGATGCTGTCGGGCAGCGCCTTGATAACGTCGTATTCTTCAAGCGGGCGAGCCCACTCGTCTCGCTTCTTGAACAACATCCATTGGTCCTGCTTGTCGCCCGGCTTGGAAATGCGCACCAGCTCCCATAAGCCGGCAAGCTTCTCACCGTGCAGGCGAAAAACGAGCTTGCCTACCTCCATGCCTTTGGCGGCGTCGCCTACCGGCTCCCACGTTCCGTGGTCCCACACAATGACCTTGCCGGCGCCATATTGCTTAGGCGGGATCGTGCCTTCGAAGCCCGCATAGGAGACTGGGTGATCCTCGACTCGCACCGCCATCTGCTTTTTGCTGGGGTCGTAGCAGGGACCTTTAGGCACGGCCCAAGAGAGCAGTACGCCGTTAAGTTCGAGGCGAAAGTCATAGTGCAGACGGCTCGCCCAGTGTTTTTGGACGACGAAGCTGAGTTTGCGTGCGCGGAGGGGAGTCTCGGTGGTAGACGCACGCGGCTCGGGCGTGACACTGAAGTCCCGCTTCTTTCGATAGCGGGCGAGGGGAGGCGCAGTAATGTCGCGGGGCGAGGCCATGACGCAATCAGTAAGTGCGGCTGCGGCCGATGGTCACTGCCCGCAGCGACGCGCGGATTGAAGAACAGCAGCGCCCGCGGGCACGGCAAGTTTCGCGCCTTTCAGCTCGATCAGGTCGATGTTTGGCATGGGTCCGGGTCCGCCCTGTCGCCGTCTCCCGTCTTGATGCGCGTCGTGCCTGGCGTCGCGAGAGGGTCGTTCGCGAGGAGCGGTCCTTGACCGATTTACCAATGAGGCCCTCCGACTTTTCGGTGTTGAGGCTCTTAGCAGTCTTAGCCACGGTGCGCTCCAGGCGAGATTGACGGAAGGAGCAAAGCGCATTCCATCAGGACTCGGCGGTTTAGCAGCTGGGGACGGGAGCCATAAGGCGTCGGTTTGCAGAGGCAGCCCGGCGTTGAGCAACAGAAGACGACCTGCTATGTTGTCTGCACTTCAACTTTGATACGACTCCAATGCCTACTGCGCTAACTACAGACGAAATCCGCGTCCGTGCCTATCTGCTGTGGGAGAGTGACGGTCGCCAATCCGGACGTGATGACCATTATTGGCACGAGGCGATTCTTCAACTTGAGCGTGAGCGTGTCTCCGAGTCTGAGAGCGCAAGCATCGGCGTCGCCGCTTCGTCGGACGCTTCCACTTCAAAGCCAGCGAAGCGAAGCGCAAGCACAAAGGTCGGCAGAGCGTTGCCTGCCAACGTTGGCCAAGGAACCAATAGCGATAAGACCGGTAAGAAAATTCGCAAGGTGACGGGGGAGCGTGATATGAACGCCGGTACCAAGTCCGACACGAAGGCCGATGACAAGGCGAATGCGAAAACCGAAGCAAAAGTGAAGGTCAAGAAGAAGGCGGATGCGCCCACAGCCGCTTCGAAACAGCCGAAGAAGTCGCGGCGTATCAAAGAAGATACCGGACAGGCGCAGCCGAACAAGGCGCCGTAAAGAATCGCGGCCAGACGGAGCGCTGCACGAAGCGACACGACTCGAACAGCGGCGGGACCGGCCCAACCAGCTTCATCGACTCGGCTCGGACGGGCGGCCCTCAGCAGAAGTTGCGACTCACGGTCGTGAGCCCGCCGAGCAGGTGCGACATGTCCACCAGCCGCTGCGCAACGAGATGTCGGACCTCGCCTTCGCACTGCCATGTGCCATACACGGCGAGGAGCGCTGCGCCCAATGCCTCCTTTCGTTGCTTCTCGAGTAGCGAGGGCCAGACAATCACATTGACATTGCCGGTCTCGTCTTCCAGGGTGACAAACATGACGCCCTTCGCAGTGCCGGGTCGCTGCCTTACCGTGACAAGTCCGCAGCCACGCGCCAATCTTCCGTTGGGCAACCCGCGCAACGTTGAGGCTGGCATAAGCCGGTGTTCCAGCAGAACAGGGCGCAGAATCGAAAGCGGATGCCGGCCCAAGGTCAGGCCTGCTGCGTTGTAGTCGCTGACGATGTCTTCTGCCTCAGACGGCGCGCCAAGCTCTGGCGTCTCGTCATCGATCCGGCTGTCGGCCAGGATGTCCCGGTCGGGCACTGCTGCGACCGATTGCCAAAGCGCTTCACGGCGATTGCCAGCGAGCGACTGCAGCGCGTTCGCGCCCGCCAACACTTGGAGATCGTGCCGATCGAGTTGCGCGCGGCGCGCCAGGTCACTCACGCTCGCGAAAGGCTTCACGGCTCGCGCATTCTCAATGCGCTCCGCTACTCCATCGCGCATCCCTTTGAGTAACGACAGGCCGAGGCGGACGACTGGCTTCGCACGATCGACATGACGCTCAAGCACCGAGTCCCAGCCGCTGATCGTGACGTCGATCGGCAGCACCTCGACTCCGTGGCGCTTCGCATCCTGCACGAGTTGTGAGGGCGAGTAGAAGCCCATCGGCTGCGAGTTGAGCATCGCGGCGAGGAAAGCAGCGGGTTCGTGGCATTTGAGCCAGCTGCTGGCATAGACGAGTAGGGCGAAGCTCGCTGCGTGACTTTCGGGGAAACCATATTCGCCGAAGCCTTTGATCTGTTCAAAGATGGCCTCGGCGAACGCCTTGTCGTAGCCACGCTCCTGCATGCCGTTGACGATGCGGTCGTAGTATTGCTGCAATCCGCCTTTGCGTTTCCACGCAGCCATCGCGCGCCGCAGCTGATCCGCCTCGCCCGGTGTGAAGCCTGCCGCAAGGATCGCGACCTGCATCACCTGCTCCTGGAAGATCGGCACGCCGAGCGTGCGGCCAAGCGCCGTCTCCAGCGCAGCGCTCGGGTAGGTGACAGGCTCAATCTTCTGACGCCGCCGAAGATAAGGATGCACAGCGCCGCCCTGAATTGGACCGGGGCGCACGATCGCAACTTCAATGACTAAGTCGTAGAACGTCCGCGGCTGCATGCGTGGCAACATGCTCATCTGCGCGCGCGACTCGATCTGAAAAACCCCGACCGTGTCGGCCTGCGAGATCATCTCGTATGTCGCAGGATCTTCTGACGGGATGTCCTGCATCTCGAAGCGTTCGCCGCGCTGCTCGGAGACGATATCGAGCGTACGGCGAATGGCGGACAGCATGCCCAGCGCGAGCACATCGATTTTCAGTAGCCCCAGCGCCTCGAGATCATCCTTGTCCCACTGGATCGCACTGCGGTCGGCCATCGCGGCGTTCTCGACGGGCACGAGCCGCGTGAGCTTGCCTCGACTGATGACGAAGCCTCCGGAGTGCTGCGATAGGTGCCGTGGGAAGTTGAGTATCTCGGCAGCAAGCTTCGCCCACATCGTGATGAGCGGGTTGGCGGGGTCAAGCCCAGACTCCTCGAAGCGACGCAATAGATCCTGCGAGTGATCAAACCACTGGTGACTCTTCGCGACCTTGTCGACGATCTGCGGATCGATGCCAAGCGCCTTGCCGGTTTCGCGCAGCGCACCGCGCGGCCGATAGGTCGAGACGGCCGCTGCGATGGCGGCGCGATCCCGTCCGTACTTGCGATAGATGTACTGGATGACCTCTTCACGACGCTGATGCTCGAAATCCACATCGATATCGGGCGGCTCACCGCGTTCCTTGGAGATGAAGCGCTCAAACAGCATATTGCCGCGCGACGGGTCGACTTCCGTCACACCGAGGCAGTAGCAAACGGCCGAGTTCGCGGCTGATCCACGACCCTGACACAGGATGTGCTGGCTGCGCGCGAAGCGCACGATGTCGTAGACCGTCAGAAAGTACGCTTCGTAGCGCATCTCGCGAATCAGCTGCAATTCATGCTCGATCTGCTGCTGAACCTCAAGCGGGATGCCGGCTGGAAAGCGTTTATGCGCGCCGATGTACGTCTCCTGCCGCAGATACGCCTCGTGCGTGAAGCCGTCCGGCACGAGTTCATCGGGATACTCGTAACGCAACTCATCCAGCGAGAAGGTGCAACGCTCCAGGATGTTGAGGGTCTGTGACAGCGCGTGCGCAGGATACAGATTGGCGAGCCGCAGACGCGAGCGAAGGTGTTGCTCAGCGTTGGGCGCAAGATCGTATCCGCACTCGGCCACGGGCTTTCCGATGCGGATCGCTGTCATGGTGTCCTGCAGTGGCTTTCTTGAGCGGACGTGCATTACGACGTTGCCGAGCGCGACGACCGGTACGCGATGCTGCTCGGCGATGTATTCGACGCTACCTCGATGAATGTCATCCATCGCGCGTTGATGCAGGATCAAGCCCACCCATGCGCGAGCAGGAAACGTCTCGTTGAGCCATTCCACCTGCGCGGAGAGCGCATCTTCTTTCGCGGGGAACTCCGGCACAAGAATCGCCAGGCAGTCGGGCATGCCGCGCAGATGCGCGAACTCTTTCTCGGGCTTCGAAAGATCGTGCGGCGTGAGCAGGTACTCTCCTTTCGCTGCGCGCATGCGACCGAGCGTGATCAACTCGGATAGGTTGCCGTAGCCGTTGCGATTTTGTGCGAGCAGGATGAGACCGAACGCCGGGCTCTTGTCCGCATGAACAAGCCGGAAGTAGGAGCCGATGATCAGCGGGAGATTTTCTTCCTTCGCCTGGACGTGCGCGCGCACGACACCTGCCAGCGAGCATTCGTCGGTAATGGCGAGGCCTGAGTAGCCGAGTTGCGACGCCCGCAGCACCAGTTCTTCGCCGTGTGAGGCGCCATGCAGAAACGAGAAGTTTGTGAACGCGAACAGCTCCGCGTAGTCGGGTAGGGCCGACGAGAAAAGATCCACGGCGACGCCACCGATTATCCGAAGAGTCCATGAAGAAACCAGCGGACTTCTTCGGTCTTCACGCTCGGTCGTTCACGGTAGATCCAGTAGCAGCTCTTATCGGCAGCTTCCGCGACGTAGTAGTCGCGCGTTACCAGTTCGCCGTCATGCCAGCCGGCTTCGATACGCTCGCCGGTCGAGACGAGCTTGAGCGGTGAACCATAAAACGGCCGGTGATTGTTGATCATCAGCCGCACAGGCGTATCGAGTAACCACGTTGGCCGCGGCAGTTCAGCAGGAGGCGGGCAGGCTTTGACGGTGTCCTGGACCGGGACCCAAAGATTCGCCTGTTCGGGGCGATGATCCGACGTCGGCGCGGGACGCAACACATTCTCTGCACCTAAACGAGCCACCAACAGTTCGAGCAGGCGATTGTGATCCTGCGTGGATCCGCCGGGATCGGGGAAAAGCGAGTCGCTCGGCGGCTCGGCTGGCTGCACTTTCGAAGCAGCCAAGCGTACCGCGATGACGGCCGCTTCGAGCTCGATGCGTCCGAGCCGCTCCTTGAGCAGTCGCACGAGGTGCTCCTCATGCCAGGTTGGTTCCGCGAGCGCGATGTCGATCGTCGTCGGCTCGATCGCCTGGCGGCCCCGTTCATGTTCGAGCGTGATCGTCGCCTGCGTGAGCGCGAGCTGCTGCGCGCTCAGCCATCCGCACAGCTGCACGATCAGTCGTCGCGCGCAAAACAAGACCGCTTCAGCATGTTCAACGCGATCGGGCAGTTCGGAGCGCGCGCTGAAGGAGGGTGGCAACTCGAGCCATTCATAAAGTTCGGGCGACAGGCCGTAGGCGCGGTCAAGAGAGTCCAGTAAGTCCACGCCACACCTCTTTTTGAGACCTGCACGCGGCAGGCGTCGAATATCGTTGAGCACTCGGCAACCGAGGCCGTTGAACCACTCGGCGAAGGGCCGCACTTCGGGACTCACCATGAAGGGCAACTCGCCGAGCGTGCGTTCCAGCGAACTCATCTTGAGCACGCGCCGGCGACCTCGTTTGGCAAGAAGCCACGCACCTTGACCCGTTGGCGCGACGCTCATGCGAGCGGTTACGCCAATCGCATTGACCACCTCTCGGATCTGCCGGCAAACCTGCGCGATGCCGCCAAAAAGCCGAAGGCTCGCTGTCACGTCGACGACGATGGTTTCCTCTTCTCGCACGGCCACTTGAGGAGAGAAGCGCAGTAGAGCGAAGGCGACCTCGCGCTGCACGTCGAGCTCACGGGTTGGGCAGCGGTCGTACATCAACGCGTTGGCCATGAGCGTCGCGACGCCGCCGCGCTTCATGCCCACCATCACCCCTGCGTCTCTGGCTGCCTGGTCGAGGACGATGACCTTGTCACGCTCGAGCACCACACAGCCGTGTTCAGTCGGAGACGACCATCTCGGACGGAACACCTCCAGCGAAAGCCGGGGCAGGAAGATTGCGACGAACACGGCCATGAGGGCTGAGCAGAATCGGAGACGGTTGAAGATGGATGGACAGTTGGTCGGTTCGGATGGGCCCTCGTCGCTTAACGACATCGACGACGATGCCGCTGTCGGCGGGCCGCACCGCCAGCCGTAATGCGGCGGGCGAAGAATCTTGGGCGGCGGCAAGCGGTCGAACCAGAATCAGTAAGGTTTCCGTCGCTTGTGCCGCGAGATGCAATCGCCGTAAGGCCTCAGATCGGATGTGCTGTTGCCAGAAGAGCAGCGCGCCGCAACTTCGGGCGTTCAGCACGCGCTCGGCGCACCACAGTGCGTCGGCCGTCTTGGGCGCGCGCAGCATCATCAGCTTGTCCAGCGGCAGGCCCAGATACGAAAACGCCAGGCTGTTCGGCACGTGCGGCGCCTGGAGTAGCGCGACCGGCCGTTTGCTCGCGGCCACGAGCGCAGGCTTTAGCAGCCGCATCTCACCAATGCCAGGCTGCTGGACCAGCAGCTCTACCAAGGCGCCGATGGGCCAGCCACCGCCCGGCAGCTCCGCCGACAGGGCTGCGTAGCCGGTGTCGACGGTTTTGCCGTAGGCGCGCGCGAGTTCCGAGCCGCGCCAGAGGCTCGCATGGATTGTCTCGATGTGTTGCGGCAGGGCGGCCATGGTGGAAGGGGTTGATCAATCACTGTATATTTATACAGTAGTGTAGCGCAAAAGTTGAAGCAGTGAATTTCGTCTTACATACTCCCGTGCAGGCCGACCGATGGATATGCTTCGGAAACACCCGTGGCCGAGGCCGCGACCTTTGTCGCCAAGGTACCCGGGGCGTCCGGCGCGCAACGATTGACGCGGCAATGCGAGCGAGCCGCTTCCTCCGGACGGTCATGACGTTGAAGAATTCAATGGCTGGAAGGTCGAAGATAGCGTGCGGGGTTGCCGATTCTGTGCCCGGTGCGACGGTTCGTGCGTGGGCACAGGAATGCGCTGCGGCGAGCGACGTTAAGTCCACGTTGTTGAAAAGTCCCGCGTTCGTCCGCACGTGCATCTTGACGGCTGGCAGGTTGGGACCAAGTAGGAGCGAAATGAGCAAGCCCGATATTGACGAACTAACAGGCGCGCGATCGGATCTGCTGTGCTTTCTGGTGGCAACCGTGGCCGCTTCGTACGCGCTGACGCAGGAATGGCGAGTGGATCACGTCGTGGAGAGCTGCCGCATCTGGCTTAAGCGCAACCTCGTCATGATGCATTGGCTTGAGCGCATTCGGATCGGCCAACTGGCGTTCAAGATCGCTCGCCACGATCTGAAGAAAGCAGGCATTGCGGTTCGCCAATCGGATGTGCAGGCGCTCTTCACCGGCGACATGGGGCTGAATCATGCGAGCACGGTCGTCCAGAAGATGATGCGGCTCTGCCGCGAATCGCTGTGACACGGCCAGGCAACGAAACAGGAGACGATGACAGATGTGTTATTCGGCGCAGATTCAGGCGGACTATCGACGCTACGTGAAGATGTTCGGCGCGCAGATGGACATCCGGGAGTTTGCGCGCCTCTTCTGGGAGCGTGCCGAGGGCAGCAAGGCGAAGATCCCGAAGGCGATGGAAGACGCGTTTCTCAATCCGCAGAATGACGATGAACGGCAGATCAAGGCATTCATCGATCGTTACAATGCGGAGCAGGCGACCAGTCTGGAGCAGGAGCTCTTCAGGCAGCGAACTCGCCTCGCCGATGCGCAGCGTTCCCTGCAGGGCAAGACCACAAAGGCGGCCGCCGGGAGCAAGCGCATTGCGACCGACAAGATCGACGCAGCGCTGCGCCGCCTCGAAGATCTCAAGCGAACCGAAGGACAGCCGCGGGATTCGCGCATCTTCCCGGGTCACTACGCGCCCGTGCTCGTCGTTGAAAACGGAAAGTACGTCGTGAAGCCGATGCGGTATCAGTGCCGCATTGCCGGGAAGCCGGCCATTTACGATACGCGTTTCCCCGGGACGTACAACTGCCGTGTCGACAGTCTTTCGGGCTTCTGGCGACCGCTGTTCGGCTATTCCCACGGCATCATGATCGTGAACCGCTTTTACGAGAATGTGAGCCGCGCACGTATGGAAGGGCGAGCGCTTGCTCCCGGCGAGAAAGACGAAAATGTCGCCCTCGAATTCAAGCCTGACTCGGGCGGTGACATGCTGGTCGCCTGTTTGTGGTCGCGCTGGACGGCGAAGGATCAGCCGGACTTGCTTTCGTTCGCGGCCATCACCGACGAACCGCCGGTGGAAGTCGCTGCTGCCGGCCACGACCGTTGTATCGTGCCGGTCAAACCGGAGAATGTTCAGGCGTGGCTGAATCCGAACCCGTCAAATCTTGACGCGCTCTACGCCATTTTGGACGACCGCGACCGCTTCTACTATGAGCACCGACTCGCGGCGTAGCTCGGTGGCCGGCTGATTCATGCCGAAGGGTTCGTGCTTAGCCCGCGCGAATAGCGCGCATCCATTTCGAATGGCGGAAGCGGCGGCGTCTGCCCGTCGACAAACGCGAATGCGCATCGGATGGCGAATCGGTATGCACCATCCCTGCTTGCGAATGCACCGAGATCGCCCAACGAGGTGGCGTGGCCATCGCGTTCCAGGATAGAGGCGCGGGCGACATAGGTTCGTCCGACGCGTGTGACCGACGGTTGAATCGCTGCACCGTGGTGATAGAAGATCATTTTTGTGTGTCTCCATTATCTCGTGCGCGAGAACCCAGCATAGCGCGGAAAGAAAGTTGGCCACAAAGGGATTTACCTTTCTTGATTAGCCGCTTAAATCCGCCATGCGCGGGAGCACGCGTACAGGCAAATCGCAATACGGACTGACCGTCAATTAGCGATCGCGTCGCATAAAGCACACACGACGGGCGGGAACGCCTTGCTGGTTCTCGGGAGCGCGCGCAGAACTCCTTATAATTCCTGCTCCGAAGCTCACGAGGATGATGCGCGATGTGGCAGGCCCAATTGCAGCAATGGCAGCAGATTCCAGCTTTTCTGACTCAGATCAACTGGCCGCAGTGGCTGGCCATTGTCGGCATGTCGAGTGCCATCAGTTCCATCGTGGTACTGTTGGTGCAAGGGTTGAAAGACCGGGTCACTCATCGACGTGAGCGGCGCGATGCGGCCCTCGAAGTGGCGATCTCGCTCGAGGGTTACGCCCGCGTCTGCCGCGCCATGATGCATCGTGCTGACTGGGCACGCGACGAGTTGAGCCGAACGGGCAACCGCGATGCCATCAAGAGCGCCATGCTGCCGGCTTTCCTGTTTCCCGAAAAAATCCAGTGGCGACGACTCGGCCATCGCGTCGTATCCGACTTGCGTGACTTCCCGGCCAGGATACATGCTGGACGTGAAGATCTCGGGTCATTCGCCGACTATGGCGACCCTGTCGCGCTTTGCGAGGAAGTGAGCGTCGAGTGCGCAAAGGCAGCGCGAGATGCGCTGGCGCTGGCGCGGGAGACACGAAAAAAACATGGATGTGTGCCGTGGCGACCAGGCGCGAAGGATGCGGACCTGAACCGCGACCTCCTGACCTTCATTTCGGCCGCGCAAGAGAAACGCGACGCACAGCGCAATCGCCAGACGATGAGCGTCGGACCTGCGATCATCTCCGAAGCTGCTGGGGCGGATTCCCGCATCGCGCTGCAGTGAACGCACGATCCGAATGGTAGACCTGACGAGATGCCTGTCTCCAAAAAGCGCAGATCGCCCAAAACACCGACGCGTGCGCAATCGAAGCGGTTTCTGCTTCCCATGCCGCGGCAGGAGGCCGACGCGCTCTGTCTGCAGCCACGCATTGCGCTCGAATCGGCGCGAGGAGGCCGCGCCGGAAGTCACGAGACGACCATCCTCGCGCACACGGTCCTGCTGACAAGTTTCCTTACCGAAGCAGGACACGGTGTGCTCGACCTGTCGTTCGTTCGTCAAGTCGAAGAAGCTGTGCTCGCGATCCTCGATGCAGGCAAGGCAACCGGCGAATGGAACTTCGACGAGACATTTGTCCAGTCGCTGACCACGATCATCAATGAGTACGACCGCCAGATGAGAGAGGCGCGATTCGGCCAAGTCTTGGCAGCCACCCAGCGTCTGGATCGGATGATCGCCTCGGTACGCGCGGCCCGTTGAGCAGGAAGTCGGCTAATCCAGCTCTCCCTTGTATGAGAGGAGCACTGGAGTGACACTGAACCGGCAACCGTACTGATCGATTTGCAGCGGCTCTTCACGCGATTCGTCGGTATTGCATCCACTCTCCTCGCGATGTTCGCGTGGCCACGTCCACGCTTCAAGCGCCCAAGCAGGGATGTCGCTCCTAAGCTCGAATTGATACTCGACAGATGACGACCAGATGTCATCAAAGGTTTCGTCGAGCATTTCTTGCACATAAGCGAGATCTGCGAAGCTCATTGGCGTGCGCCGCCTCCTGTACCGGTCCTGGCCCGCGATAACGCACCTAGACTGGAGATCGAGCACGAGGCGATGAATCAGATAGGGTTCACTTCCCCAAATCGACGTCCAGTCTCCCATGGCGTATCGATCTGTCATGCTCGGTCATCCGATATGTGATCGTCTTGCGACTGCTTCAGCAGTTCCTCCTCGGCTTGTTGCAATAAGGCCCGCGCGTATTCCGAGATGAAGGCGCTATCGTGATGGGTGGCCTTTCCGAACACCGTGGCGAGATTGCGCCGTGCTTCACTCGCAAATGCGGCACGGTCTTCCCCCGTGCTGAACGTCACGTCAGTGACGATCCGTTCGGCGTGGTCGTGGATGGTGCCGACCTTCTTCCCATCGAACAGAATTCGGGCCGTCGCGTTGACGCCATGTCGTGTCTCGGTGAACTGGATGCTCAAGGGATCGATGGTATAGGGCATGTAGGCTCGGAAGAAAGGATTGGAGGGTTGAATACCTGCGCCGTTGTTTTGGCAGATCTCTGATCCTATTCATCTACTCGAGAAGTCAAGGAAGCCCTGCAAAATCCACAGTCAGCGGACTCGATCCGCAGAGACGAGCGCACCCTTTCCTCAGTGCACTCGCGAGCCAGCTAGCCACCGGACTTCAAAAAGGCGTGCCATCCTCAGAACAAGACACGAACTGTCTTGATCAACATTAAGATGTTGCCCAAGCTCTCCGCCGAATCTCACTTGATTGGGCCGCTCGACGGAAGGGCGCGCACGCAGTGCACCGCGTCACGCCATTCGCGCTGCATCTCATGAGCGCGCGTTCACTTAATGTTGTGCAGACGTTTACTCCGGCGCCCATGAAGACACGCACGCTTCCCCGCTTCGAACCTGTCGGCGTCGACGAGGGGCGGGTGCTATGGAAGAAGTACCGTGGGAACGCAGACGTTGAGCGCATGCTGCTCGAACTTGCGCAGGCGCGCCAGACCATGGGAGAGATTGAAACTTACTTCGACTCGGTCCGGCGGGCATGGGAAGAGGAGAACCTCGGACAGTTGGTCGCCATGGAAAAAATCCGCCTGTTGCTCATGGAGCAGCATCTGAGATACCGTGCGCTCGCCGGATTGAAGCCGCCGCCTCGAGATGAGAATCCCGACGAGCCAGAACCGGCGCTAGTCGATTAGAAACGCGTCATATCGCTTCGATTTACTTCGATCGGTTGAAGATTTCGATGTTGAAGCCCTTGGGCCAACCTGATTCATGACGCGCAGTGCATCCTCTGCAATCGGTTCGCGGACGTCTTCATAGTCCCTTGCGGCATGACGAGCAACAGTGCGTAATTCGTGCCCTTCGTGCCCTTTGCCACCGCGATCTTCCCGGCCAGGTTGTTCGTTTCGGTTGTCCATCGCCGGATCTGATCGTCGAGGACCTTCTTGTCATCTTTCGTCATGTTTTCGTTTCGTTCGTTGTTTAGCCTTCGACACAAGCTGCAGCGTTAAGCGTGAACCGAAGGCGCGTCACGGTTCGGTGGCTCGACAGGCCGAGCAGGCTGCTGACCTGCTCATTGGTTTTCCCCGCGGCGAGATGGCGCCTTCCATAGGTATTGCGTAGGAGGCGAGGGCTTTCATCTGCGGCCGATAGCCCCGCAGCCTCGAGCGCCGTGCGAACGCACTTGACCAAGGTGTCGGGTTTCATAGGCTTGCCTGCGGCCGTTGCCACGAAAAGCCAGTCCGTCGCGCAAACAATCGCTTTCCGGGCCTCATAGTACGCGCGCAGCACATCAGTGGCGAAACTGTCGATCGGTACGCGTCTGGCGAGCCGCGGACCATGTTTCTCAACGAGCAGGCTAGGCCGCTTGTCCTCCATGTCAAGGTCCGCGACGCGGAGAAGACTCAGTTCCGCCGCCGTGACGCCGCACCCGAGAAAGAGCGCGACGACCGCCGTATTGCGCAACTCTTTCGCGGATGCACAAGTCGTCGTCCGACACACCGCCTGCAGGCGCTTGTCGTCCTCTTCAGATAGATAGATTGGCGTCGGTTCATCCTCGGGCCAGTTCTCTCGCGCAAGCAAGTCGGCGGCGGGATTCTCTTTGCGCAATTCAAGCGCAACGAGATGTCGGGCAAGTCGATCGATGAGCTTCAGATATCGATAGCGAGTCGTGGTTCCCGGATGACAGTCGCGCGCGAGTTCTCTAAAGAATGCATCGATGTGATCGGCACCGAATGTGGCTACGCATTGCCCACGGGTCGACAGATAGTCATTGAATCGCGAAAACATCGAGCAATGCTGGACGATTGATTGATCCGCGAAGGCACGACGATCGGCGCCGGTGGCTTCCGCTCGCTGCCATTGCGCATAGGCTGTTTCAGGATCAGAGAGCCACTCGTCGGTGCGCATAAAGTCGATATACTGAATTTGCCAATCGTTAATCTAACGCGAAGCTGGCGCTTCGCCAACATCTGCAAGCAGAAAAGCCGTCTTGAAGCGCGCCTTCTCCATTCTTTTAGATGCTGATTAGACGATCGCTGCTAGCCCATTGCCGCGGGCCCGTGGCATAGTGCGAGTATTTTCGGAATAGGAGAGGGCAATGGCGACGCTAGAAGCGATTCAAGCGCGGATCAAAAAACTCGAAGCTCAGGCGCAAGCTTTAAAAGCCAAGGCTGCGAGCGGCGTGATCAAGCAGATTCATGACTTGATGGCGCATCATGAGATTTCGATCGATGACGTCGCCGGATTTGTTGGCAAGGCATCAGGTAAGACCAAAGCAAACGCAGTGGGAAAAGCGGGTTCAGCGAAGTATGTTGATCCGCAGACCGGTGCGAGCTGGAGTGGCCGTGGCAGGGCGCCGGCGTGGATTGCGAATGCAAGCGATCGGACCGCGTTCCTCGCGGCGGGTGCTGGTGAGGCGCCTGTTCGCGCGAAGGTGTCGGAAAAGCGCAGGACAGCCGCACGCAAAGGACCTCAGCCCGCTCTGTATCGCGATCCGGTCTCGGGATTGACATGGAGCGGATTCGGTCGCGCACCTGGTTGGATTTCGAGCGCAAAGGATCGTAGTGCGCTCCTGATTGAGAAGGACAGTGCAGCGAGCAACGCGGGCGCACTGGTGACCGCGAAAAAGGGTGCAATTGCGAAGCAGCCAGCACCGAAAAAGGCCGTAAAAGTGGTCGCGGCAAAGCCGGTCGGGAAGAAAGCGGCGTCGAAAAGGGCGACGGCAGCGAAGAAGGGAGCGACTACGAAGACGGGACCTGCAGCGAAGAAACGAGTTGCTGCCAAGAAAGGGGCAGCGGCGAACAAAAGCGCAGTCGCCAAGAAAGGAGCAGCTGCGAAAAAGTCAACGGCGGCGACGAAGGTCGCTCAGAGCGCAGCGACAAAACGTGCTCGCTCTCTCGGCACGGGTCCGGCCCGTAAGTCACGAGCACCGGTTGAGAGTGTTGCACCTGTTGAAAGCCCTGCCCAAAGCGTTGGGGCGGAAGGCGAGGATGCGAGCCAATAAGGCATTCTGCGATCGCCGCGGAGAATCTGCGCGGCGATTACCTTCAGTCGACTTGCTCGGCGAATTAAGTGAAACCTATCGAGGCCAAGGACGTTATCAAATCACCTGATTCGGCCTTTGGCGACCTTCGCCGTTCATCCTTCGTGCGGCTGCAGTTCGCCACGTAGCTGTCGTTCGCGATGCGGCGCAATCAAACGTCGGCTTCCGGGAAGGGCGAACGAGGCTTGACGGCCTGGAGCGGAAGTTCTAGCTGTGAAATTCGCGCACCGAAAGCTCATTCAACTGTCGATGTGACGCGCATCAGCGAAGACAAGCCCGCATGAGGATGATCATGCGGTAAGGCGGCTAAACGCATGCGATTACACACAAGTCATTCGCCGAGTTCTCGGGCGTACTTGAGGCCGGCGGCGAAATCCGTCACT